>CAIMLG010000001.1 GCA_903842235.1 uncultured Verrucomicrobia subdivision 3 bacterium
AATGTTTTCTCGCTCGAAAAAATGGTGGGTGATGAACTGGTCTTTGACCCGGCCAGCGTCGTTTTTTACGGTTCGAAACCGGCCCGCAATTCGGTGGTGATTCTGACCCAGCGCGGAAAGGCAAAAATGGATCAAATGCGGCGGGTGTTGTTTCAGGCCCACGAAGAGCAGGAGCAGGCCTTGGGCCGGCAACAAGAGCGGGCCGAGGCGGATGTTTTTTACACCCAGATCATGTCGGTGGTGTTGATTGTTGCCGTGTCCCTGGCACTGGCCATGGTGCTGGTCATTTTGCTGCGGCTGGAGAAGCTGCAGGAATTTGTCACCATCTGCGCGTGGACCGGGCAGGTTAAATTTCAGGGCCGCTGGCTGCGGCTGGATGAATATCTCAAGCAGCAGTTTGGCATCTCCGTTTCGCACAGCCTCTCGCAGGATGCGGCGGACAAGATGATGCGCGAAATCGAGGAGATGAACCATCCCGGCCCGCCGCCTGCCGCCTGACGCTTCGGTCTTGCCGTCAAGTAACTTTTCAGTTACTTAATGGTCGTCATGTCCCGGAACCCGGAATCAGTGCGCGCCCCGGAGCGCACGCGCGCCCGCATCCTTGCGGCGGCCTTCAGTGAATTTGCCGCCCTGGGCTTCGCCGGCGCGCGGGTGGATGCCATCGCCCGCCGCGCCGGTAGCAACAAGCGGATGCTCTACCACTACTTCAAGGATAAGGCGGGATTGTTCCGCGCCGTGCTGCGCTGGAAAATCAGCGATCGTATGGCGCTTTTCCATTCCAGCTCATCCGACTTTGTGGAGGGGTTGCAAGTGCGGTTCGCCCAGAATTGTCGGGATCATGAATGGATCCGGTTGCTGGCATGGGAATCCCTGCAAACCGCTGGCGGACGCGTGCACAACGAACCGGAGCGCCGCCGGTTGGCCGCCGGGCTCCGCGAGTTGATCCGCCGGCAGCAGGCGGCCGGCAAGTTGCAGTCCGGGGTCAGGCCGGAGTATCTTCAACTCGCGCTGGCTTCGCTGGCGATGTTCCCGCTGGCCCTGCCGCAACTGGCCCGTATCATCACGGGTTGCCCGCCGCATGATCTGAAATTCCAGCGGGAATACGGAAAATTCCTTGAAACCATTTCGCCTGGATTCCGTCCGGTTGGGGTGGCGGCCAAACTTAAAAAATCAAAGTGTCTGTGAAAAAAATAATTCATCCTTGCGCCGCGTTTTTTCTCCTGTTGCTGGCGGCCGGTTGCTCCCGTGGCAACCCCGCCAAAACCACGCCCGCCGTGCCGGTGCTGGTGGCGCCGGCGGTCGCCAAAACCATGCCGGTGATCATCAGTCCACCGCCGGTCGGGCACGTCATGCCCGTTCTCACCGTGACCATCCGTCCGCAGATCGGCGGCACCATCGCCACGGTGAATTTTCAGGAGGGGCAGGAAGTCAAAACCGGCGACCTCTTGTTCACCATTGACCCGCGCCCTGCGCAGGCGGCGTTGACGCTCGCCCGGGGGAATTTGCAGCGCGACGTGGCGCAGTTGGAAAATTCTCGGATTCAGTTCCTCCGCGAGCAGAAGTTGTTCGGACAAAAATTGATTTCGCAGGATGAATTTGACACCAGCCGGGCCGGCTTCGATGCGTTGACGGGCACGGTGGCTGCCGATGGCGCGGCGGTGACGAATGCGGAACTGAACCTGCAATACTGTGAAATCCGCGCGCCGATTGATGGCCGCACCGGCGGCTTGCAGTTCCACGCGGGCAATGTGGTCAAGTCGCCGGATGACGTGTTGCTGACCATCAACCAGATTCATCCCATCTATGCGGCGTTCGCCGTGGCGGAACGGTATTTGCCGGAAATCCAGAAGCAGATGCGCGGCCGCACGCTCAC
>CAIMLG010000002.1 GCA_903842235.1 uncultured Verrucomicrobia subdivision 3 bacterium
AGCGGTGGAAGTGAAGGACGTGGCGTTGCCGGACAGCATGAAACGCGCGATGGCCAAGCAGGCCGAAGCTGAACGCGAACGCCGCGCGAAGATTGTGAACGCAGAAGGCGAATTCCAAGCCGCCGAGAAAATGGTGCAGGCCGCCGGCCTCATTGCCAAGGAACCGATTGCCTTGCAACTGCGCTATCTCCAGACCATGCGGGAAATGGCCAGCGAACACAACACCACCACCTTCCTGCCGCTGCCGATTGACTTGTTCAGCGCGTTTTTGAAAAAATAAACCTGCCATTATGCCGATGCTTTTCCTGAACATCGGCATTCTGGCCGGCGTGGCGCTGGGCACTTGGTGGCTGACGGGACGGGACAAAAATGTCAGTGGCGAAAACAAGCGCGACCGGCATTTTACCCGCGCGCTCCGCACGGTGGCGGTGGTTTTTCTATTCGCGGTGCTGCTGGCAGTCGCGGAAGGCGGTGGTGGCGGTGGTGGCGTGGGTGGCGTTCCGTTGCTGCTCATCATCCCGGTTTCCATTGCGCTGCTATTGCGCAGCAGCCTTTCGGAGGTGTTCGCGGGCGGTTTTCTTCGATTGGTTGATCCGACCCTCCAGGACGAACGCCCGTTTGATCCAGGTAAGACCCAGCGTTATTTGGATACGATCGGGCATTTAATTCGCAACGGGCGTAAGATCGAGGCCATCCGGCTCTGCCAGGAATTTAAAAAGTCTGGCGACCTGAACCCGGTGGTGCTGGAGACGATCTTGGAATTTCTGGGCATTCCGCAGCCGGGAGAAAAACTCGTTAATCCCCTGAATGAGGCCGCCCGGCTGCGCGGCCAGCGGCGGTATGCCGAGGCGGAGCAAATACTCAGGCTGCTGTTGGCGAAACATCCTGCGGATGCCGGCGCGGCCATCATGTTGGTGCGGCTATTTGCGCAGGACTTGCAGCAGCCGGAGCGGGCGGCAGAAATTCTGCGGGAATTTGAACGCCAGCCGCACGTGGATGCCGCGCACGTGGAGTTTGCCCGGCGTTCCTTGGAGGAATGGCGTCAAGCGCCCGAGGTATCGCCGCCGGAGCCAGTCCCGGTCGGCCTTCTGACGGTGGACGATTGGCTGGCCAAGGGCGGGTTTGGCACTGCGGTGGACATCTTGACCCATCAAGTAAAGTTACAGCCCCATGATTTTGACTTGCGGTTGAAACTGGCGGAAGTGCATGGCCGATATTGCGGGGATCTTCAGCGGGCGGAAAGAATCATCCGGGCCCTTGAATTGTTTGGCGGATTCAGTGGGGAACAGCAAAAACTGGCTCGGGAACGACTCGAGACCTGGCGGGCGGCCCATTCAATGCCCGGGAGGTGACTTGCCCAACCGGACTCCGCCGGCGTAAACTGGGGGATGCCACTTTATGAATACGAGCTGTGCGAGGGTGAGTGTAAAATCTGCGGTGGCAGTTTCACCTTGAACCGGCCGCTGTCGGCGGCACCGCTCACCAAATGTCCAGCCTGCAAAAAGCCGGTGCGCAAGATCATTTCCGGCTTCAGCACGCCGCACAAACTCAAGCCGCTCTCGGTTACAGATGCCAAGAAAGCCGGGTTTCAAGTTTATAAAAAACTGGGCAAAGGCGAATACGAGCGGCAATAAGAGCGAACCCTTCTGGCCCAACGCTTTTTTCACGGATTCATTTTGAATTCATTTTTGACGGAGGGTGTCCAATCGTATAGCGTGGAAATCTGAAAATGCCTTGTTCCCCCACCAACCTGAGCCGCCAGTGGGCGACCGTGCTTGCGGTCGCTGCGCTGGCGTATGAAGCGGGGGCGCAACAGCAGTCCATTATTTATTCTAAACCAACCGAGGATGTTGCGGCGAAGGCCAACGCTTTTCTGCCGCCGCCGTCGTCACTGCGCGGCGCGGCGGGTGCGTTCAATGCGCCGGGGTCCTTGTTTGGCAACTCGCCCGCCGGGTCATTTGATGTTTTGCCGGGATATCAGGCGCCGCGGGCGGTTTCCCCCGAAGAGGCGAAGCGCTGGCAGAAAGTTCTCGACAACAAAAAAAAGTGGACGCTGCTGACGCCGGAAGAAATTCTTGGCGTGACCACGGTGGGAACGATTCTGGGGGTCGCCGATTCGAAGAACGATGAAAAGCTGACCATCGAGGAGCGGTTTTTAATGCGCCAGACGCATGGGACGTCCGATTCGGCCACGAATGGCCGCCCCAACGCGGCCTTGCTGCTGGAGGATTCTCCAAACAACCCGTTTCGCCCGCCGGTGGAACGAGATCGAATATCAGGTCAAGGTGGCGGATTGAATCACGAGGCCTCGAAGTATTTTGATCAATTTAAACGAGCGGCCGTATACGGCGAGAGTGCTTCAACCGAGACCAGTAGGGGGGGCGGCTGGACGAGTTCATTTCAACAACCCTTGCCGGTCGCCAAGCCGGATCCGGCCAGAGTAGCCAGCATGGAGCGTTTGCGGGCATTGTTGGATCCGCCTACGCCGCCCGACAAACCGGTCCCCATGGCGTTTGCTCCCGCGTTCCGGCCATTGGAATCAAAAGAGACGGCGGTGCCGGTCAATCCCGCCGGCCGGGCTTTTGCGCCGCTTTCCACTACGGTAAGTAAGCCGGCGAGACCGATGGGGTTGCCGGCGGTGACCGCGTCTTTTGCTCAACCCGTCACCGCCAAACCGGGAACCGCCCAGTTGCCCCCTTGGCTTCAGAATTCCACGCAACCGCCGGAGACGCCTCAGCGGCGGGTTTTTTAAGCAACCTCAAAACGCCGAGGTGGTCACCATGACCTGTTCCAAGGTGGTGATGCCGTCGCGGGCGCGATCCAAGCCCACCATGCGGAGGGTCTTCATGCCTTGATTCACGGCGATCTTGGCCATTTCGCGGCTGCTGGCGCGGGCGATGATGAGTTTGCGAATCTGGTCGCTAATGGTCATTGCCTCGATAATCGCCATCCGCCCGACGTAGCCGGAACTTTTGCAGCGATCACAGCCGCGGCCGCGGAACAGCGGGACGCCATCAAACATGGCCGGGTCAATGCCGAGGTCTTCAAACATTTTGGCCGGGTAAGTCACGGGTTCCTTGCAGTGGGAACAAATGCGGCGCAACAGGCGCTGGGCGCAGGAAAGGATGACCGAGGAGGAAATCAAGAAGGGCGCAATGCCCATGTCATCCAGCCGAGCGATAGCACCGGGGGCGTCATTACAGTGCATGGTGGAAAGCACCTGGTGGCCGGTCAGCGCGGCTTCAATAGCGATTTCGGCGGTTTCCGTATCGCGGATTTCGCCGATCATAACGATGTCCGGGTCCTGACGCAAAATGGAGCGGAGCGCGTTGGCGAAGGTGAGGCCGATTTCCCTCTTGGTTGGCACCTGGTTGATGCCGGGCACTTGAAATTCAACCGGATCCTCGACGGTGACGATGTTCCATTGCGGGCTGTTCAGTTCGTTGAGCGCGGAGTAAAGCGTCGTGGTCTTGCCGGAACCGGTTGGGCCGGTGACGAGGATCAATCCGTGCGGAGCGTCAATGGCGGCCCGGAATTGTTTCAGGGTCATCTCGTCGAGCCCGAGCTTGTCAATGCTGGCGGACAAATTGGATTTGTCCAGGACGCGGAGCACGACTTTTTCGCCATGCACGGTGGGGAGCACGGAAACGCGCAGGTTGTAATCTTTGCCGCTGACCTTGACCCGCATCCGGCCGTCCTGCGGCATCCGGCGCTCAGCGATGTCGAGGTTCGACATGATCTTGAGGCGCGAGGCCAGCGCGAGTTGCATCTGCTTGGGCGGCGGCGTGGCATCAATAAGGACGCCGTCGATGCGGTAGCGCAGGCGCATCGCCTTTTCAAAGGGTTCGAGGTGAATATCGCTGGCGCGGTCTTTGATGGCCTGTAGAATGATCAGGTTGGCCAACTTGATGACGGGAGCTTCCTCGCTGGAAGCGGCCAGCCGGTCGAGGTTGACTTCTTCGACAGCTTCTTTAATGGATTCGAGCGTTTCCGGGTCGGTGTCGTTTTTCTGGGCATCCTGAATGATGTCCTCCATGGAACCGCTCTTGGCGGAATCAATGGCGCTCAACTTATCGGCGATCGCCTTTTCTGAGGCGATGAGCGGGGAAATCTCCAGCTTGGTGATGCGCCGGATGTCGTCAATGGCCAGGACGTTCAGCGGATCAGCCATGGCGAGAAACAACTTGTTCTCCAGCCGGCTGACCGGGATAACCTTGTAGTTGTGCGCGGTGTCGCGTGGCACCAGATCGATCAAGTCGGGCGCGATGCTGATGCGGGCCAGATTAATCGGGGAAACATTTAAAACGCGGCCCATACAAACGGCGAGGTCATCCGGGCTGACGTATTGCTTGTCCTTGTCGATGAGCAGTTTTACCAGCCGGGCGCCTTCTTTTTTCTGGCGTTCGAGGAGTTCCTCAATCTGGTTCGCGCTTAGCAGGCCATCTTCGACGAGGGCATCGGCGATCCGTTCAGCGAATGACTTGATTTTGGCCATGGTCAACGAAACGCTTTGCGCAGGTTGGCGATGATGTCGCTGGGGTTGGCGACATACCACAGCAACCGGTGGGTGGTGGCCTCGGCCAGTTCCTTGGCGGCCTGCTGGTTGAAGGGGTTGGCGGTGGCCACCAGAATGGCCTTGCTCATCCGGTCAAAGGGCAGCACGCACCAGCGCCGGCATACATCCGCCGGAAACCCCCGCGCCAAATCGATGTCCACGTCGTAGCGATCCAGCGGCAAATACGCTACCCGCGATCGGTCTGACAGCAGCCGCAAGGATTTGTCGATGGCGTAAATGCCTTTTTCGTGCAACGTCTGGATAAACGGTTCCACCACGTCTGCCGGGACGGTGGTCAAGTTCGCCTGATGCCAGCATAAATCAAAATCGCCCGCCGTGATGAATTTGCTTTCCACGAAAATTTTATATAGCGACTTGCGGCCGTCATCGATCTCATCGGCCGAGGTGGTGCGGGCTTTGCGCCGCAGCAGGGTGGTTTCAGAGACCGAACCCATGGTCGCATCGGCTGCCGGCTGGACCATGGTGCTGCTGGCCTTGTCTTCGATCTGTTTCAACGCGGCCCGCACATCGGCATCCTCGGGGCGGCGCTGCAAGACCGTTTCATACTCCAGGATGGCGGAGGACAGCTGCCCTTGTTGCAGGTAGGCTTGGGCAATCCGTTTCGAGGTGGTGACCACCTCCTCTTCCCGGCCCAGCTTAGAATAGGCCTCCTTGAGGATTTCCAGCGATTGGGTATCGGACGGCTGCGATTGCACAATGACCTCAAACATCTCAATCGTCTGGGCCAATTGAGCTTCTTCGTCAGGATTCAATGTGGTGGTCGCCATTTTGGATTAAAATCAGCAAATCCGCCGCCAAGTTAGTGGCTTGCCCGCGCCAGCGCAACCCAAAGAAAGCGGGTTCCGGCATGATTCGGTCCCCCGCTGTCCGCCAAGTGATGGGCGACACCGGGACGCAGCGGCTGAATATACATAACTGTGGCTTGCATCACCGGGGGCCTCGGCGTTATCGTTTTTCCGAATTCAAGAAAGGTTTAATATGTCACAAACGGGCCGCCAATCTCTTAATCTTAGCAAAGTGCTCTGTGTTATTCTCGGCGGCGGCCAGGGGTCGCGCCTGTTTCCGCTCACCAAGGATCGCGCCAAGCCGGCGGTGCCGCTCGCGGGCAAATACCGCATCGTGGACATCCCGATCTCAAACTGCATTAACTCGCGCTTCCGCCGCATCTACGTTTTGACCCAGTTCAATTCCACTTCGCTCCACAGCCATATTTCGCGCACCTACAAGTTCGACCAGTTTTCCTCCGGGTTCGTGGAAATCCTCGCCGCGCAGCAGACGATCAACAATACCTCCTGGTATGAAGGCACGGCCGACGCGGTGCGCAAAAACCTGGTTCACTTTATGAACCATGATTTCGACTATCTGGTGATTTTGAGCGGCGACCAGTTGTATCGGATGGATTTGCAGGAAGTGGTCGAGCAGCATCGCGAGACGGGGGCGGATATCACCGTGGCCACGCTGCCGGTGAAAGCGGCCGAAACCCCGGCGCTGGGCATCATGCAGATTGACGAGGCCGGCCGGGTCACGCGCTTCCTCGAAAAACCAAGGGATCCCGCCCTGCTGGAACCGTTCAAGATGCCCCCGGAAATTCGTGCGAAAGTCGGTATGACGGGCGCGGACGATTTGTATCTCGCTTCCATGGGCATTTATATATTTAACCGCAAAGTCATTACCGAGTTGCTGGACAATCCGCTCTCGGACTTTGGCAAACACATCATTCCGCACGCGATCAACACGCACCGCGTGTTTGCCTACGTTTATCAGGGCTACTGGGAAGATATCGGCACGATTCGCAATTTCTTCGAGGCCAATCTGGATCTCGTTAGTGAGTTGCCGCGGTTTAACTTTTTCGACATGAACGCGCCGATTTTCTCCCGGCCGCGCTATTTGCCCGGCTCCAAAATCAACGGCGCGCAGATTGATCACGCCGTTATTGCCGACGGCTGCATTATTAACCGCGCCCGCATTGCCAACAGCGTTATCGGCCTGCGCACGATCATTGGCGACAATGCGGAGCTGAACCGCGTGGTCATTCTGGGCAGCGACTATTACGAATCCAAGGAATCGGTCGAAAACCATCAGCTCGCAGGCCAGCCCCGCATTGGCATTGGCGCGGGGTGCCGGATCGAAAATGCCATTATTGACAAAAATGCCCGGATCGGGAATGGCGTGAAAATCTCCCCCACCGGCAAGCCGGAAAATGTGGATCACGAGCGCTATTTCATCCGCGATGGCATTGTTATTATTCCCAAAGACGCGGTTATCCCCGACGGCATGGTGATTTAACTTTCGCGCTGCGGCCTGGGATCTGAGCCGCCGCCGCACCTCTTTTTCGCCTCCGTCCCCGCCGGGGATGGAGCGGATTTCCCAGTTGCTGATCCTTTTGTTTTCCCCGCGGCCGCCGAAACGCTATTCTGCGGCCAATCAATCATGGCTGACCGTCTGCCCATTTACGAAATTGAGTCTGAAATCATCGCGCGGTTGCAAACCGACCGGCGCTTGATTCTCTCCGCCCCCACCGGCTCTGGCAAATCCACCCAAGTCCCGCAGATGCTGCTGAAGCACGGCCTGCTCGGCTCCGGCCAGGTGGTAGTGTTGCAACCCCGGCGGCTCGCCGCCCGCCTGCTCGCGGCGCGCGTGGCGCAGGAACTGGGCGTGAAACTGGGCGAGGAGGTGGGCTACCAGATCCGGTTCGAGAACGTGACGTCCGCCAAGACGAAAATCCGCTTTGTGACAGAAGGCGTGTTGCTGCGGCAAATGATTACCGATCCCCAACTGCGCGGCGTCTCGGCCATTCTCTTCGACGAATTTCACGAGCGGCATCTTTACGGCGACATCACGCTGGCCCAGGCGCTCGAGCAGCAGGAAAAACACCGGCCGGACCTGCTGCTGGCGGTGATGTCGGCGACGCTGAACGTGGGTGAGTTGGAACGATATTTGTCTTCCCAATCGGAAATCGGAAATCGGAAATCGGAAATAAATTGTTCCGCCCTCACCGCCGCAGGCCGCGCGTTCCCGGTGGAAATCGAATACCTGCCGTATCGCGTCGGCCTGAACGGCCTGCCGGTCTGGGAGTTGGCGGCGGCGGAATTCTCCCGGTTTGTCCACCAAGGCGGTGCGGGCGATGTGCTGGTGTTCATGCCCGGCGGCTTTGAGATTTCGCAGACAATTGAAGCCATTCGGCACACGTCGGAGGCCAAGGGCTTTATCGTCTTACCGCTGCACGGCGAATTGCCGCCGAAAGATCAAGACGCCGCCGTGGCCCGCTATTCACAGCGCAAAGTGGTCGTGGCCACAAACGTGGCGGAAACGAGCATCACCATTGACGGCGTGCGGCTGGTGATTGATTCCGGGCTGGCGCGCATAGCCCGCTACGATGCCAACCGGGGCCTGAATACCCTGTTGATCGAGAAGATTTCGCAGGCGAACGCCGACCAGCGCACTGGGCGCGCGGGTCGCACGGCGCCGGGCACCTGCGTGCGCCTGTGGTCGCGCCCCGAACACGACGAGCGGGCGCCGCATGAAATGCCGGAAATACGCCGGCTGGATTTGTCCGAGGTTGTGCTGACGTTGAAGGCCTCTGGCGTGGTGGATTTACGGCGGTTTCGCTGGCTGGAAAAGCCGGATGAAATTTCGCTGACGCATGCCGAGGAGCTGCTGGCAGACTTGGGGGCGATTTATGGCGGAAAAATTTCTTCCATTGGCCTCAAGATGCTGGCGTTTCCCTTGCATCCGCGTTACGCGCGCATGTTGCTGGCGGCGCAGGAATACGGCTGCGTGCACCAGGCTTGCCTCGTCGCGGCGCTCACCCAGGGCCGCGACCTGCTGCTGCGCAATCCGGGCCGGGACGTGGAATCCGCCCGCGAAGATTTGCTCGGCGAGCAGGCCAGTTCCGATTTCTGGATTCTCATGCGCGCCTGGAGTTTTGCGTTCAATCATCAATTTCGCCTCGACGCCTGCCGGAAGCTGGGCATCCACGCCATCACCGCCAAGCAGGTGGGCCCGCTGTTTGATCAGTTTCTCCGCATCGCCAAGGACGAGGGGCTCGATACGCGGCCCAACGAGGTGAAGGACGAGGCGTTGCAGAAGTGCATTCTCATCGGCTTCAGCGACCGCGTGACGCGGCGACTGGATCAGGGCACGCTCCGCTGCGAACTCGTGCATGGCCGGCGCGGCGTGCTGGCGCGCGAGAGCAAGGTGCAGCAAAGTCCACTGCTGGTGGTGGCGGAAATCCGCGAGATCAGCGGCCGCGAGTCCTTGCGGACGGCCACCAGAGAGGTGAACACCATTCTGTCGTTGGCCACGGCGATTGAAACCGACTGGCTGAAAGAACTGTTTCCCGAGGACATCAAAAGCGATGTTCAGGTGCAGTTTGATCCGCGCGAGAAGCGCGTGCTCGCCGCCGAGTTGCTGCGCTTCCGCGATCTGGCCCTGGCGGCAAAACGCATTGACCCGCCGCCTGCCGAGGCGGCGGCGCGGCTGCTGGCGGAGGAGGTGCTGGCCGGCCGCCTGCTGTTGCCCAATTGGGATCACCACGTCGAGCAATGGCTGGCGCGGCTGGCGTTGTTATGCCAGCAGTGCGCGGATTTGCAATTGCCGGCGATCACCGAAGCGGACAAAAAGCACATCATTGCCGAGCTCTGTCATGGCGCCGTCAGCTACAAAGACATCAAGGAGCGGGAAGTGAAACCGGTGGTGATGTCCTGGCTTTCGCAGAGCCAGCGCGAGCTGCTGGACAAGCACGCGCCGGAGCGCCTCACCCTGCCGAACGGCCGCACGCCCAAGGTGAATTACGAGCCCAGCCGCGCGCCGTTTATTTCCCTGCGCATCCAGGAGCTTTACGATGTGAACCAGACGCCCAAGATCGCACTGGGGCGGGTGCCGGTGACGGTGCATATCCTCACGCCCGGCATGAAGCCGATCCAGGTGACCCAGGATCTGGCGAGTTTCTGGCGGGAGCATTATCCCAAGATCAAATCGGAGCTGGCGCGGCGCTATCCGAAACATTTGTGGCGCTGAGTGGGTCCGGGCAGGCGGGGGAAAATACGAAGGCCGCTGGCGGGAGGCCAGCGGCCGGGGGGTTAAGGGATTAAAGCGCTTGCGCAGTCGGTACTTTTTGAACGTCCGCATGTAAGCGACCGCCGCCTTGATATCTTCTTCCGAAAGCTCGGAGGGCTTCATCAGCGTCTTGTCTTCTTTCTTCATGCCTTCCTTGGTGGATTTGACGCCCTGTTCATCGGTGAAGGAGGCTTGGACGGTGGCATCGGTGTAGTCGCGGGCGCCAAGTTTGGTGCCCATCTTGGTGGCGCCTTTGCCGTCTTCACCGTGGCATTTGGCACAGTTGTCGGTATAAACGGCTTTGCCGTCCGCGGCCAAAGCCGTGGTGGTTAGGGCGAACGCGAAAGCCGCCGGGAGTGCGAGGAGTGCGATTTTTTTCATGGTTGTATAATGTGTTGTTGAACTTCGGAATCAATCTAGTCCGCCCCCCAATCGAATCAATCTATTCTTGGCGGCCACGGCTGTTTTTAGGTGGGCTCATTCATAATATTACCCGGCGCTTCGGTTGGTCAAGGGAGCGGGCGTTTGGCCGGCGGGCAGTTCTAGAGATCAACAGCCTGTTTGTTTTCAGCGCGTTGGCGGGTGGCTTCGTAGAGGAAGATTCCGGTGGCGACGGCCACGTTTAGCGAATTCATGTAGGAGGGCATGGGGATTTCCACCATGTCATCGCAGGCCGCGAGCACCGCCGGGGTCAGGCCCGGGCCTTCCGCGCCGAAAATCAGGCAGCAGTCGCCGCGCAGATCCACCTCCGCCAGTTTCTTGGCATCGGCGCGCGGATGCGCGGCGAGGCAGCGCACGCCTTGCGCCCGCAAGTGGGCCAGAGTTTCCACCAGATTCGGCACCTGCACCAGCGGCTGTTCAAAAGTGGTGCCCATGGCGCCGGAGACAGCGCGGCGCTGAAAGGGGCTGCCGCAGGTTTCGCCCACAATCAGGCAATGCACGCCAAACGCCGCGCAACAGCGGACGATCGAGCCCAGATTTTCCGCGCTGGCAATGCCTTCCACGGCGGCCAGCAAGCGGGGGCGCGGGGCGTTGGCCAGCAAAGTTTCAAAATCCGGCCGGGGTGGGATTTTGGCCACGGCCAGCGCTCCTTGATGCATCTGGTAACCGGTGATGGTTTCCAAAAGCTCCTTTTCTGCAACGTAAACGCGGATCGCCTCGGGCCGGGCGAGCAACTGGGCCTCCAGCTTGGCCAGCCAAGCGGGTGTGACCAGGGCGGAGATGACCGTATAGCGGCTGGCGAGCAGGCGTTTGATGACTTTGACGTTGGTGGCGACCAAGACGCCAGCCTGCTCATGCTCTTCCACCCGGCGCAGGGTTTGGTAAAACGCCAGCTCGGGCACGTCGAGCGATTGCACTTGGATGATTTCAGCGATAGCCACGACGCAATTTAACCGGTTGCGGCGCGTGATGAAAAGGCAAGAGGTGTCTTGATCCGATTGAGGAGCCGCCGACCCTCACTTGCAATTGGTCAGCCGGGGTGCCAAGTTGGCGGAAATTCAAAACCCAAGGTAAATTATGTCGCAGCCCATTCCCGCCGGATTTCATACGTTGACGCCACACCTCGTCGTTGCCGATGGCGCGGCAGCGATTGACTTTTACCAGCAGGCCTTCGGGGCGCAGGAACTGGTTCGTCTGCTGTCGCCCGATGGCCGAACCGTGATGCACGCCCAGCTCAAGATGGGCGATTCCATGGTCATGCTCGGCAGTGAAATGCCGCCGCATGCACTCTCACCCAAGAGTCGGGGTGGAACGAGTGTTTATCTCCATCTTTACCTCGCGGATGCAGACGCGGCTTTTGATCGGGCGGTCAAGGCGGGCTGCACGATCCGGATGCCGGTCTCCGATACGTTCTGGGGCGATCGTTACGGCGTGGTGGAAGATCTATATGGCCATCAATGGGCCATCGCTACGCACCGGCACGATTACACGCCGGAACAAATTGCCGCCAATGCCCGGGAATTCGTGGCCAAAATGCCGAAGGGTTAAAGCTGCAAATGAGCTTTCATGAGGTTTTCCGGCAGACATCGGAGTCTGCCTGGATTCAACCCTCATTGGATTTGGATTTTATAGAACATTTCCGGCGCTGTCGGATTATTGGTGAAGGGGGAGGTGGCGGTATTGGTGGTCCAGGGGCCGGTCACGTTGGTGGCCTGCAGCAACACGCCCTGCGGCCAGCTCAACACCAGCTGGCCGCCGGCGGGCTGCGCAGTCACCGTGGCTGGCGGATTCACGCTCAGCTGCACCACGGAACTCGTCACCGACAGGCCGCTGGCGGTGAAGGCCAGCTGATAATAGCCCGCGTTGCTCGGCGTCACGCCCGGCAGCAGCATCTGGTTGGTCGTGGCCCCGCTGACATTGGTGTAGGTCACCCCGTTGGCGCTGGCCTGCCATTGGAAGCTGTAAGGGGCCGCCCCCGTATAATTCGAGCAGACTAAAACCACGTTCATCCCGGCATACACGTTCGCGGAGGGGACCGCCACCGCCAGGCTCAGGGTCGGCCGGGCCGCCACAGTGACCGTGGCCACGCTGGAGGTGCTGGCCAGGTAGTTGCCATCGCCTACATACACGGCGGTGAGACTGTGGCTGCCGCTAGCCAAGCCGGCGGTGCTGTAAACCGCCCGGCCGCCGCTCAGGGTGCCCAGGCCCAGCACGTTGGTTTCATCCAGGAAGGCAACGTATTCCCCGTCCGGCGGGGCGGGACTCACGGTGTTCGTCAAGGTGACCGTGCCCCCCGGCGCAACGAGGTTGGTCGAGGCCACCAGCCCCGAGGTGGAGGTCAGCAGTCCTGTGCCCGCCACGTTCGCCGCAATTTCAATGCCGCAGATCCCGGCATAGAATGTGTTGGAAACGGCGAGGGAAAACGCCCCGCCGGGCGGACAGTTGGAAAAGACAATGTAATTCGCACCCGCCGTCTCCCAAGCGGGGTAAGTGCCGTGGGGCGTGGTGCTGGAGGTCGGCACCCCGGGCGTGAAGATGGCCGTGCCCTTTAAATTGGCCGGCAGATTGGTCAGATAGTCGCCACCGTTGAAGCTATTCCAGTTGGTGGTGGTGTAGAGGGAACAGACCTGGTTGCTCAGCACCGCGCTGCCGGTCGTTGCCCCGGCAAAGTTGGCCAGACAGTATTGCTGCCCCCAGCTGATGGTCTGGCCCATATAATAGACATACACAGAATAGCCGTTGGCCGCGAACACGGGGTCGAGATTGGTGACCTGACAGGCTATCTGGTCGGCCCCATACCAGAACGTGCTGTTCAGCAGCAGCGCATTGTTGTTGGTAAATAATGAGTTGGGCCAGCCGGAAGTGCCCCCATAGATGGTTTGTTCGCCCTGCGCGTGATAATCAATGATCGTTGCGGTGGATTTGTTGCCATTCGTGTTGCCATTGATGTCGTAAAACATCGAGTTCCAGCTATAGGGCGACGAACCGCTGACATTCCAGTTGTTCCAATTGGTCGTGTTCAACACGCCCGCCGGCTGCTTGGTGGCCGGCGTGGTCCAGTTCAGATTGATGAAACAATGGTTGTAACTCTGGTCCGGCGCAAACTTGATGGCCAGCCGGGCGGGCGGGCCGCCGGCCACCTGCACCAGCAACTGCACCGGGGCGCTGGTCACCGAACCCTTGCCGGCGGTAAACACGCATTGATAATAGCCCGCCTGGTTGGTCTTCACCCCCAGCAGCACCAGCGCGTTGGTCAGGGACCCGGGCACATTGGTCCAGCTCGCGCCGTTGGCGCTGCCCTGCCATTGGAAGCTGAACGCGCCCGCCCCCGCATAATTGGGGCAGATCAAAACGGCGGCTTGGCCGGCCAAGACCGGATTGGCCGGCAGCACGGCCACCGGACTGAGGGCGAGCGGCTGCACGGTCAGTTGCACCGGGGCGCTGGTC
>CAIMLG010000003.1 GCA_903842235.1 uncultured Verrucomicrobia subdivision 3 bacterium
GCCTGCTTCGACGGCAAATACCCGCAACCGATTCCGGAAGGCAGCACCAAGTTCCGGTGCGAGTGAGCAAAGGTTCCTTCAGAAAAAAAATGAGCGGTCCCTAGTCTTTGTTTCACCGCAAGGTTTTACCGCGCGCTCCCACGGCCTGGTCAACCGCCACGGCGGCGGTGAGGATCAAGCCCAATATCACCTTCTGGACCGTGGAGGATATGCCCATCTGTTCCATGCCGTTCAGGATGCTGGCCATGAGCACGGCGCCCAGCAGGGACATCCATACATTGCCCGTTCCGCCGCTCAGGCTGGCGCCACCCAGTACGCAGGCCGCGATGGCGTACAACTCCTGGTAATCGCCGATGTCGGCGGCGCCCGCCATGAGCTGACTGGTGGCCGTGAGTCCGGCCAGAAATGACATCAAACCCATGACAGCGAATACAAACAGAGTGACACTCCGGATGGGAATGCCCGCATAACGGGCGGCCTCGCGATTGCTGCCCAGCGCAAAGACATGGCGGCCTTGACGGGTGCGCGTGGCCACGAAGTGACACGCCGCCGCGGCTAAAAGAAGCGCCAGCACACAAAGGGGAAAACCGTGGATTTGCCCCTGCCCCAGCAGCAGCAAGGTTTTATCGCGGATGGGGATGACGGGGTTCGCAAGGTATTGCTTGAGGCCCATGTAGGCCATCAACCCGCTGAGCGTGGCGATGAAGGCGGGAACCCGCAGATTGGCCACGAGGAAACCGGTCAGGCATCCGAGCAGGAGGGACAGCGCCATGCCGATCAGCAGCGAGGTCCACAAAGGCCACCCGGCCTGCAGCAGCCAGGCGTTGAACGCTCCCAGGAATCCGAGCAAAGAGCCCACGGAGAGGTCGATGTAGCCCGCGCCGATGACCAACGTCATTCCGGTGGCCAGGATGCCGGTGACGGCGAGATATTTGAAAAGGTTCGCCATGTTTCCGGCGGTCAACACGGCTCCGCCGGAAAGCACGTTGAACAGCGCCCAAATAAGCGGAATGGCGATGAGAAGAACCAGGGCGCGTTTCATGCCGCTCCCGCGGCCAGCGCCAGGGCCTCTTCCAATTCCAGTTCTCCGCCGGGCCTTTCCTCCACCACGCGGCCATGGCGCAGCACCAGCACGCGATGGCTCAAGCGCAGCACCTCCTCGTTTTCAGACGAGATGAGAATAATGCCCATGCCTTCGGAAGCCAGCCGCTGTATCAGCCGGTAAATCTCCGCTTTCGCGCCCACATCGATGCCGCGCGTGGGATCGTCCAGGATCAAAATCTTCGGCCGGGTCAACAGCCAGCGGCCGATCAAGACCTTTTGCTGGTTTCCTCCCGATAAATTGCCGATGGGAAAATCCACGTCCGGGGTTTTGATCCGCAGGGATTCGATTTGGGCTTTCGCCGCGCGCCGTTCTTCGCCCTGACGGAGCAGCCATCCGCCCAGGCTGAATTCACCGAGCGAAGGATAGGTCATGTTTTCGCGCACCCTTTTACCCGGTATGACGCCGTGTCCGCGCCGATCCTCGCACAGCAGCGACAGGCCGCGCGCCAAAGCGTGGCGGGCGTCACGGGGAACATAAGGCCGGCCCTCGAGCAGTATTTCTCCGCGACCGCGCAGGGGATGAAGCCCGCACAGGCTTTCCGCCAGTTCGGTGCGGCCCGATCCCATCAGCCCCAC
>CAIMLG010000004.1 GCA_903842235.1 uncultured Verrucomicrobia subdivision 3 bacterium
CATCAACGAGCCGGAGCTCCTGCTCGCCGACGAGCCCACCGGCAATCTGGATTCGCGCACCGGCGGCGAAATCATGGAGCTGCTCCAATTGCTGCGCCTGGAAAAACAAACCACGCTCGTCATCGCCACCCACGACGCCCGCGTGGCCGCCGCCGCCCCGCGCGTGGTGGAGTTGGTGGATGGCCGCATTGCTTGCTGATTTGCGATAAGTGATTTCCGATTGATGATCGAATCGTCGTCCGGCGCGTAAATCGTCATTCGTAAATCGTAAATGCCATGAGCCGCGATTATTGGGAAAACCGCTACCAAACCCAGGACATGGGCTGGGAGAAAGGCGCTCCGTCGCCCGGCTTGGTGGATTTTCTCGCCGCGCATCCGGAGTTGCCGCGCGGCACCGTTGGCGTGCCCGGCTGCGGCACTGGCCATGATGTCCGCGCCTTTGCGCAGGCCGGCTTTGCCGCCTACGGCTTTGATTTTGCGCCGAGCGCCATTGCGCAGGCCGAGCAGAAGACCCAAGCCGCCGGCCTCACCGCGCAATTCCACCTGGCCGATTTCCTGTCCGCCGCGCCGCCGCAGCAATTCGATTGGCTGTTTGAACACACCTTGTTCTGCGCCATCCAGCCCTCGGAGCGGGATGCTTATGTTCGCGCCGTGCGCCGGTGGCTGAAGCCGGGGGGAACCTATCTGGCGGTGAATTATTTCATCACCGAGGCTAACGCCGGCCCGCCGTGGCCGACCACGCGCGCGGAGCAGGTGCAACGCTTTTCCCCGCATTTTGATTTGCTGGCCGACTGGCAGCCGCGTTCCTATCCGAACCGGGAGGGCCGCGAATGGATGTTTTGGTGGCGGGCCAAGGGCTGAACCGGGGCGGGCGGTTCAACCACGGATGGAATTGACGCTCCGCTGCGCTCCGGTCCTTTCAATTCTTTGGGGATTAGGCGTCAGCTTTTGTAAAACAAGGCAATTATTCATTGTTGTGCGCAATAAATACTACAAAAATCAAAGCTAGATATACACCCAAAGGAAGTAACCCTACCAACCGATCCAAGCCGGTCCAATTCCTCCAATTCTTCCAAGCAACAATTGCTGATATGATGGATAGAATTAACGAAAGTGGGAAAACATTATAGACCATGAACAAACCGAAACCTTCCGCCAAAGGTCGATCGCCTATAACGACCATTATCTCCCGCGTCGCCAGCGTTAAAAGAAATGGGACCACACATGCAATTGGAAGTAGCCAACGAAATGAGCGACGCCCGCTCGCCCAGAAAGTGCGCCACCTAAAATATGCCCCCGCCCAAAGTATTAAAATCGGCAAAACCACAAGTAATGTAATTAAAATTGGGAGCATACAAATGACGCCAAACAGGGATTCGGCCGCCGGGCGTGCCCGGGCGCGGGCACGGTGGTTTTCGCGACGGCCTTGGTGAACATGAGTTGATGAAAGCGGACTTCCCCATTGCTGTCAAAGTATATTGCGTGAGTTCGACTCCGTCCGGGAACGGACGGAAAAGCCAAAGGCCAGGGAGCCGACTTCAGGAAACTTCGCCGGGCTTGCCCCGTGAGCCGACCAGGCTTTTCCGGGGCTGGCCCCGTGAAGTCTTCCCGTTACTTCACGGGGTGGGGGCAGGAATGCGATTTGAAAACCGGCCCGGGCCGCGTAGAATAGATTTATGCTTGAAGATCGAGATTACATGCGGCAGCCGGAATTCGGGAATTCCCGGTGGAGCCTGCGCTGGCCTTTCCGTTGGTCGTGGACGGCGGGGCTGCTGGGGGCCTATTTGCTGGTGTTTCTGGCGGACCAGGCCATGGGGAAATTTGCGCCGGGAAACCATTTTTTTAGCTATCTGGCGTTGAGCAAGGAAGGGCTGGAGCACGGCTACGTCTGGCAGTTGGTGACCTATCAGTTTCTGCACGCGGGGTGGATCCACCTGTTGCTGAACTGCTGGGTGATTTTTATCTTCGGGCGGCAATTGGAGGATTTGCTGGGGCCCAAACGGTTTCTCGCCCTGTTGTTTTCCAGCGGCATGATCGGCGGGGTCTTTCAAGTGCTCGTGGCGTTGGTGTGGCCGGATCTGTTCGGCGGCGCGGTGGTCGGCGCCTCCGCCTGCGCGTTTGGTTTGGTGGCGGCGTTTGCCCTGCTGTTTCCCGAACGCGAACTGACGCTGCTGCTGTTTTTCGTCCTTCCGGTGCATTTGCGGGCGAAAACGCTGCTGCTTCTCCTCGCCGTGCTGGCCGTGATGGGGATTGTTTTTCCTATGGACCATGTCGCCAATGCCGCGCATCTCGGCGGCTTGTTTATGGGGTGGTTATATGTCAAAAAAATCCTGAAACAGCCGGCGCTCATCGGCACGGAGGAAAGACCGGATTACCCGCCGACCGCTCCAGTCCCCCCGCGCGAGGAGAAATCGGCGGCGGAATTTCTGGCCAGCGAAGTGGATCCGATTCTCGATAAAATCTCGGCGCAGGGGATTCAGAGCCTGACGGCGCGGGAGCGCGCCATTCTCGAATCCGCCCGCAAAAAAATGGCGGCCCGCTGATCGCTTAAAACCAACATGCCACCCGTTCCTCCCCGCCGCCGGGCGTTTCAGATGCTGGTGCTTTGCACCTCGTTCTGG
The DNA here is from genome assembly GCA_903842235.1 of uncultured Verrucomicrobia subdivision 3 bacterium. Classification (GTDB taxonomy): domain Bacteria; phylum Verrucomicrobiota; class Verrucomicrobiia; order Limisphaerales; family UBA11358; genus UBA11358. The sequence continues at coordinate 2,622 of CAIMLG010000004.1, forward strand.
GCGCTCAGTTTTCCGGCGATGAAGGCGCTGGCGCTCGCCCAGGAGGAAATCCTGCCGGGCGCGGGCAGTTGGTTTATCAGTTCGTTGAGCGTCTTTTATCGTTTCCTGATCGCGGGCGGGCTGCTGCTGGCTTTTTCGTTTGCGCAGGTGAAAACCGTTTCCCGCCGGGAAGTGGAGCAGGGGCTGCTGTTGGCCGTATTCACCACCATCGGAATTTCCCTGCAGATGGACGGGCTGGCCTACACGTCGGCGTCCACGTCGGCGTTTCTCACGCAATTATACTGCGTGCTGATTCCGCTGTGGGTGGTGGTCAGCCATCGCCGGGCGCCGTCGGCGAAAATTGTTTTATGCAGCATCCTGGTGTTGGGCGGGATGGCGGTGCTGGTCCGCTTGAACCCGTTCGCTCTCCATCTGGGCCGCGGCGAACTTGAAACGCTGGCCGCCTCGGTGATGTTTGCCGCGCAAATCTTGGCCTTGGAACATCGGCGCTACGCCGCCAATCGCCCGCTGTGTTTCACCACGGTGATGCTGCTGGCCACGGCGGGGTTCACCCTGCCGATTGTCGTGACGACGGCGCCCGGCCTGGCGGCGTGTTTTCGCGTTTACGCTTCGGTTCCGGCCTGCGGGCTGATGGCGGTCATCGTGTTGTTTTGCACGCTGGGTTCGTTCGTGCTGATGAGCCGCTGGCAGCGGCATGTGGCGGCCACGGAAGCGGGGCTGATTTACTGTTCCGAGCCGCTGTTTGCCAGCGCCCTGGCGCTGTTTCTGCCGGGCTGGTTTTCCTCCTGGACCGGGCTGGATTATCCGAATGAGCAAATCACCCGGCAATTGCTCATCGGCGGCGGTTTGATTACGGCGGCAAATGTGCTGCTCCAGTCCCGCTGGCTGGCGGCCAAGCCGGCCCCATTTCAGGGAAACCGCTCTAGCGCTGCCGCTTTTCCAATTCCTGCACGGCGCTGGTCACGCCGCCGTCCATCAGCAGGCGGCGATCGCGGGAGCGGGTTTCGCCCACGGCAGTGACGCGGATGGCGGCTTCGTCGGTCACGGGACATTCGTGTTCGCAAATGCCGCAGCCGATGCAGAGCGCGGGGTCCATGTAAGGCTGGCGCAGGGTGATGGGATTGCCATCGCGTTTGATGAGGGTGACTTCGCGCGAGAAGATGGCCTTGGGCGACACGGGGCAGACTTCTTCGCAGACTACGCACGGGGTTTCCATCGCCCACGGCAGGCAGCGGCCCCGGTCAAAAAACGCGGTCCCCAGCTTGACCGGGCCTTCTTTTTCAAACGGCCCGGTGCCGGTCTTCTCCTCAATGGTGATGCGCTGGATCGCGCCCGTGGGGCAGACCTGGCCGCAGAGCGTGCAGTTCACTTCGCAGAAGCCGGTCTTCATGTTGAGGATCGGCGTCCAGATGCCTTCGAGGCCGGATTCCAGCAGCGCCGGCTGCAGCACGTTGGTGGGGCAGGTGCGGATGCACTGGTCGCATTTGATGCAGCGGTCGAGAAAATCCTTTTCCTCCACGGACCCGGGCGGGCGGATGACGCGTTTGTCGTAGTTGCGGTCGCTCGCGCCGGAGGTGCGGCCAAAGGCGTAGAAGCCCAGGCCAATCAAAGTGCCGAGAAAGGCCCGCCGGCCGGTGACGACCGGCGCGGTGACTTCGCGCTGGAGCGGCGGCAGGAACTTGAAGGAGAGCGCGTCTTCCGGACAGTCCTCGATGCAGTTGAAGCAGACGAAACACTCGCTCTTGCGGAGCTGCGTGTGCGGGTCGGACGCGCCTTCGCAATTCTTCAGGCAGAGGTCGCAATCCACGCATTTGGTGGTATCGCGGTCAATCCGCCACAGCGCCACCGAGGAGAGCGTGCCGAGAAACGCCCCGAGCGGACACAGCACCCGGCAGAAAAAGCGCGGGATGACCACGTTCATGCCCACGAGGAACAGGAGCATGAAACCAATGATCCACGCGCCCACGTGGAAGTATTGCCGGACGTAAATGCTCGACGGGAGGAACAGGTTGATCATCGGCAGAATTACCGTGCTCATCGAGCGATGAAACAGGCAGATGGGATCGAGCCAGCCGATTTGCAACGTGCCGCCCAGGGCCGCCGCGATCATGGCGATGAGGATGACGTATTTCAGCGAATACAATTTCTGGTAGCGGTTGGCCTCGATGCGCTCGCGCTCCTCCGCGCGGC
>CAIMLG010000005.1 GCA_903842235.1 uncultured Verrucomicrobia subdivision 3 bacterium
GCCAACACGAATGCCGGTTCGGGTTCGATGAAAATCACCGCCAATTTTGGGGATCAGTTCGAGGTTTACAATGGTTTCAATGGCATCGTTCCGCCGCTGAATGGATTGCAGTACACGAATTTCCAATGCGATGTCCGCTTTGCCAAAGGATCCGCCACCGCGAACAATACCTTCGGCCACGTGCAATTCGGCATAGCCGTCGGGAGCAGCCAGGACTATTTTGGGAGTGTTGACGTTCCGTCCAGCAACACCAATTGGGTGCATGTCAGCATTCCGCTTAATGCGACAACCGATCCCAATCTGCAAAGCATCAATGACGTGCTGATACACATTTACGGATCCTATTATAGTCCGGCGCTGAGCGGCGCTTCGACCCTCTGGGTGGATAACATCAAGTTTGTCGGCTGGTTGCCCACCACCACCAACTGCGTTGTAAATTGGAATGATGTGCATCAAAGAATAGATGGCTTTGGCGCGTCTTCCGCCTGGATGAGCGGGTCGTTGCCCACTGCGGATGCCGACCTGTTGTTCTCCACCAACAATGGCGCGGGGCTTTCGTTGTTGCGCACCCGCATCGCACCCGATGGCACCAGTTGGGAAACCAGCATCGCCCAGCAAGCCCAGGCACGAGGTGCGACAATCTGGAGCACACCGTGGAGCCCCCCGGCTGCCGATAAAGACAGCGGCGTCGTGAACGGGGGAAACTTTGTTTCCAGTGTCGCCAACTATCAAGGCTATGCCGCGCAACTTGCAAATTACGTGGCCAGCATGACAAACATCCTTGGCACCAACCTTTATGCCGTGTCGGTGCAGAATGAGCCGGACAGCAATCATCCTGACACTTATGTGACCAATTTGGGAATTATCACCACCAACTTTGGCTACGAATCTTGCATCTGGAGCGCAAAACAAATTCACGACTTTGTCCCCTACCTTTCCACCGCGCTGTCGAACAACAATGTGGCCTCGACCCGGATCATGGTCGCCGAGGATGAGAACTGGAAATGGGATCTGGCGGCCACCGCGATGAACGACAATGTCTCGAATCTCGTCGGCGTGCTGGCCGCGCATAACTACGGCAGTTCCGCCGCGGCGGTCACCCAGTTCGGCACGCCCTGCCCGAAGCCGCTGTGGGAAACCGAACATTATTTTGGCTCGGACGACACCATCGTCAACGGAGTGGCGCTGGCGCAGGAAATCCACTCATTCATGACCGTGGCCGGGGCGAATGCTTACCACTATTGGTGGCTGCAGGGCAGTGGCACCGGTTCGCTGGTCGGCAACAGTTGGACCACACCCGCAAAACGGATATACGTGATGGGCAACTACAGCCGGTTCGTGCGACCGGGTTATTATCGGATCGGGGTGTCCAACAACGCTTTCACCTCCATCAGCGCCTACAAAAACGCGAACTCCGGCAGCTTTGCCATTGTCGCCATTAATTACTCCACCGCCACCGCCACCCAGATTTTTAATCTGGCCAACTTCACCGCCCGTTCGGTAACGCCCTGGATCACTTCCAGCAATCTTTCGCTGGCCAGCCAGTCCGCCGTTGGCGTCACCAACGCCGCATTTACCTACGCGCTGCCAGCCCTGAGCGTGGTGACCTTTGTGGGACAGCTACAACCGAGCAACACGCCGCCTATCCTGGCGCCGGTGGCCAGTAAAACGATCAATGCGGGAGCCACCCTCGTCGTCACCAATACGGCCACCGACACGAACCAGCCGGCGCCGACCCTGGCGTTCAGCCTGCTCAACGCTCCCAACAACGCGACCCTCACGCCGCTCAACAATACC
>CAIMLG010000006.1 GCA_903842235.1 uncultured Verrucomicrobia subdivision 3 bacterium
CCGCTGCCTTCCTTCTCCCGAACCAGAAGGTTTTTGTTTTTGCCCTCTTCGGTAATCGCCCCGGCTGAAATACTTTTCCAGCCAGACATAGGCGCAGATGAAAAAGTAGCGGCTGCCCATTTCTTTGATCTTGAGTTTGGCCTGCCCAAAACGCCGATTCCGCCAGGTGATCGGCACCACGGTCCACGAAAAGCCGCGCACCATGGCCTTGAGCGGAATTTCCACCGTCAGATTGAAATGCGGCGCGATCAGCGGCTCGCAGCCCTCAATCACCGGGCGGCGGTAGGCTTTGAAGGCATTGGTCGTGTCATTCAGCGGCACGCGGAACAGCACCCGGATGAAAAAATTCGCCAGCCGGTTGACAAAGAGTTTTACCTTGGGGTAATCAATGACGCCGCCGCCCTTGATGAAACGGCTGCCGAAGACGCAGTCCCAGCCTTCGTTCAACAGCTTCCAGTAGCGCACGGCGTCGCGAGCGTCGTCGGACTCATCGGCCATCATGATCACCACCGCATCGCCGGTGCAATGGCGCAGCCCGAAAATGATCGCCCGGCCAAACCCATGTTCGCCGGGGTTTTGCACCGGCCGCAGCGTGGGAATTTTGGCTTTCAATTGCTGGAGCACTGCCCAGGTCTGGTCCTGGCTGCCATCATCCACAACGACGATTTCATGCGGGACACGGTTGAGCAAAAATTCCACATGCAAATGTTCCAGCGTGGCCGGCAGGGATTCCGCTTCATCCCGCGCCGGAATGACGACCGAAAACAGCTTCAAGGGCGGGGCTGACGGATTGGGGGTAGGCGGGTTCATCCGGCGTCAGGAGTTCGAGATGTCCAACCAGTGAGGGTTTTGTTCCGCATGCTTCGCAATTTCCTCCAAAATTTGCGGCCGGGAAATTTTTGGCGACCAGTTCCACGTTTTTTCCGCCAGCGAAGCATCCAACACCATCCACGGAATATCAAACGGCCGGGGATGCGCGTCGCCCGCGACAGCGTGCCGGCCAAAGCGCGCGTCGCACCAGTCGGTGAGCTGGGCGAGCGACATGCTGTTCGCGGCGCCACCGCTGAAGTTGGCGATGCGCGGCCGGCCGTGACCGCGCTGGTGCATCTGCGCCAGCAGCACCGGCACCAGATCGCGCGGATGCAGGGCATCGCGCACCTGATGCCCGCCGCCATCGAAGCCGATATATTTTAGCGGCCGCTGGCGCAAGTGCGAGTTGATCCAGAACGAGAAAATGCCCTGATCCGCCTTGCCAAACTGGCCGGCGCCGGCGAGCACGCCGCAGCGGTTGATCCAGACCGGAAACTGAAACGTCTCCGCGTATTCCAATGCCAGCAGCTCGCTGGCCAGCTTGCTGGAGCCGTAAAGCGAGATGGGCGGCGCGGTGGAAAAGGCCTCGCTCACGCCGGCCGCAGAAAGGCCTGCGGGCAGGCCCGCCCCGACTTTGGGCCGGAAAGCCTTTTCGCAAACCTCCACCGGCAGCGCCGCCAGCGGCGGCACGGAATAGACGCGGCTGGTGCTCAACAGAATCAGCCCGGCGCGATGCGCCTTGCAGTATTCGAGAAGGTTGACCGTGCCCCAGAGATTATGTTCCAGCAACTGGCGCGAACTGGTTTTGCCATCCACGCCGGCGAGGACGCTCGGATTGGCGGCGGCATCAATCACGAAATCCACGGCGGGCAGGGTTTCAATATCGGTCGCGCTGCGGACATCGGCGTGGAGGATTTTTACGCCGAGCTTCGCTAATTCCCGGCGGTTCAACTCGCTGCCGGGGCGGATGAAATTGTCCACGCCGGTGATTTGCAAATCAGGCGTGGATTCGACCAACGCCCGCGTCAGCGTGCTGCCCACAAAACCACAGATGCCGGTGATTAAAATTTTCATTTTATTTTAGCCACAGATTTTCACCGATGAAACACAGGTGGGGGTTCCCCTACAGGCGCATTTCATAAATTAAATCAGCTCGCAACGACGGCGGCGTGGATTTGTTCGAGAATGGCCTTCAAATCAAACTGGTATTTCCAGCTGGGATAATGCGACTGGAACTTCCGCACGTCGCTGATATACCAGATGTGGTCGCCGATGCGGTTATCCTCGACGTAGGTGTAATCGAGTTTTTTCCCGCTGATCTGCTCGCACAGTTCGATGGCCTCGAGCATGGAGCAGTTGGAGTGGCGGCTGCCGCCCATATTGTAAACTTCGGCAACGCGCGGTTTTAAAGTGAATTGCCAGAAGGCTTCAACCAAGTCATGACTGTGGATGTTGTCGCGCACTTGCTTGCCCTGGTAGCCAAACACGCGATAGGGCCGGCCGGTGGCGCAGCATTTCATGAGATAGGCCAGAAAGCCGTGCAGCTCGGTGCCCGCGTGGGCCGGGCCGGTGAGGCAGCCGCCACGGAAAATTGCGGTCTTCATGCCGAAGTAACGGCCGTATTCCTGCACCAGCACATCGGCGGCCACCTTGCTGGCACCGAAGAGCGAATGCTTGGTCTGATCAATGGACATGGTCTCGTCAATGCCTTCGTGATACGGGTGGGCCGGGTCAATTTCCCAGCGCTGCGCCAGTTCGCGCAGGGGCAGGCGGTTGGGCGTGTCCCCGTAAACTTTATTCGTGCTGGTGAAAATGAAGGTTGCTTCCGGGCAATGCTGGCGCGCCGCTTCGAGCAGATTTAACGTGCCGACGGCGTTGACGCTGAAATCCGTGTGCGGTTCGCGCGCGGCCCAGTCATGGGAAGGTTGGGCGGCGGTATGAACGACCGTTTTGATGGACGAGCCGAGCTTGGCCATTAGCCCGTTGACGGCGGCCGTATCGCGGATGTCCACGGTTTCATGCCGGTAATTTTTCAGGGTCTTTTCCAGTTTGGCCCGCGTGGCGGCCGTGGAGGCTTCTGCGCCAAAAAACTTCGCCCGCATATCGTTATCCACGCCGACAATGTCGCAGCCTTCCGCATGAAAGCGTTTACAGGTTTCGGAACCAATTAGTCCGGCGGAGCCGGTGACCAAGATGATGCTCATAGCGTTACCGCGATTGCTGGTAAAGGTGAGGATGCCTTTGCCGGCCAAAGGCAGCAAGCTGGAAACTCGAAAGGCCTTGGAAATCAGTCGCGGGCCGCCAGCGCCTTTTCATAAACCGCCTTGAGTTGCCCGGCCACTTCCGCCCAAGTCGCCGGTTTGGGCGGGGGTGGCAGTTGGGGGGCGGCCTCATAAAATTTTTGCAGGCTGGCGGCGGTGCTGGCCACAGCCTCGCTCACGGGACAAAACACCGCCCCGCGGGCAAAGGTGCTGCGCGCCCAGGGCAGATCGCTCAGGAGCAGGGGGCATTCGCAAGCGGCGGCCTCAAGGGCGGAGAGGCTCAAGCTTTCCATGGTGCTCAACAGCACAAAGCCGCGCGCCGCGCGGTAAATTTCCGCCAATTTTTGCCGGTCGTTAATTCCGCCTTCGTAGCGAATATAGGCGGGGTTTTCCTTTGCGAGTTGGAAAAAATTCTGCGCGTAAACATCGCTATCGGCATAAGCTTTGCCCAGAATCCAGACCGGGGTTTGCGCAACGATAGCCGCCTCGGCCAGTTCCAACACCCGCTTGCGTTCCGTGAGGGTGGCCGTGCAAACCAGCCACGGGCCTCGGGTAACCGGCGGCGATTGGAAAAAAACCGACTCAACCCCGTTGGGCACAACGGAGATTCTTTCCGGATCGGCCCCAAACATATATGCCATGAGGTGTTTTTCCCAAGTGGTCAGGGCCACCAAACCATCGGCCCGCCGGTAGGAATCCCAGTTAAAGGCGTCGGTGAATGGGCGGGGGGCCAGCCGGGCGAGCGCGCGGGTGATGAGCCGTTGCCGCCGCAATTGGCCGGACGAGCGGGAGCCTTGGGCCGTCAGCAACTCGGCCATGACCACCTTAATATTTTTCTGCTGGGCAAAGCGGATCTGGGTGGCCGGCATCCGGCCAAAGTAATGAATCACGTCACCCGTCTGGGTTTCGTCCCACCACCGGAGCGGTTCAACCACCACGCCCTGCGCCGCCAAGGCCGCCATGGTCTGTTGGATCTGGATGGCCTGACCGCCATGCGCCAGGGCGAACGGCAGGCCGCAATGGACCAGAATCTTCATGCGCGGCATGGTGCCCGTCGCTGTTCACCGGAGCAATGCGATTCCATCCGCCTGGATGATCGACACCGATCCCATTTGGGCGAGTGACGAATCCGCTTGCCCTGAGCCCCAATTCGTGTGAAATAAACGCCCGATGGCACATCCTGGACGGAGTTTTCCCAAGGCGATGGGGTGCCGCCAGACTGTCTTTCGCAAAAAAAGACGGCCGGCTCTCTCAATACCCCTGGCAAGGGGTTGTGATTAAACGATCGGAAGGGTGGCAGAGTGGTCTAACGCATCTGACTCGAAATCAGAAGTAGTCGCAAGGCTACCGTGGGTTCGAATCCCACCCCTTCCGCCATTTTGATTCTACGTAATAGAATCGATAGGTTTCCGAAATATGGTTGAGTGGCGACCCTTAAAGCAACGGTTTGGCATAACAAAACCACCCCGATTCAAGACTGTTTTTCGCGGTTCAAAGCCGTCTCATCCTTCCCTTCAAAGGCAAAGACTGGAATCGATGGAAGATTAAAGCTAATCGTCAACCCCTGATTTGATATCCCCAAAAAAAGGACGAATTTGATACTGGCTGGGGTGAGCGTGAGTGCAGTTGACGGTTTTTAGACGACGCGAAACCCGTAAGACCGTCGCAGTGAAAGAACAGAAAGACAGTCAGTCAGTAGATGCGCCCACGCCAGCCATTTTCCTTTCACCATCACAACCTGAATTTCATCCGCAGTTCCGATAGCAAAGTGTTTTCCCAAGTGCTGATATTGTTGTCAAACGTCATGATCTGCTCAACGGCTGCGAATACCTGCTGCTGTTGAGAGCGAACGGTAAATTCATCCGCCAGCCCCAAGGCCAGCTCTTTGGCTTTATAAATGGTTTGAAGGGCTGGCCGAATCCGGGTCACCGCAGCATCGAATTCACGCTGCTGGTCAAGCTCTGCGGTAAATCCCATTCCAGCCAACAACTTCTGCAATTGTTCATCTTCAGCTGATGAAAGGTGTCCATCCGCATATATGGCCAGAATTAACAGATCGAAAAGCGCCTGTTTCTGTGCGGCTGAAAACCCGGTCAGGTCGATGTCCATGCAGTTAAGATAGCAGATTTTCAGGGATTTGAAACAACTCCAGCTTGCTCGTTATGCTCAAATCATGAACCTTTGTGCCAATCCGGTTAACCAAATCGAAATTATGGAATGGCGTTTTTCACGCCCCAACTGAAGCTGCGCTTAAAATGACCGCCAAACTCCAAGTCGGATGTCAACACATCCTCCCACTTTTCTTTCGCGCCCAATCAAAAAACTGATTATTCAGACGCACTCTGACAAACACCTGACAAAAACTCGGTAGTTCATTCAAATCGGCCCTTTTACCAAGTCCAGCGGAGCTCCTTTGAATCATCCCCTTAAACCTGCGCGAGATTATTTTATTAGGACGGCGGCGGGTTGACCACCCAGGGATTCAAAGTGGCCGTCGGCCCGGCCAAGCATTCCACGCCAGCGGGGGCGAAGGCAAAGGTTGGCGGGGCGCCGGATAGAATGGAAAATTCTCGCCGGGGGCGGCGGCAAGAATTACTTTTCTCCGACCTGATGCCGCCCGCTCCTGTCACCACCGATTCCAAGTTGACGAATTTTCTCCGGAAATTCACCGTGCTGCGTTCTGCGCCGCGCGAGCTGTGGATCATTTACGCGGCCTATATCCTCGAAAATCTTGCCTACAAGGTCGGCGCGGCCACGGTGATGACGCTCTGGCTCTCGTCCGACCTCGGCTTCGGCGATCAATCGGCGGGCGCAATGATCGCCACTTGGTCGGCCATCATGACATTAATCACGGTTGTTATCGGCCCGCTGACGGACGTGCTGGGTGTGCGGCGGACGTTTCTACTTGGCTTCGGCGTTTGTCTCGTATCCCGCATGGTGATGACGCTCACCGTGGAACGCTCGGTGGTCCTGCCGTTCGGGTTGTATCTACAGGCAGTTGGCATCGCCCTGATGATTCCGGTGATGGCCGTGGCGATGAAAAAATATTCCAACACGGCGCAACGATCGGTGGCCTTCTCGCTGTATTACGCGCTGATGAACCTCGGTTACGCGGCGGGCGACTGGATTTTTGACCGCGTGCGCAGCCCGTTGCATGGTCTCGGCGAACACGGCCACTGGACGCTGCCGCTGCTGGGCACGGACTTGAGCACCTATCGCGTGCTGATTTTGTTCGGCGTCATCTTCACAATTCCCGGCATGCTGCTGACGTGGTTCTGTCTGCGCGACGGAGTGGAGGTGACGGACGCGGGCGTGACCATCACGCCGCGCGCGAAAATTGCCGGGAATAATACCATAATCGCCCTGGTGACGACGGTGCGCGACACGGCCGTCAAAACCGGGAATATTTTTGCCAATCTCTGGCGACAACCGGCGTTTTACCGGTTCCTCGCCTTCATGACGCTGGCGGTCGGCGTGCGCATGATTTTTTATCATCTGGCCTTCACCTTTCCAAAATATGGCCTGCGCGAACTGGGCGATGGCGCGCCCATCGCGCAAATCAGCAGCATGGTGAACTCGATTCTTATCGTGGTGCTGGTGCCGATTACCGGCGTGTTGACGCAGAAGATCGCGGCCTATCGCATGGTGACGGTAGGCAGTTTCATCTCGGCGCTGTCGGTCTTGTTTCTGGCAGTGCCGGCGACCTGGTTCAGGCCGCTCGCCGACGGCTGGCTCGGCCATTTGATCGCTCACCAATGGCTGCACATCGACGGCGCGGTGAACCCGCTCTATATTTCGATCTTTCTCTTTGTCACGCTGCTCTCGGTGGGCGAGGCGCTGTGGTCGCCGCGGCTTTACGAATACGCCGCCGCCATCGCGCCCAAAGGTCAGGAGGCGTCGTATATGGCGCTGTCGCTGTTGCCATATTTCCTGGCGAAGTTTTTTGTGGGCGGCAGCTCCGGCTGGCTGCTCGCCAAATTTTGCCCCGAAACCGGCCTGCGCAACCCCGAAATGATGTGGCTCATCATCGGCGGCATGGCCTTCGTGACGCCGGTCGGCGCAATTTTGTTCCGCAAATACATTCAAGTTCACGAGGCGGGACGTTAAGCTGGCCTAAATTTATCCATGGAAATCAACCTGGTCCCTGAAAAATTGCGTCGGCTGGAAATCCCCGGGCGCGTTGCCATCGTCAACGGTCGCGGCGGACTACCGCTCATCAAAATTGCCACGCCGTGGAGCACGGCGGAAATTTATCTGCTGGGTGCGCACGTTGCCGGCTTCCAGAAAAACGGCGCGCCGCCGCTGATTTTCATGAGCGCGAACAGTCATTTCACGCCCGGCAAACCGATTCGCGGCGGCGTGCCGATCTGCCTTCCGTGGTTCGGCCCGCGCGCCGGCGAGCCGGCGCACGGCTTCGCGCGGCTGACCGAATGGCAGTTGGTTAAAACGGCCGCCGCCCCGGATGGGGCCGTGACGCTCACGCTGGCTCTGCCACCCATTCCCGGCCGCGAGGTGTGGAAAACTCTGCACACAGAATTCGCCGTGACCGTCGCCGAAACTTTGACGATGAAGCTGGTCAGCACGAATGAAGCCGGCGGCGTGCCGGTGAAATTGGAAAATTGCCTGCACACCTATTTTTACGTCGGCGACATAAGCGCCGTCACCCTCACCGGCTTGCAAGGCGCGCCGTTCGATGATTTCGCCCGGGGCACCGGGGGCGGGCGAAAAACGGGGGAGGCCGCGCCGCTGCGCATCCCGCAGGAAACCAACCGCGTTTATCCGGACAACACCAGTCCGGTGGAAATCCGCGATGAAAAGCTCCAGCGCACCATCCGCGTGGAGAAATTCAATTCCCAGTCAACGGTCGTCTGGAATCCGTGGACGACTCAGAAAATGCTGGAAGACTGGGCTCCGAACGAACATTTGCAGATGGTCTGCGTGGAATGCGGCAATCTGAAGCAGAACAAGCTCACGCTCGGGCCCGGAAAATCCGCTGCATTGAAAGTGGTTTTGAGCAGCCGCTAGGTGGGCGGCGGGTCAGGAACGTGGGGCAGCCCGCCAACAGCCAATCATCAAGCCGAGGGCCTAAATGGAAACGCGCGACAGGCCTTGGTTTTGCATTTTTGGACAAAATGACAAGCAAATTGCGTGGTGATTTTGTATTGTTGCCGCCGGAATGATTTCAATTTTGACCCACGAGGCGGCGGGCGCGAATCTCGACCTAATTACCCAGGTGGAGGAAATCTTTTCGCCGACGGGTATTTTGTCACGGGCGAAAAACTTCGAGTTCCGACCCCAGCAGCAAGAGATGGCGGTGGCGGTGGCGCGCGCCCTACAGAATCAGGAACACCTCGCGGTGGAGGCTGGCACGGGCGTCGGCAAATCGCTGGCTTATTTGATTCCCGCCATTCTCTTCGCCGGGGCGCAGAAGAAAAAAGCCGTCGTCTCGACCCATACCATCAATCTCCAAGAGCAGCTTACGGAGAAAGACCTCCCCATGCTCGCCGGCGTGCTGGGCGCGCTGCCGGAGCCGGTGAAGTTCAGCTACGCCATGCTCAAGGGGCGGGCGAATTACCTCTGCACGCGCCGCCTGCAAAAAGCCATGCAGCAAATCGGCAATCTCTTCACCTCCAGCGAGGCCGAGGAATTGCAGCGCATCTACGAATGGTCCAAGGAAACCAAGGACGGCAGCCTGTCGGATTTTGAGATCGAGCCAGACCCGAAAGTCTGGGCGCAGGTCTGCTCCGAGCGCGGACTATGTTCGCCGAAAACCTGCGGGCATCAGTCCGATTTTGCGCGCGATCATGATGTTTGTTTTTTTCAGCGCGTGCGGAACCGGATTTTATCAGCGGATGTGGTCATCTTGAATCACACGCTGTTTTTCACGCTGCTCGGCGGCATTGAGGAAGAGATCGAAGGCGGGATTCTATTCAAGAATGACTTCGTGATTTTTGACGAGGCGCACACGATGGAAAACGTGGCCTCGCGGCACATCGGCCTGAGCGTTTCCAGCGGCCAAGTGCGCTACGCGCTGAACCGGCTGTGGAATCCCAAGACGGAAAAGGGGCTGCTCGCCACCCTGCGTCAGGGCAAGGCGGTGAAACTCGTGTCAGATATTTTGAGCGAGTCCGACAAGTTTTTTGAGAATGTCGAGACGGCGTGCGAAACGATTCAGGCAACGGCCAAAACCGCGGAAGGCTTCGGCTCGCGGGGACGCTCGCCCCACCCAAACAAGCGCGAGTGGAAAGAGCTGCGCATCCGCCGCGCAGAAATCGTGAAGGACAATGTCACGCTACCGATCCAGCGGCTGCGCGAGGCGGTGAGCGAGCTCATCAAAACCAGCGACGACAAGGACATCGGGCAAGAACTCGTCGAGTGCAACCGGCGGCTCGGCGAATTGCGCTTAGAAGTCGCGGAATTTCTCAGCCAACAGGCGGACGACCAGGTTTACTGGGTGGAGCGCGGTGGCAAATCGCAGCGGAACCTCTCACTGAATGCCGCGCCGGTGGATGTGGCGGAATTTCTGCGACGGCGGCTGTTCGAGACCGACACCAGCGTCATCATGACCAGCGCCACGCTGGCGACCTCCGCCAATCTCAAATCGAAAATTGCCAATTCCCGAACCAAATCCGCCCGCCCGCCAAGCGGTTTGGACTACTTTACCCGCCGCGTTGGCTGTGAGATGGCCACGCCGCTTCAAGTCGGCACGCCGTTCGATTATCAACGGCAGATGAAATTGTTCACCGTCAAGAAAGTGCCCGACCCGCGCGAGGCCGGCTATGCCGACGCCCTGATGCATTGGGTGGAGCACTTTGTGAAGCAGACGCACGGCAAAGCCTTCGTGCTGTTTACCAGCTACAAGCTGATGCAGGAAGTTGCCGACCGCATGCAGCCGTTTTTCACCCGGCAGAAAATCGAGCTGTTCGTGCAGGGCACCGGCACGCCACGGTCGACCATGCTGGAAAAATTCAAGGAAGACGTGGACTCGGTGCTGTTCGGGACAGACAGCTTCTGGCAGGGCGTGGATGTGCCGGGCGCGGCGCTCAGTAACGTCATCATCACGCGGCTGCCATTTGCTGTGCCGGATCATCCGCTGATCGAGGCGCGCATCGAGGCGATTGAGGCGCGCGGCGGCAATTCCTTTGGCGAATTTTCCCTGCCCGAAGCGATTTTGAAATTCCGGCAGGGCGTCGGCCGCCTCATCCGCACGAAGACCGACACGGGCATCGTGGTGGTGTTGGACAACCGGATCTTAACCAAGCAATACGGGCAAGCCTTTCTGGACGCGCTGCCGCCCTGCCCGGTGGAAATCGTTTAGCAGCCTCCCGCCCGTCAGCTCTCATACCAGCGCGGGAAAATCATCCCCGTGCGCTGGTCGGTCAGCAAACCCCGCAACAGACCGTGCGCGGCAAACCACGCGGTGCGGGCGGCGAGCCGCGTGGTCATGCGGCGGCGGCGGGCCTGGCGGTCGAACAGGCTGCGCCAGTAAGCCCGGAATCGGGCGGGCGGCCAGTGCGTGAGCGCGGCGGTGACCAAAGTCCATTCCAAATCGCGCCGCGCCCCAGGCCGCGTGCCGGAGGGAAGGAAATTGTATTGCCGGAAGCTTTCGCCGGTGGCGTCCCACAGCTCGTCGCGCCAGAACGGCGTGCCAGGCAACGGTGTCAGCGGAATGAAAAAGGGCTGGTTTAACTCCAGTTCCAGCGCCAGCCGGAAGAGCGCATGCACGGTTTCCGGCGTGTCGCCGGGCAGGCCGTAGATGAACGTGCCGAGCGTGAATACCTCCGGAAAATCCTGCGCCAAAAGGCGACAGGCCGCGCGCACCTCCGGAAGCGTCGTGTGCTTATGAACCGCCTTCAAGCCGGCGCTATCGGGCCGTTCCACCCCGAGGTAGAGCTCCTTCAATCCGCCGCGCACCTGGCTGGCCAGCGCGCCGGACCGGGCATCGCGCACCACGCAGTCGGCCCGCACCCAGGCGCTCATGCTGACGGAAATATTTTCGCCAAGCAGGAGCTCGGCAAGTTCAGCGGGCAGCTGCGGATGAGCATTGTAGCAGGGATCCACCCAGCCGAAATGTTGCCGGCCAAAATCGCGGTGCTGAAGGCGGATTTCTTCAGCCAGCCGGGCGGCGGATTTGGTGCGAAAGAAAGGTTTTGCCTGGTCGCCGACAAAATGGCCCATCTGCCGCCAGAGCACACAGAAATCGCAGCCATCAAAACAACCGCGCGAAGATTCCATGGCAGCGAGGCCGGGATGATTCCGGCTGCCGGCGCCGTAGCGATGCATCGGCAGCAAATCCCAGGCGGGCATCGGCAGGTCATCCAGATTTTTGATCAACGGCCGATGCTTGGTGGCCATGACTTCGCCGTCGCGGCGGAAGGAAATGCCCGCCACGGCCGCCAGCGCTGCCGGGGAATTTTCGCGGAGCGCGGCAGCAAGTTCGACGATGGTTTGCTCACCTTCGCCATGCACCACCACATCCACCAGCCCGGTTTGCAAGACTTGCGGGGCCACGTGACCGAAGAAACAGCCGCCCGCAATGACTTTGGCCCCGAGCAATTTGGCGAGCCGCGCGAGGCGGAAGCCCTCGACGCAACTTACCGCTTCCTCGCCCATGGCCACGACGGCGGGACGGCGCGCGCGGAGTTCGCGTTCGAGCGAGTGCCAGCCCATTTGCCAGGCCGGGGCATCCAGGATTTCCACGCGCCAAGCCGGACGATGTTGCCGCAGCATCGCGGCCAGCGAGGCGAAGGCCAGGGGCGGCCAGAACGCCGAGGCCGGTCCGTTGAACGGCCACAGCGGGCGCGGGGGGCGGACGAAAAGAAACAATTCGTTCATGCGGGTGGCGCGAACCGCCGCCGCCCCAGCCAGCGACCGGCGGAAAAGAGATTAAACGCCACCAAACCCACCAGCGTCAGCGCCCCGGCCCCACCGGCGGCGGTTAAAATGCCGGCGGCAAGGCGGTTCCCGTATTCAGCGAGCAGCGGCGTGAGCGCCAGCGTCGCCAGTAAACTGGCCGCGATAGCGCGGCTGGGAAAACGAGGATTTGCAGCCACCGCCGCCAGAACCATTTTGGATTTTCGCGGCAGCGGCAGTTCCAGAAAGGTCACGAGGCCGAAGCCAAAGAGAATCCCACTCGCACAGCGTAATTCGGGATTCTGCGGTATCCAGTAAAAGCCGGACGGCAGGATGAACAGTAAAAACGCGCCGTTGAGCCAGAGCCAACGGGGCCTGGGCGCGGGCCGCCATGCGAGGTGCAGCAGGGCGCTAACGCAGGCACCCACGTAAACCCCCGTGCAGCGCTGGCAGACCGGCAGTGCAACGCCGCCGGGAGCCCAAGTATGCGCGAGATTCTGGCCGCAAACCCAGCCGAAGGCGTGGTGAAGCAGTTCCAACATGCGGCTCAGAGCAATTGCTCGCGTTTGGCCGGCACCGCAATGGGCACCTTGGTAACGGGCCGCGTCGGCTGGGTCACATCCACGAGGAACAGCGCGCAATCCTCCGGCGCGAACTCTTTGCTTTGCTGGTAAAGCAGCGTGGTGGCAATGGCCCACGTTTTACCGTCATGCGAGAGCGAGGGTTGCGCCAACAGCATTTCCTGATCTCGGACGGAGGGCAGGTGAAACAACGGAGTAAACACGAGCGGCTGGTCATTCAGCGGAATTTCGAGCAGGCCGCATTCGGAATTGGTCTGGTTGGCCGCCTGGCTGGCATAAGCCGCAAAGACCCGGTCGTTTTGGGGCCCCACATCTAGGCTTAATCCGAAGACTTTGACCTCGCAACCTGGGCGCAGAAGGAGCCGGGAAAAAGTTTTACGACCAGCGCACACGATTTGCAATTCCTGATTGGTGGATTGGCTGGTGATAAACAGGATTTCATGCTCGCGCGGCCGATAGACCGGAAACACGCCCTCGCCGAGTTGGTTCGTCAGCGTCGCCTGGGGTTGAAAGGCCAGGGTTTCTGGATCAATCACCCCAAATTCACCAGCGGCCTGATCGGATAATTCCCGCCAGCCGACAAGGGTCTTTCCATCCCCGCCGGGCAGGGCGATAATGCCGTTGGTATTGAATTGCGTCGCCCCCGTCCGCCAATCCAGGCGGCCAAACTGGTGCTCATCGTTCAAGAAGATTTGGGTGCCGACCATGGCGAAGGGGAGTTCCAAGGCAACCAAAGCCTCCTTCCACGCCGCGCCATTCAGGTGACGAACCGGCTCCGACACTCCCCGAGGCAAAACCGACAAGGACAAGCCGCTTTCCTTGGAGGCCTGCGCGACCAAAATATGCCGGCCATCCGGCAGCCATTCGGCCCGCATCAGCAGGGGGTGCTGATTGGTGGCCACCGCCATTTTGCTGGCCGCGTAAAGCGTCTCGCTGCGACCGGACTCGCGGTCATAGAGCGCCACGCCGAGCGCGCCGCTCGGCGGATCAAACGTGGGATACAACACCTGCCGGTCGTCCGGACTGAACGACGTGGTGCAGGCCAGCACATAGATCAACAACGACACGCTGGCGATGACCGCCAGAACGACATGCAAGGGGCGAGGAGTTTTCATAGGGGGGAATGGTTAGGACCGGCTTGGGAGCTTCATCGTTCACACGGTAACGCTGATGGCGGCCGGAGGGGAATTGAAATTTATTTGCCAGCATGGAAATTACCGATGCCGCTTCCCGGCTTGTCGGGGGAAAATTCTCTGCTACCCTCCCCGGCTTTACTGTGAGCATTGCGACCGAAATCTCGAAACGGCGGACCTTCGCCATCATCTCGCATCCGGACGCGGGGAAAACCACGCTGACGGAGAAGCTCCTGCTTTACGGCGGCGCGGTGCAGCTCGCCGGCTCGGTGACCGCGCGCAAAAACCAGCGCGCCACCACCTCGGACTGGATGGAATTGGAAAAGAAGCGCGGCATCTCCATCAGCTCGACGGTGCTGCAGTTCGACTACGACGGCTTCCGCATCAACCTGCTCGACACGCCC
>CAIMLG010000007.1 GCA_903842235.1 uncultured Verrucomicrobia subdivision 3 bacterium
AGCAATTTTACCCGTGCCGTCCGGCGAATTATCGTCCACCACCAAAATATCCACGCCGACCGGCAGCGATAATAATTTTTTGGCCATGCGCGGGAGGTTTTCCCGCTCATTGTAAGTCGGCACGATAATGATCGTCGGATTCATGCGGCGGGCAGATTGTTAAAAAGATTCGGCCGGAAAACAAGCGGACAGTTGCGGTGGAAAAGCAGATTGCCGCCGGCCGGTTGCCCGATTAGCCTGCGGGCATGATCTACGAACTGCCGGATAATTCAGGAGGCTGGCACTGGCTGGTGCCTCTATTGGCCAGTCCGGTTGGGCTGGCGGTGATGGTATTTCAAATCTGGATGCTCATCCACGCTCTGCGCCAGCGCGAATGGCTATGGGCGTTTTTTATCATCATTGGATCCGGCCTGGGCGCCTTCTGGTATTATTTCACCGTTTACCGGGCGAGCGGTTCCGGCTTGTCGGGCTTCGAACTGCCCGGCGCGCAAAGCCGGGCGCGCATCCGCCAGTTGCAGGCCAAAATCCATCATCTGGACAATGCTTACCACCATTTCCAACTGGGTGATGTATATTTTCAGCGCGGCAAGCTGGCGGTGGCGGAAAAATGCTATCGGGCGGCGCTGGAGCGCGAGCCGAACGACATTGATGCCCGCGCGCATCTGGGCCAATGCCTCTTGCGCTTGAAACGGCCCGCCGAGGCTAGGCCCTTGCTGGACGCGGTTTGCCGGGAGAATTACAAACACGATTTCGGACACTCGCTCATGGCCTACGCCGAGTCTTTGATGGCCTTGAATGAAACGGAGGCGGCGTTCGACATCTGGCGGCACGTCGTGGAAAACCATGCCTATGCCCGCGCCAAGGTCCAGTTTGCCGAACTGTGCCTCGCAAAAAAACAGCCTGATCTTGCCCGCGCCCAGCTTCAGGATGTCATCAGCGATGACGCTCATGCGCCGGGGTTCCAGCGTCGCCGGGATCGAGTGTGGGTGCGCCGGGCGAAACAATTGGTGGCGCAGTTGAAAGCTTGAATGATGGCGGTGGGGCAGGGGAAGCTTGTGGCGTTGGTCAGCTTAAGCCGGAAGTTAATTGGCAAATATCTGTTTATTTCAGTTCCGGATGTTCGACCAGCAAGGTAGCCAGTTCTTTTATTGCCGCGGCATAATCAGGCCGCAATTGCAGCGCGGCGCGGTATGGTGGCACCGCTTCGGCAAACCGGCCCAGCCGGACGAGCGCTTGGGCGTAGTTCCGTTGCGCCGGGGCAAAGGCGGGGCGCAGCTTTACTGCTTTACCAAAGCAGTTCGCCGCATTGGTCCAGCTGGCCCGCTGGGCAAAATACAGCCCCAGATCGTATTGAATATCCGGGTTGCCCGCCTCCAGCGCGGCGGCGGCCTGAAGGTGTTCGAGCGCGGCGGCGGTTTCCCCTGATTCCAACAGGCTCATGGCAAGGTTGAACTGTCCCTGAGGGTAGCGCGGGGCGAGGCGCACGGTTTCCTGATAAAGCACCCGGGCGTGGGCTTGATCGCCGATTTTTTCGTAGGCTTTGCCCAGGCAATTGGCGGCGACATAGTTGTTTTGCGTTACCGACAACGCGTGCCGGAACAGGGTAATGTTGTCCCGCCAGTAGGAAATTTGAATCGCCGTCACCAGCAGGCAGCCGACGAGCGCCCCGCTGCCGAGCAGCCCAAAAATGCGTTTCAACGGGGGGCGGGCTTTGCCGAATTCCGCCAGCGTCCAGACGATGGCGATGAAAAACCCGATGCTGGGAATGTAGGTGTAGCGGTCGGCCATGGATTGCGCCCCGACCTGCACGATGCCGATCGTGGGCACCAAAGTGCCGAGAAACCAGAGCCAGCCGAAAATCAGATAAGGCTGGCGCTGCCATTGGCGGACACACAAAAATGTCCAGGCCGCCAGTGCTGCCAAGGCCCCGAGCGCCAGCAGGACCGGCCAATGGCTCGGATGGCTGTAAACCAGCGCCAGGTCCGTGGGCCAAAAAAGTTTGCCGACGTAGCGGACGTAGGCGAGCACCGCATTGCCCAGCCGGTCCAGCAGCAGCGTCTTCCATTCCGCCCCGGCGCCGGTCTGCACCAGATACGTCACCGCGCTGCCGGCGGCGGCGAGGAGGAAAAAGGGGATTTTCTCCAGCGCCAGTCGGCTCAGGGTTTTTAACTGCCCGTCGCCTGGAGTCCCGCGCCAGCGGTTGAGCGGCCAGAAATCGAGCAGCAACAAAACGAACGGTAACGTCACCACCATGGGCTTGCTCATCAGCCCGAGCGTGAAAAGCCCCAGCGCCAACGCATAATAAGCTTTGGTCTTCGACCTTTGGCCTTTGGCCAAAAGGGCATACCGCCCATACGCCATCAAGGTCAGCAGCCAAAACAAGGTGCTCAACGTGTCTTTGCGTTCCGAGGCCCAGGCGACCGATTCCACATGCAGCGGATGCCAGGCAAAAAAAGCCGCCACGAAGGCGCTCCGCCACAGCGCACCCGTGGCCCCGCGCAGAAACAGAAACAACAGCAGCGTGTTGGCGATGTGCAGCAGCACGTTGACAAGGTGATGGCTCCCGGCCGCCTGCGGGCCGAATAATTCGCAGTCCAGTTGGTGCGAAAGCCAGGTGAGCGGATGCCAGTTGGCGGCCTCGCCGTTGGTAAAGGCCCACACTAAGTTTTTCCCGCTCAACCCGGAAGTGACGTGGGGATTCGCGCTGATATATTGCTCATCGTCGAAGAGGATGAACGGGTGGTGGGTGAGCGGCCAATACAGCGCCAAGGTTCCCAGCGCGAGCCCCAGGCAGATGAGCGCGAAGGAAGTGTTGGCACGCCCTCGGATCATATCACAGCTCCACGATTTGCCGCTGGCGCTGTTGGAATCGTAGCGTTTGGGTGTAGCCGACACTACGGCCTAGCGCCACCGCTTCGGCAAAATGCATGCCGACTTCTGCCGGCGCATGCGAATCGGAGCCAAAGGTGATGGGCACGCCTTTTTGAAAGGCCAGCTGGAGCAGATCGCGGCAGGGATAAATCTCCCGGCAATCTTTCCGCAGTCCGGCCGTGTTCAACTCGATGGCGCAGCCGGACTGGGCGGCAGCCGTGAGAAATTGTTCGTAAAGCGGCGAACAATCCTGTGCCGGGCGGATGCCGAATTTTTTGGGCAGATCGGCGTGGCCGATGATTTCAAACAATCCTGATTCCGCCGCCAAGGTCAGCCGGTCAAAATAGGCCGACCACACTTCGAAGGCCTCCCGCTTCTTCCATTCGGACAGCTTGGCGGGATTATCGATGTCCCACGCGTCGCCGACGTAATGCACGCTGCCAATAAAATAATCCCACGGGTGCCGCGTGGCTAGCTGGCGAATCCAGTCTTCTTGTCCGGGCAGATAATCCACTTCCAAGGCCAGCCGGATGGTGAGCTGGGGGAATTCCTGCTGCGCGCGGCGCACTTTGGCCACGTATTCATCCAATTGGGAATCCAGCATGCGCCAGTCGTCAAACCCGTCCCGCGCCATGGGCGAATGATCGGAAAAGCCGATTTCATTCAGCCCGATAGCCACCGCGTGCCGGGCGTATTCCACCGGTTCGCCGGCGGCGTGCCGGCACAGCGGCGTGTGCATGTGGTAATCGGCAGGTGGGGGCATGGCGGTGGGGTGGTTTAACTTTTCGGCGGGGCCGTGCTTTTGCGTTGCACCAGTTCGGCGGCCAGCCGGCGGAGCTGGAAGTCTTCGTTGCGGATCAGATGCATCAGGGTATCCATGGCCGCCACGCCGAGCCGGTGTTTCGGCTGGCTCACCGTGGTCAGGGGCACGCGGTAAAATTCTGCCGCCAGAATATTGCCGAATCCGGCGATGGAAATGTCATCGGGAATCTTGATGCCTTGCTGGAGTAACACCTCCGCGCAGCCGATTGCCGCCAAGTCGCTCACGGCTTGGATGGCCGTGGGATGGCAATTCTCGTTCAGCATCTGCAAAGCGGCCTTGCTGCCGTCTTCCAGCGTGCTGCCGGATTGAAAAACCAGTTTATCATCCACTTCGAGGCCCGCCTCTCGATGGGCCCGGCGGTAGCCTTCAAAGCGTTCATGCGCCCACGGCGCCACCGGCGGGCCGGTAAGATAGGCGATTTTTTTGTGGCCCAGCGCGAGCAAATGCTTCGTGACATTGTAGCTGGCAACCAGCTCCTCGATTTCCATGCTGACAAAATCCTTGCAGAACGGCGCGGGCGAGCCCAGCAGCACCGTCGGCACCTTGCGGACTACAATTTCCTGGTAAATCCGCGCTTCCGCCTCGAACCGGTAAACCGGCGTGATGAACAGTCCGTCCACCCGGCGCGAGAGCAGCCGCCGGATGCAGGCGTCCTCGCGTTCCGGCTGGTTTTGCGTCTGCGCGATCAGCACATCGTAGCCCAGCTCCTGCGCCCGCTCTTCAATCGCAAAAACCATGCGCGCATAAATCGGGTTGGACGCCGCCGGGATAACCAGGCCCAATAGCTTGGTGGTTTTGGTGCGCAGCCCCTGGGCGCTGGAGTCCGGCACATAGCCCATCTGGTGCGCGAGGGCCTTGATTTTGGCGCGCGTGGCTTCGGAAACGTCCGGCGCGCCGCGCAAGGCTTTGGAGACGGTCATCATCGAGACGCCCGAGGCTTGAGCTATGTCTTTTAATCGAACCATGGCAGTTAAATCTTCCCTTGGCTAAAGGTAGGTGCCCCGCCAATGGAGTTTTCGGCGCAGCGCCTCCAAAAATGATCCGTCGGCCAGATGCACCAGCCGCACCGTGCTGCGGCTGCGGCGGATCGTGATTTCATCGCCATTCACCAGTTCGCCCAAAATCTGGCCGTCGGCGTTGAGGAACGTCGCCGGCTCGGTCTTGATGGCCTTCATCGTGATGGTCGCCGACAGGGGCAAAATAATTGAGCGATTCGAGAGGGCGTGCGGGCAGATGGGGGTGAGCACAAACACCTCCGCCGTCGGCAGCACAATCGCACCGCCAGCCGCCAGCGAATAGGCGGTGGATCCGGTGGGCGAGCTGACGATCAAGCCATCGCAACGATAGCGCGTGATCGGTTCTCCATTTACGCTGACATCCACGGCAATGAGCCGGGAGGCGGCCCCGCGGCTCATGACCATGTCATTGAGTGCCGTCGCCTTGATTTTTTGGCCGTGGCCGGTGCCGCTGGCCTCAATCAGGGCGCGCGCTTCAAACCGGAAGGCGCCTTGCCAGACCAATTTCAAGGCGGCGGCCAGTTGGTCCGACGAAACCGCCGTGAGAAAACCCAGCCCGCCGATGTTCACCCCCAGCATGGGCGTTTGGGAGCCGGCAATTTGCCGGGCGGTGTGCAGCATCGTGCCATCGCCGCCAAAGATGACGAGCAGATCCACGCTGCGGGCCAGCGCGGCGGCATCGGGCGTCACCGGGCATTTCAGATGGGCGAGGGTGGCGGTGATTTGGTCGCAGACGACGGTGCGGCCGGCGCGGCGGATGAGCCGGGCGGCGGCGCGCACGCTTGCGGCGCTCGCGGATTTTTCCGCGTTGCCGATGAGGCCGATGCGTCGAAATTGGTCAGCGAACTTTTTCAATCAGGGCTAGGAATTCTTTGTTGCCGGCCGGGCCGAGCAAGGGGGATTCAACCACACCCCGCCAGCAAAGGCCAGCCTGCGCGCGGACAAATTCCTCCAGTTCCGCCAGCACCCGTTCGTGAACGGCAGGATCCGTGATAACGCCGCGCCCCTTGTCGGCCTCGGCTTTGCCAGCTTCAAACTGCGGCTTGATGAGGGCGACGATTTTTCCCTCCGGCTTGAGCAGGGGCAGGGCGGGCGGTAGGATTTTCTTTAGCGAAATGAAGGAGCAATCCACCACGGCCAAATCGGCGGGGTCGGGAAAGTGTTCCGGCCGGAGGTGTCGGGCGTTGGTTTTCTCCAGCACGGCGACGCGCGCATCCTGTCGTAGTTTCCAGGCGAGCTGGCCTTGGCCCACATCCACGGCAAAAACCTTGGCCGCGCCGCGCTGCAAAAGGCAATCCGTGAAGCCGCCAGTGGAGGCGCCCAAGTCAAAGACGGTCAGGCCGGTAACGTCCAATTGAAAATGCGCCAGTGCGTGTTCGAGTTTGTGGCCGCCGCGGCTGACGAATTTCTCCGGTGCGTCCACCGTGATCTCATCCGCCAGCTTGACGCCGTCGCTGGCCTTGCGGGCGGGATGGTCGTTGACGCGCACGGCGCCAGCCAGAATCAGGCGCTTGGCCTTTTCCCGGCTGTCGCACAAGGCGCGTTCCACAAGAACTTGATCCAGACGCAGCATGGTAAATCGTTGGGCGAAGGTAGGGTAAAGCGCCGACTGAAACAATGACATAGCGCAAGTGGAAGGCAGTTTTCGCGCCGGCCGCGGCGGGAGGCTCATTCTCCGGTGGACTTCGCCGGCCACCTCCTCTAAATATAACCGGCTTGCATGCTAATTCCGTCCAGACCATCGGGGCAACCGCCCCCGCCGCCCTGCGCCTCGGCTCTCTCGCGCTGGCATCGAACTTATTTTTGTCGCCGCTGGCAGGTTATACCAACCTGCCGTTCCGCCGCGTGGTGCGCGAAATCGGCGGCGTCGGGCTCTGCACCACTGATCTCGTCAACGCCCGCTCGTTGCTCGAAAAACGGCCCAAGGCGTTCAAACTGATTGAATCGCATTTCGACGATGCGCCGCTGGCTGTGCAATTGTTTGGTTCCAAGCCGGAGGAAATGCGCGACGCCGCCGTGATCGCGGCGGCGCAGGGCGCGGCGTCCATTGACATCAACATGGGCTGCCCTGTGCGCAAAGTCTGCAATGTCGGCGGTGGTTCTGCGATGATGACCGAACTGAACAAAACCGCTGCGCTGGCCCAAGGCATGGTCAATGCGGTGAAAATTCCTGTCACTGCCAAGATGCGCCTTGGATGGGACAGCGATAATCTGACTGCGCCGGACCTGGCCCGCGCCTTGGAAGCGGCCGGGGTGGCGGCGATTTTTGTGCATGGCCGGACGCGGGAACAGGGGTTTGGTGGCACGGTGAATCTGGCGGGCATTCGTCAGGTGGTTAAAGCCGTGAAAACCATTCCCGTCATCGGCAATGGCGATGTGGTGACGCCGGAGGCTGCGAAGAAAATGTTGGCTGAAACCGGCTGTGCCGGCGTGAGCATCGGGCGCGGCGCCTTTTATGACCCGTGGATTTTCCAGCGGACGCAGGCGTATCTCCAGACGGGCCAGTTGCCGCCGGAAGCCGCCTTTGCCGAGCGCATTCGGGTGATGCAGCGGCATCTCGACCTGATGGTGGAAACCTTTGGCGAGGAAATGGGCTGCCGGATGTTCCGAAAAATTGCGCCGTGGTATGCCAAACGGTTTGGGCCCTGCCACGAATTCAACAAGCGGGTGGTGCATGTGGCCACCCGGGAACAGTTTCGCGAGGTTTTGGAAAACTACCAGCGCTGGCGGCAGCAGTTTCTGGATGAAGCCGGCGAACTTCAGCCGCGTTTTCAGCCCGCCCCGCTGGTGGCTTCGTTCATGCGGGCGGCGGATCCCAGCCAGCCGCCGCCGCACCTTGCCGTGCCCAAAGGCCCGGTGGAATTGTGGTGACGCTTAGTTCGCCCAAAGCAGGCCGGCGGAGCTGACCGGCATGAACTGGTTGTTGCCGATGTATTGCAGTTCCACCGCCGAACCCTGGCTGCCGCCAATGGATCCCAGCACTCCCGGAGTGGTGGTGGTGGTGGTGGATTGCAAAAAGGCTTTGCCGTAATAGATGCCGCCGCTGGCTGCCGTCTGGAAATACACAGCGGCCATCTTCGTGCAGTCGGCAGAACAGGCGACACTTGTCCAGTTTCGTGGATCCGGGACGGGCTGTTTCGACCAGGAAAACCCCATGTTGGCCGACAGGTAAATGCCGCCCCCATAAACGGCGGCGAGTAAGCGACTGCCATCGGACGAGGAAACAATGGACGACCAGTTGGTGGTCGGCGCATTGGCCTGCAAGCTCCAATTCACCCCATAATCGGACGACGTGTAAATTTTACCGCCGTAAACGCATGCGGCCAGCTTGCTCCCATCCGCCGAAGAAGCAATGCCGGTCCAGTTGGTCACCGGCGCGTTGGCCTGCACCGCCCAGTTGGCTCCGTAGTTGGCGGAAGTATAGACCTGTCCGCCGTTGACCACCGCCGCCAGTCGGGTGCCATCCGACGAGGCGGCCACCGAATACCAGTTCCGGTTATTGGGGTCGGTGGCATTGAGAATCCAATTAGTGCCGGAATTGGTTGAAGTATAAATCCGGCCGCCATAAACCACGGCTACTTGCCGGGTGCCATCCGCAGAAACGGCGAGTGCCTGACAATTGGCCACGGGGGTGGCTGAAGCGCCCCAATTATTTCCGGCATTGGTGGATAATATAATGCTGGAAGGCGTGCTGGCGTTATTTCCCGCGACCAGCCTGATGCCATTGGCCGAAGAGGCGACACAGGTCATGCCATTGATGGTGTTTGGATTATTCCAAGTCTGGCCATAATCCACCGAAGTGAAAATTCCACCGCTGCCCGCCACCGCCACCATTTTGAAACCATCAGCCGAAGCGGCGATTCCGTTCAAACCCTTATTGGAAACATAGCCCTGTTGCCAGTCGGAGTTGATGGCCATCATGAAATTCCCGTAGATGGACTGACTGGTGTTTTGCGCCACCCGCCAGCCCCCCGCACCGGCGCCGGAAATTCGCACGATGTCACCCGCCACCAAGCTGGATGCAGGCAGCGTGACGGTGGTGAAACCAGAATTCAGCAGCAGATAGCCGTGATCGCGCTCTGCAGTTACTGCGGTGTTGCTCACTACTATCCAGCCGACGAGGCCATTGCCAAAGAAACTTCCACTGAAACTGTTGCCCCAATTGGTCATCGTGTTTACGCCCGTCAAGGTATTGTCGCCGGTGAAATTATTCGAGCTACTGAACGTCTGGTCATGGTCGAGCAAAGCCACGTTGGCGGTCAGCCGCGCATCCGCCATCGTGCCGAAGGTGACCTCCGAACCGTTGAGCGTGGTGAGCGCCGCGCCGTTGCCGCTGAACGTGCCGGCAAACGTGTTCGCCGCATTGCTGAAATTGTTCACGCCCGCAAACCCATGGTTGCCGGTGAACGTTTGATTATGGTCGAGCAGAGCCACATTGGTGCTGAGCCGCGCATCCGCCACCGTGCCCGAGGTGAGATTCGTGCCGTTGAGATTGGTGAGGGCGGCGCCATTGCCGGCGAAGGTGCCCGTAAAGCTGCCGGCAAAGCTGTTGGTGGCGTTGGAAAAGTTCACCGTTCCGGAATAAGTCCCCGCTAGTTGCGCCGAGGGTAGGGGGCCCGTGAGCTGGCTGGCGGCCACCTTGCCCAGCACATTGCTCGCGCTATTGGCAAAGATCGCATACGGCACCGGCAACAGCGGCTGGCGCGGCACCAGCAGGGTGAAGGTATTACTCCCCGCCGGGCGCACGGCCAGGTCCAGCCAGTAATTCGTGCCCGTGAAAAACCCCGCGCCAAAATCCAGCGTCACGGCGAACAGGCCATTGCTGGCCGCCACGGCGGCATTGGTCTGCGGCCCACTGACGGCCTGGCCGTTGGTGACGGCATTGTAGAGCGTGAAGCGTAAGTCATAGGCCGCGTTGGCCGGGGCGCCGGCGTCGGTCAGTTTTCCCTGGTATTGGAAGGCCGTGCCTTGGGCGAACAGCGGCATGGCGGCACCTACCAGCCATCCGCCGAGGATAACGACAAGTAAATAGCTTCGGTTCACCTGCGAATATTGACGCGGGAACGCCGGCAACTCAATTCCGAATTTGTTGCGCCCAACCCCTGGAGCCCAATCTGCTGATATCGGAAAATATAAGCGTTTTGGTTTTTTTTCTGGCAGAAAAAAACAATTTAGCTAATGTTCCTACATGTTCAAAAAACTATTCATCCCTTCCGAAGATTCTGATTTGACCAGTATGGCCCTGCTGGTGGCCCGCTTGTGGTTTGGCCTGACCATGCTTTTTAACCACGGCTTCACCAAGCTGGCCAATTTTCACGATCAGGTGGGCGCCTTCCAGGATCCCCTCGGCTTTGGTCAGGAGGCGAGCTTGATCCTCGTTATCGTGGCCGAAGTGCTGGCGGCCCTGCTGTTGAGTGTCGGGTTTATGACCCGGATCGCGGCGGCAGTGTTGGTGGTGGATATGTTTGTGGCCTTTCTGATGGTGCACAAGACCTCCTTGATGGGGAGCGGGGAGCAGGCGTTCCTCTATCTCGCCGGTTATGTCATACTCGTGATTGCGGGCGGCGGCTTGTTTTCCTTGGACACGATCGTGTTTTCTAAATCCGAACGCAGTCGGCTCCAAAAAATCTAATTTGCCGGGCCAGCGAACAAATGGGGTTTTGATCTGACCCCCGCCAGTTTGCTGGGGGGTGGGTTATTGGGTGGAAAAGCTGCTCCCGTGTCCCCCACGGCCCATCCCGGTGGTTGAAAGCTACGAGCCTTTGCTCCCCGACCCAGCGGTGTGGCAATACTATGAAGCCGCTGGAGGCGTCCGAGCATTTGACGAACGTGCCGACTTGGGGCAGAGTCCCTTGTCCTATTGGGCGAGCGTCGCAGCGCGGTGTAGCCACCCTCTCCGTGTGCAAGCCGGCGGGGTTGTAACCTCTTCGCGTTGCGCTTCGTCTGAATCCGCACCACGCCGCTTGGTTGGGCCGGCGGGGGGTTTGACGCGCCGCAGGAATCGGACTGTCGCATTGTTTCGCTCTTTGCGAGGGCGAATGCTCTCGATCAGGTGCGGTCGTCAGTTTATGATTGCCCAGTCATTACAAATATTTATGATCTCAAACGAACGTCCTTCGCCCTATGGCCGGCGACCCTATCAAAGTCAGGGTTACCCGCCAACGCCCCGGCCCTTTGTCCAGGAGGATACCATCAAGTCCGCCGAGATTCAGGTTGAGCGCAAGATTTTCACCATCACGCTCAAGGAAAATCCCCGGGGCCGGTTCTTGCGCATCACCGAGGATGCGGGTAGCAAACGCAACACGGTTATCCTGCCCATTACGGGCTTGGACGATTTCAAGCGCGTGATCAATGAAATGGCCCAGGCGGCGGATGCCATGCCCGCCCCCGTCACATCGCCAGAAGAAGATCCGGGCGATTCCATTGGCAACCGGTAATCACCCGCTCATCGAGCCGACGCTTGCGATGTTTTGGAAGTGCGGTTTCGCACCGTTTAGCCTCGGCACGATTTGGTTGCGCCCGCGCTGATGGTGGTGCCCCACCGCCAGTTGGTTGGTGGGCCGATACCCCGTGACGGATAATTGCCCCACATAAGATCGTTGGGTGAATGTCCCGCACCGTCCCTGTCCCACCGATGCCCGTGGTGTTGCAAACACGGCCAGCTTGAAGGCATTATATCCGGCCCGCCAATCCCTAAAGTTCCGCCTGGGAGCGGATCGGGCCCGGCCCGTTGCAATCCTTAACGCCTTCCTCCGGGTGTTCCAACAAGCCAAGCAGACATTTGAAAAGCGTCTGGATTACAAACGGCTTGCTCAGCAGGGTGACCTTCATTCCGGGATAAACTTGTTGGTAGACGACCCCCGGCTGAAATTCGTCGGAGATCACCAGAATCGGGAAAGTCACTTTTTTTGCCGCCAGCCGTTCTAAAACCGCCCAGGCATCAGTGCCCGGATGCTCGACATCGGTGATGAATAGATCCGGGGCGGCGGCCAATGACAGCCACGCTTCGTCCGCATCGGTAAATTTCTGGATTTGATATTGGGCGGAAAGTTTCGCGAGCACTAGCTCATAAAGGTGCGCCAAAAACTGATCATCTTCCAAGATAACCACCCGCTGGCTCCTTGGCGGAATTATTTTCTCCTCCGTTAAGTTAATCGGATGTCGCTCCACGTTCGACCCGCTCATGCTTGTGATCATTGCGCGGCTTAAAAATTATTGCAAGGCATATTACACTATGGAAAATCCTCCGACTGTGCCGAGGATTTCCTATGGATTAATGTCCCCCCCCATGCTGCCAAAACCGGAAAACGGGGTTCCCCGCGGCCGGTGGAGGCGACCCCTGCGTCACGCCGAACTGGCTCGCTGGGGGGCGATTGCCTGTCCGGCACTTTTTCCCCCGCCTGCCGAGAGTCCCTCGTTTTCCTTTCTAGCGCCAGTCGTAGCGGACTTCCTGTTCCATGAGCTTCCAGCGGCTGGGGAGTTTGGTCGCCATCCAATCCAGTGGTTCGGCCCCCGGCTGAGGTTGGGCGGCAATGGCCAAAGCGTCGCGCACGATCTCCTTTTGCTCGGCTGTGAGTTCGTGCCGGTTGAGGGAAAGAAACAGGGGCGTGCCACTGCGCGCCACCAGATCCAGCCATTGGCGGTTCTTGGTCCACGGAATGATTTCGGACTTGGTCAGCCCGATGCAATCCGCATCGCCAGCATAGAAGATGTCATGCTGTGGGGCGCGGAAGGCCAGGGTGTTCACGCCCATTTTGCGGGTGCGCTCCCATTCTTTGCCGCTGGTGTCATCGCCGGTGCGGTTCAATTCAAAAATCCCGGCGGCCAGATGGCTGGCCGCGTTGCACCCCAGAATCAGGCTGTGATTCGCTGCCTGACGCAGGGTTTGATAGAAATCCAAAATCACCTCCGCCGTGGTCAGTCCGCGATTGGCGAACGCCCAGCCGTCGTTGGTAACGTCGGCGCCCATCTGGAATCCCCATTTGCCGGTGAGGTCAAACGTGGAGTAATCGTGTTTGATCAACTCGTAGCCCCAGCCGCGAATGCGGGCGATGTCGTCATGCACCAACTGGCGCACCTCGGGGAGGGTGGGGTCGAGATAGTTGGCGTCGCGCTGCAAACGCCAGCCGTGGGGATGTGCCTTGGCCGCCAGCAGCGGGCGCACCCAGATGCCGGGCTTGGCACCTGATTTGACCAGGTCGCGGGCCAGCTCTGGCATGGAGGGAAACCGATTGTTGCTTGTATCCCAGGAGCTCTGTGAACTGCCGCCGGGAACTGCCCAGCCGTCGTCAATCACCGCATAGGGGCGGTTGCTTCCTTTGGGTGAAAGCGATCCGGTAAATTGCGCATTTTCCAACGCATCGGCCGTGCTGTTGTTGCCGTAGGCGTAATACCAATCGTTGGTGCCATATACGCGGGACTTGGGCAGGCGTTGTTGGGGGCACATCTGCTGGCAGAAAGCCCGGGTGGCTTGAAAGGGCGATTCGACTTTTGCGCCGCGCCGGCAAACCACATGGCCGACTTCCAGTTGGCGGGCACCCAATTGCACACCGGTGCCACCACAGCGAACATCGGCGCATAGGTTGATGTCCTGGTCGTCGGTTTTCCAGTAGCATAGTGCTGCGCCGCCGGTCTTGACCCCGTAGCCATGGGTGGTTTTACCGTCGAAGGCCATAAAATACCACGGCATCACCCGAGCCGGGTCCGGCCTGCGCCATTCCAGATCGCCATAGCCGCGCTCCCAGGCATCGCCTAAGCCCTGCTGCATGGAAGCAATGGGGCCGCGCCAATGAAAATGGATCTGCTTCACGGCGACTTTCGGCGCCGTTAGGGCCACCCGCAAGGCCTGATGGTGAACGGAGGTGGATAGCTCCACGCCGCCGCCTTCCCAAATACCCTTGCGCGCGGGGCGCAACGCGCGCCGGCCTTCCTCGGTAATCACCGTAATGGAATCGGGCGACCGCAGGAGATCCATAAACGTATCCTCGTTGGGTGATTTGCCCCAAACTACCGGTTCGAAAAACGAGGCGATTAATCCACCGGCTACGAGAGAGCCTGCGCCTTTTGCAAACTGCCGTCGGCTGATCCGGGAGTGGGGTTCGTGTGAATGATGATTGGGGGAGGTTGCATTCATGGGGTTTGTAAAATATCAGCTGTATTTCAGTTCCGCCATTTTAGGTAAACATCAATCTTCGCAGCAAATTATAAACCTGTGGAAATTATTAATTTCTTAAAATGCTTTTTCTGAGTTGTTCGGCAAGGCGGTTGCTTAATGGATCATGGGCGGTTGGAAATAATAGCCAAAGACCCGTTGGGGTAAGACGAAAAATGTCGAAAATCTCAATGAAACGCCGTCTGGTCGTCGGGTTTTACGGATGCGCGTTGAGAATTCTGACAAATGCGGACCGGATTGGTTGGTGCGATTTGAGCAAAACGAACAAAAAACAACTGGATAAAATGTTGCAACAATACCAAGTCAACGGCGGTTTCGATGAAATGCTGGATCTGGAATCCGGCGTGCGGAGTCATTACCGGAAATTCCAAAAATTGTTTGAAGAACTTAACCCGGAGGAGTTGGAGGCCAAGCGGCAGGCGGTGGATATGGCCTTTTTGCGGCAGGGGGTCACCTTCAACGTGTATGGCGATGTGCAGGGGGCGGAGAAGATATTCCCGTTTGATTTACTGCCGCGCATCATTCCGGCCAGGGAATGGGAGTTTTTGGAGCGCGGGCTGGCGCAACGCATCACGGCGTTAAATCTTTTTCTGCACGACATTTATCACGAGCAGAAGATCTTGAAAGATGGCGTGGTGCCGGAATTTTATGTGTTGTCGGCCCGGCATTTTCGGCGCGAGTTTGTGAACTTTAATGTGCCAAAGGATATTTATATCCACATCTGTGGCACGGACTTGATCCGTGATGGCCAGGGCAATTATTTGGTGCTGGAAGATAACGGCCGGTGTCCGTCCGGGGTAAGCTATGTGCTGGAAAATCGGCGAGCTATGAAGCGGGCGTTTCCAAGTATGTTTGAAGGCATCGGGGTGCACCCGGTGGAAAACTATGCGCAGGAGTTGCTCAAGTCGCTGAAATATATCGCGCCCGCCGGCGTGGCGGATCCCATTGTAGTCGTCTTGACCCCAGGTGCTTATAACAGTGCGTATTTTGAGCACACCTATCTGGCTCGCCAGATGGGCATTGAAATTGTTGAGGGCCGGGATTTGTTTGTAAAAGATTCACGGGTGTTCATGCGCACCACCAAGGGGCCGCAGCCAGTGCATGTGATTTACCGCCGGATTGATGATGATTTCATTGATCCGACCGTGTTTCGGCGGGACTCCATGCTGGGGGTGCCGGGGCTGATTAATGCTTATCGGGCGGGCAACGTGTCGCTCGCCAACTCCATCGGCACCGGCATTGCCGATGACAAGGTGATGTATTACTTCGTGCCGCGCATGATCAAATACTACCTCGATCAGGAACCGATTCTGCCGAACGTGCCGACATATCTTGCCAGCGAGGAGCAGGACATGAAATACATCATGGAACATCTGCCGGAACTGGTCATAAAAGCGGCCAATGAATCGGGTGGCTACGGCATGTTGATGGGGCCCAAGGCGTCGAAGGAAGAAATTGAAAAATTCCGACAGCTCATCATTGCCGAACCGCGCAATTACATTGCGCAACCCATGATCAATCTTTCGCAGCACCCGACATATTGTGACGGCGATTTCGATGGGCGGCATGTGGATTTGCGCCCGTTCATCCTGTCGGGCGCGCGCGTGAGCATCATTCCCGGCGGCCTGACGCGGGTGGCGTTGCGCAAAGGTTCGCTGGTCGTCAATTCCTCGCAAGGGGGGGGCAGCAAGGACACCTGGGTGCTTTATGGAGATGAATAACCTCCAACTCTTAATATCCAACATCGAACAACCCATGACTGAAATTACAATCATCCGCCCCGATGGATGTTTGGTGTTTCTCTTTTAAATTATGTTATCCCGTGTTGCCAACTCTCTCTACTGGATGGCCCGTTACATTGAGCGCGCCGAAAATATCGCGCGCATCGTGGACGTAAATCTGCAGCTCCTGCTGGACATTCGTAACCTCGACGAACAGCGGCTCATTGCCTACTGGCAGCCGATCGTGCAGGCCGCCGGCGATGAGGAGTCGTTCTTCAAAATACATCCCCACGCGACGGGCGCGGCGGTCACGGAATTTATGGTTTTCGAGAAAACCAATCCCAATTCGCTGGTGCAATCCATCTGTTCCGCCCGCGAAAACGCCCGCATGGTGCGCGATCAGATCACGCTGGAACTCTGGGAGGAATTGAACCGGTTGTATTTGTTTGTCCGTTCCCCGCAGGCGCGCGAGGTCTGGAAGCGTGGTGCCAGCGAGTTTTTTCAGGAGATCAAGGCCAGTTCGCTCCACATCATCGGCATTATCAACGCCACGCTCATTCACAATGAAGGCTGGTGGTTCATTCAAGCCGGGCAGTTTTTGGAGCGGGCGGACAAGACCACGCGCATCTTGGACGTGCGCTACCAAAGCCTGCCGGAACGGGGCGTGCCGGAGCGCATCAGCTCCGATGAGACGCTGGAATGGTCCGCCGTATTGCGCTCGTGCAGCGCGTGGGACGCTTACAAGTCGCTCTACGCCGCCGATGTGCATCCGCGCCGGGTGGCGGAATTTCTCCTGTTGAGCTACCGCTTTCCGCGGTCCGTCCGGTTTTGCGTGAACGAGTTGAACCGGGCTCTGCGGCTCATCTCCGGCGTGCCTGAAGGCCGGTTTACCAACGACGCGGAAAAGCTTACCGGTCGTTTTCTTGCCGAACTTCAATTCAGCACCGTGGACGAAATATTTGATGTCGGCCTGCATAGTTATCTCGACGAGGCACAAATGAAACTGAACAACATTGGGGCCGAACTGTTCCGCGCCTACATTTTTCAGCCTTTTGAGAATCCCGACGAAGTCCATCTGGTGCAGCAGGAGGAGCAACAACAGCAGAAGCAAAGTTTGGTCAGCAACTAATGCCAGTTGTATTTTTGCAGCGCAGGGGATTTTGCCCGTGCGTGATTCATAATTTTACCTACTATTCATGTCTATCCACGTCGCGCTTCACCACAAGACGCATTACCAATACGACCGGTTGGTCACGCTTGGGCCGCAGGTTATCCGGCTTCGGCCCGCCCCGCATTCCCGCACGCGGATTTTGAGCTACTCGCTCAAAGTCAGACCGGCAAAGCATTACATCAACTGGCAGCAGGATCCGCAATCGAACTACGCCGCGCGGCTCGTCTTTGAGGAGCCCACTCGGGAGTTTTGCGTCGAGGTGGACCTGGTCGCCGAGATGGCGGTGCTCAACCCGTTCGACTTTTTTCTGGAACCCGGCGCCCAGAAGTTTCCGTTTGGATATGATCCGGCGCTCGACACTGAGCTCGCCCCCTTCCAGCGCAAATGCTGGCTGACCGCCAATTTTTCGAAATATTTGACGGACCTCCGCCAGGACTTGATCGGCGAAGTCAAGCGGCGCACCAAACAGCAGCGGCTGGAAATGCCCGACAGCAAAAAGCAGCCGACGAATGATTTTATCGTCGCCATCAATCAGCGCCTCTGGAAAGACATCAAGTACACGATTCGACTCGAACCCGGCGTGCAGACGCCGGAGGAAACCCTCGCGAAAATGAGCGGTTCTTGTCGCGATTCCGCGTGGCTGCTGGTGCAACTACTGCGGCATTTTGGCCTCGCTGCCCGGTTTGTTAGTGGCTATTTGATCCAAATCAAGGCCGACGTAAAATCGCTCAAGGGCCCGAGTGGCGCCGAAAACGATTTCACCGATTTGCATGCATGGACGGAGGTTTATCTGCCCGGCGCCGGTTGGATTGGGCTGGATCCGACTTCTGGTTTGCTGGCGGGCGAAGGTCACATTCCGCTGGCCTGCACGCCCGATCCTTCCAGCGCTGCGCCCATTTCCGGCGGGGTGGACGAATGCGAAACCGAGTTCGAGTTCGATATGACGGTGAAACGCGTCTATGAATCGCCCCGCGTCACCAAGCCCTACTCAGAGGAGCAATGGACGGACATTGAGAAACTGGGTCATGCGATTGATGTGGACTTGAAGAAACACGATGTGCGGCTGACGATGGGCGGCGAACCGACGTTTGTTTCCGTGGATGATCCCGACGGGCCGGAATGGAATTTCACCGCAATGTCGCTCCCGAAGCGTATTTTATCCGGCCAGCTCATCAAGCGGTTGCGGGATAAATTTGCCCCCGGCGCGCTGCTGCATTACGGCCAGGGCAAATGGTATCCCGGCGAACCGCTGCCGCGTTATGCGCTGGGAGCTTATTGGCGTAAGGATGGCGTGCCGATTTGGAAGGAGGATTCGCTCATTGCCGACGAATCAAAAAATTACGGCCACGGTGCCAAGGAAGCCAAGGAGCTCGCCACGCGGCTGGCTAAAACGATTGGCGTGGATCCGAAGCATCTGCTTCCCTCTTACGAGGACGCGTTTTATTACACTTGGAAGGAACGGCGTTTTCCCTCGAACGTCACGCCGGAGAAATCCAATCTCAAAGACCAGCTGGAACGGGATCGCATTGCGCGGATTTTTCAGCAGGGACTCGGCTCGGTTGTCGGCTACACGCTGCCAATCAAGCGCGCCCCCTATCGCCAGCAGCTTGGCTGGGTGTCCGGTTCCTTGTTTCTGCGCGA
Source organism: uncultured Verrucomicrobia subdivision 3 bacterium (assembly GCA_903842235.1). Lineage (GTDB taxonomy): Bacteria > Verrucomicrobiota > Verrucomicrobiia > Limisphaerales > UBA11358 > UBA11358. The sequence goes on from CAIMLG010000007.1 coordinate 18,416, forward strand.
TGATGAAACGCTTTGGCTCATCCCCGGTGATTCGGCAATGGGCCTGCGCTTGCCGCTCGATTCCGTGCCGTGGGTGGCGGAAAACGATTTTCCGTGGTTGCGCCAGCAAGATCCGTCGCAGCCGGTTTTGCCCGGGCTGCCCAAAGAATTTCCATATCAGCAACAAATCGTAGGTCGGCGTCCCGCGCCGTTGGCGGCCGGCTGCGGTCCTGGCCAGCGTGCTCAACAGCTTGAGGATCCCAACCGCCGGCCTGCCCCCGGCGAAAGCGCCCCGTGGATCATTCGTACGGCGCTCTGCGTCGAGCCGCGCGCCGGCCGCTTGCACGTGTTCATGCCGCCGGTGGAGCGGACGGAGGATTATCTGGATCTCATCGCGGGGATTGAAACCACCGCCACGGAAACGGGTTTGCCCGTCGTCATCGAAGGCGAAACGCCGCCGCGCGATCCGCGTATCAACAAGCTTGGCGTGACGCCCGACCCCGGCGTGATCGAGGTGAATCTGCACCCGAGCAAATCGTGGGATGAACTGGTCGAGCGCACGACGACGCTTTACGAAGAGGCGCGCCAGATTCGGCTGGGCACGGAAAAATTCATGCTGGATGGTCGGCACACCGGCACGGGGGGCGGCAACCACATCATTCTTGGCGGTGAGACGCCGCAGGATTCGCCCGTGCTGCGGCGGCCGGATTTGCTGCGCTCGCTGCTGGCGTATTGGCAGAATCATCCGTCCTTGAGCTGGTTGTTCAGCGGTTTATTTGTTGGGCCGACCAGCCAGGCACCGCGCATTGACGAGGCCCGGAACGATTCGCTTTATGAACTTGAAGTCGCCTTCAAAGAGATGGGCCGGCAGCTCGGCCAGTCTGGCCAGACCCCGCCGTGGCTGGTGGACCGCCTGTTTCGCAACCTGCTGATTGATTCCAGCGGCAACCCGCATCGCGCCGAGTTTTCAATTGATAAACTGTTTGCGCCCGAAAGTAGCACTGGCCGGCTCGGGTTGGTCGAGATGCGCGCCTTTGAAATGCCGCCGGATGCCCGCATGAGTCTCGCTCAACATCTCTTGCTGCGCGGGCTGGTCTCAAAGTTCTGGCAGGAGCCCTACCAAAACCGACTGGTGCGCTGGGGAACGGACCTTCACGATCGCTGGATGCTGCCGCATTTTTGTGCAACCGATTTCAAGGATGTCATCAACGATTTGCGCGACGCGGGTTATCCGTTCCAAGCCGAATGGTTTGCGCCGCACTTTGAATTCCGTTTTCCGCGCCTTGGCGACTTGGAGCAACGGGACTTGCAAATCGAACTCCGCACCGCGCTGGAACCGTGGCATGTGCTCGGCGAAGAGCCCGGCGGCGGCGGCCCGGTGCGCTATGTGGACAGCTCGCTGGAACGGCTGCAAGTCAAGGCGCGCGGCCTCATCGGCGACCGCTTTGCCATCACCTGCAACGGCCATCGCGTGCCGCTGCATCCGACTGGCACAGCCGGCGAAGGCGTGGCGGGCGTGCGCTATCGCGCGTGGCAGCCGCCGGTCTGTTTGCAGCCCACGATTCCGGCCCACGCTCCGCTGCGGTTCGATCTTTACGACACGTGGAACCAGCGTTCGTTGGGCGGCTGCACGTATCATGTCGCGCATCCTGGCGGTCGGAATTCGGAAACGTTCCCGGTCAACAGCTACGAAGCCGAGTCGCGGCGGCTCGCCCGGTTTTTCCGGCACGGTCATGCGCCGGGGAAAATGACCATTCCGGCGCCGGTGGAGAATGCGGATTTTCCGTTCACCTTGGATTTGCGGTATGTCTGACGGGGCTGCCAGCGGTAAAAACGCCTTTGCCTTTCAACTTGTGATCCCCGCCCATTCAATCCAATCCGCCGCGCACCAGCCGGACGAAATTTGTGATGCGGACGGCATCGCCTTGTGGGCCGTGGCCATACGGATAATTGGCCGGGTTGCCAGTCTTCATGTCACTGCGTTGCGCGCCCGCTCCGTGGACGTCCAACCAAGCTCCATTCAGGTAGCCCATCGCCCGGCCGAAACAGATATAAACGGCTGGCGGCGTCGGCGATCCATCGAGATGCGTGCTGTTTGCCCAGAAAAATGGATAATCCATCTGGCCCGCCTCGTTGGTGATGGCGGTGCAGTTGAAAAAGTTGGGATTGATCGCTGCCGTGCCTGTCGTGGTCGGCGAGCGGGTGTAGTCCACAATGCTCTGGAGTTCCTTGGCGGTCGGCATCCGCCAGTCGCTGTAACCGCAATAATTCGTGGCATTGCCCGTCTGCACCCAGGTCAGCGCGTCGGCCCAGTTCATGCCCGTGCCGCTGTCATTTTTCGACCACATGAGGGCGGTGGCCAGATCGGTGATGGTGCCGTCGCCATTATTGACGAAGTTGTTCGTGCCATAGCTGGGATTGCCTCGGACATAGCGGACATACAACGTCTGCCCAATGGTGCCGCCACTGCCGGGTTGGTAGCGCGGGTAGCCCTTGATCCGTCCGTCGGCAAAATTGACGCCAAACACCGTGGCATCGCCGTTCATGGTGGTGCTGACATAGGCCGTGGCCGACCAGTCTTGGCAATCAATGACCCGTTCCGAACCCACGCCGCTGCCGTAGGCGAAACCAAAAAAATTCGTGTCAATGAACGGTGTGTAGCCCGCCGTGCTGGTCATCGTCGTGCCATTAACGCCGGAAAATTGGATCAGCGAGTAAAGTTCCTTGATGGTGGGCATCCGCCAGTCCGGGTAGCCGCCGGTGCGATTGGTGGCTGCGCCTGCCACCGCGTTGGCCCACGTTATTTTGGTGCCCCGGGCCTGCGCCCACATCAATCCGGTATTCAAGTCCGTGATCGTGCCGTCGCCATTGTTCGTATGCGCCGGGACGGGATTCGCAAACTGCGCGTCCTGACCGTAGAACGGCTGGCCCGCCGCAGGCGCATCTATCCGAGCGTTGTTGTTGTAACAGTTGGTTTCGCCCGTGTCCACGACGGTGAAGGTTGGCCCGCGCAACCGGAAATATTCGACGGAGTTGGTGGCCGGCAGAGTCAGCGAAGCCACCGCCGTTGGCAGTTCCGTCCAGAGTTCGTTTGCTGCGCCAGCCGCTTGCAGGATACCTGGTCCCTGCCAGGAAACCGCCACGGCGTTGTTGGTGCGTGTGATGTGGAGCAATGCGGCTGCCGCCGATCCGGCGACCAGCATCAAAAAGGTTATGTGGGGAATGGTCTTCATGGGGACACGCTACAATAAACCACCTTAATGAAACGTTAAGAACATGAATTTTGCCAGCGCCGATGTTAAACAGTAAAATAGCGTCAATGGATTGTGCCGTGACCAAAAACGAATCTAAAACGTCTGCCGCTCTGCTGGACGATTACCAGCGGACGGCATCGCAATTTGACGAATGTCATACGGAGACGGGTGCGTTGCGTCCGCATTATGCCCGGTTTGTAAATTCATTGGCGCAAGTGGGGCCCAGTGAATTAAGTCGCCGCTGGGATAATGCGCGGCGCTTGGTGCAAGAGCAGGGGATTACTTACAATGTCTATGGCGATGTGCGCGGCATGGAGCGGCCGTGGGAACTGGATCCGATGCCGTTTCTCATTGCGGCCGACGAATGGTGGACCATTGAGGCCGGACTCATCCAGCGGGCCACGCTGATCAACCGTGTTTTGGCCGACTGTTATGGCCCGCAAGAATTAATCCGGTCCGGCTGGCTGCCGCCGGGACTGGTATTTGCCCAGCCCGAATTTCAGCGGCCTTGCCACGGCCTCAAGCCGAAGCAGGGAAAATTTCTCGTATTTTACGCCGCTGATATGGCGCGTTCCCCCGACGGCCGCTGGTGGGTCACTTCCGACCGCACGCAAATTCCCACCGGCGCTGGCTATGCTTTGGCTAACCGCTTGGTCACTTCGCGTATTTTGCCCGAGGCCTTCCGCGATTGTCAGGTGCAGCGCGTCGCCGGTTTTTTTCAGGAAGTGCAAAAGACCCTGGCGCAGCTCGCTCCCCTGCCTTCGGAAAATCCGCGTGTCGTGCTCCTGACGCCGGGCCCCTACAACGAGACCTATTTTGAGCAGGCATATCTGGCCCGTTATCTGGGCTACCAGATGGTGGAAGGTCAGGATTTAACGGTGCGGGATGACCGGGTGTTTTTGAAAACGCTCGCCGGCTTGGAGCCGGTGGACGTGATTTTACGCCGCTTGGATGACGAGTTTTGCGATCCGCTCGAACTTCGCAATGATTCCATTCTCGGTGTGCCCGGACTCGTCGAGGTGGCGCGGGCTGGTAATATTTTTATCGCCAATCTGCCAGGCAGCAGTCTGTTGCAAAGCCCGGCGTTTATGGCCTTTTTACCGGGGTTATGCCGGCATGTGCTGGGCGAGGAATTACAGATACCCTCTGCCGCCACCTGGTGGTGCGGCCAGAAATCCGCCGAGGATTACGTTCTGGAAAATCTCGACGGACTGTATGTAAAGCCCGCCTTCAACCAGCGGCTGATGAGTAAGGTGGTTGAAAAGGACCTGTCGCGCGCCGAGCGGGCCGCCCTGGTGCGTCGCATCAAATTCCAGCCGCATCAGTTCGTCGCGCAGGAATGGGTGAAGCTTTCCACGGCTCCGGCGCTGGATGGCAACCGGTTTATGCCGCGCCCAGTGACCTTGCGGGTCTATCTCGTGGCTACCGAAAATGGGTATGCCGTGATGCCCGGCGGACTTTCCCGCGTGGCCCCCCGCGCCGATACCAGTTTGGTTTCCATGCAGCGCGGTGGCTCGAGCAAGGACACCTGGGTGTTGAGCGATGAGCCGGTGGAGGTGTTTACTCTGCTTTCGGCGGGCAGCCAAAGCGTTGAGTTGCGCCGCGTGGGCAATAACCTGCCGTCGCGCCTCGCGGATAATTTTTTCTGGCTGGGCCGTTATGTGGAGCGGGCCGACGCCGCTGCGCGGCTGTTGCGGAGCACGTTGCGCCGTTTCACCCCGGAACGCGGCGGCAGCCCCCTGCCGCATTTGGCCCCGTTGCTGGAAACGTTGGAAGCGCAGGGCCAAATGGCGCATTCACTCCGCTCCAGCCTAAGCCAGAGCCAGAGCCAGGGCGCCGGGCAGCGGCCGTCCATGTCCTGGAAAACCCCCGAGGCGCTCGAGGCGGAATTGCTCGCCGCCATTTTTGCCCCGGATCAGGATGGCAGCCTGCGGCACAGTATCGGCCATCTGCAGCGCCTTGCCATGTTTGTGCGCGACCGCACGTCGAACGATCTCTGGCGCGCCGCTAATCAGTTGGATGATTTGTTGACGGATGCCCTGCCGGAAAAATTCTTGCTGGCCGCCGACGCGTTGGGAGTGCTGAATCAAACGCTGCTGGGGCTGGCCTCATTCAATGGTCTGGCACGGGAGAATATGACCCGCGCGCAGGGCTGGCGGTTTATTGACATGGGCGTGCGCCTCGAACGCGCCTTTGGCCTCTGCCGGTTTCTGAATTGCGCCTTGCCCTCGCCGGAAGCCGATAATCCCAGCCTGCTCGAAGCCGTGCTCGAAGTGGCCGACAGCACGCTGACCTACCGGTCGCGCTATAATCTGCTGCCCAATATCGCGGCCGTTTACGATCTGGTGTTGTTGGATGAAAAAAATCCCCGTTCCCTGATCTTCCAGATCCGCCAGTTGGAAAAACATTTTCAACGGCTGCCGCAGGAACATCTGTCGGTGACACTGCAGCAGAAAATCCTGCGCGATTGCAGCTCCCGGCTGAATTTGTTGGAACCCCGTGAACTGTTGGAACGCCATCAAGCCTGGGCGAGTGGCGACACGGGACGCGTCATTGCTGACATGCTCCGCGACCTGCCGCGTTTGTCTGACGCGCTCGCCGTCAGCTATTTCGCCCACTCCGAAATTTCGCGGACGGGGGGGGGCTACCAGCCATGACCTACCACCTCATCCATCGCACCATTTACGAATACGCTTCGCCCGTCACCGTGTCGCATCATGCGGCACGGGTGCAGCCGCGCGAATTGCCGTATCAACAGGTCGACCGATTCTCGCTGCGCGTGGATCCGTTGCCGTCGGTCTCCCAACCCCGCATTGATTTCTTTGGCAACCATGTCTGCGGCTTCAGCATTCAGGCCATTCATCAAAGGCTGGAAATCACCGCCACCAGCCGCGTCCGGGTGGCCGCCACTCCGCCGCCCGCCTCGGCGCTCTCGCCGGATTGGGAAAGTGTGGTGGCATTATTTTCTGATCCGGTTTCGCCGGCGGTGGTCGAGCCCTATCAATTTGTTTTTGATTCCCCGCTGTTGCGCCGTTCGCCGGAACTGGCCGATTATGCCCGGCAAAGTTTTGTGCCGGCCTCGCCGCTGTTGCTGGCGGTGACCGACTTGAACAAGCGGCTTTTTTCCGATTTCAAATTTGATCCCGTAGCCACCACCGTGGCCACCCCGCTGGAGGAAGTTTTGGAGAAACGCCGCGGCGTCTGTCAGGACTTTGCCCATTTGGCCGTTGCCAGTTTGCGTTCGCTCGGCTTGCCCGCTCGCTACGTCAGCGGCTATCTGCGCACGCATCCGCCCGCCGGCCAACCCCGGCTCGTGGGTGCCGACGCCAGCCATGCGTGGTTCTCCGTGTTTTGCCCCGGCTTTGGCTGGGTGGACTTTGATCCCACGAACAATTTGCTCCCCGCCGAAGAACACCTGACCGTTGCGTTTGGCCGCGATTTTTCGGACGTGAGTCCGGTCTCGGGCGTGATCACCGGCGGTGGGGCGCACGCGGTGAACGTTTCCGTGGATGTAGAACCTCTTTCATGAAATACGATATTTACCACCGCACCCGTTACACCTACGCCACGCCGGTGCGTGACAGTTTTAATGATATTCGCCTCCAGCCGATGCCCATTCCCGAGCAAACGGTGGAATCGTTTCTGCTGAAGGTCTTGCCCTCATCGCGCCTGACCCACTTCAAGGATTTCTATTCCAACTGGATTCATCACTTTGAAATAGTCGAGCCACACAGCTATCTGATGATTGAAGCCACTTCGCGGGTCATCACCCATCCGCCGGCGCCGCTGCCGGAAGCTAAACTTTGTTCCTTCGAGCAGATGCTGGCCGCGCCCAATATCGAACGTTGTTTTGATTATCTGGGCGAAAGCCGGTTTGTCGAACTCTCGCCCGAAGCTTGGAAACTGGCGCTTGATGCCACCGCTGGAGTGGAAGACGCGTGGTTGGCGGCGTTGGTCCTGATGCGCTTTACCCACGGTTTTCTGAAATACGAATCGGCCTCCACGCACGTTCATACGCACATGAGCGAGTTGCTGGTGGATCGGCGCGGAGTTTGCCAAGACTTCGCCCATTTGCTGCTGGGCCTGTGTCGTTCATTGAAAATTCCTGCCCGCTATATCAGCGGTTATCTCGCCACCGAAGCTGCCAGTGCCACCCATGCGTGGATTGAAATCTTCGTGCCCGGCTACGGCTGGCGCGGACTCGACCCCACCCACAATTGCCAGATCGGCGAAACCTACATCAAGATCGGCAACGGTCGTGATTACGCCGACGTCCCGCCCATCAGCGGCAACTATCGGGGCACGCGCGACCATAAAATGGAAGTGGAAGTGAAAATTATTCCATTGCCAGCCTAGCCTCACTGCGGCGTAGAATAATTTTCGGTCTGGCCTGATGGGGCGGGGGTTGCGTACGCTCAGGGTTTCTGAGTCGGCGGTCCGTTCAGCAATAAATCGTGTGCCTTCGGTTTATCCTCTCCCGTTGCTTGTCCGGTGGCCGCCGTATCCAGTCGCACGCCCAGATTGGCGAACAGGGCGTGCCAAAAGCGGGCGTGAACCGGCGACGTTGGAATGCAATCCAGCGAGGAAACCAGCACTTGACCGCCGGCTTGTGGCTGGGCCACCAGTGCCGCGCCGCTGGGCTTGTTCAGGTGCTCAGACAACACCACGGCGGCGCACTTGGCATTTTCCGGCGCGTTGTTGAACAGGGACCAATCGGTGTTGGCCGCTTGCAGTAAAATCGTTCCCCGCTGAACGAACGGGCCGGCTAAGCCGCACTTCAGGATCTGTTTGTCCGTGGCGTCCTCCGCAAAATAGAGGTTGGTCAGGCTCAAGCGGGCCGGCCAAGCGTGTGGTGTCCCGGGAACCAGCGAAGTGGCGTGCCGGGGAGTCAGGCTCACGGGCACCGGTAGCAATTGATTCACGGCCGCCGACCCTTCGCCCCCTTGACGGAACATAACCCAGACGGTGCCATGTTCGGCCAAGGTTGCGGCGGCAGCCTGTTTGGCCTGGGGCAGCCGGGCATCGGTCAGCGTGGCGGCATCCACCAGCAACAATTTCGCGGGCTGACTGCTGGCATCGCCGAATGGCACGCCCAGTGCCGTGAGCCGGGCAAAGAGTTCGCCCTCGCGCGCCCCGGCAAAGGCCACCCGATCAATCGTCGCCGGGACTTCGGGGACCGCCGGTTTTGAAACTGCCGCTTGGTGCTCCCAAGCGCACGGTTGCGGGCCGCCGGGGGCGAGGGCGGCTCGCTGGGCTTCAAACATCGGCAGCGGACGGTATAGCGGCAACGCCGGGTCCCAGCCGGGATTGAAGGTGCAGACGTAAGGCGGAAGACGCTCCGGTTGCACGCCGGGCTTGCCTTCTTCAAACGGCTTGAGCCAGATGCCGTCATTCGTATTGGGCAGCCGGCTGAAGTCGTGATAGCCGAGATTCAGAGGTTCAAGGCCAAACCACGCGGTCTCGGCCGGCGAAAAGAAGGCCAGCCGGGGCTGGGCGAGATGGACGATGTTGTCATACACATCCATCGCCAGCGCTTCGTTGCGGCCCAGATAACTTTCGTAAGCCCGCTCGCCATTGAAAACCGCGAGCTGCTCGGGCCGCGCGTAGTAAGAGCCGCCGGATTCGCCGATCATCAGCGGTTTGGTCGGCTCCTTGGGCAGCCAGTCCGGATGCGGCCGGCCCAGGCCGAAATGCTTGTTCCAGACCGGCATGGTGCCGCGCACATCTTCGTCGCCATCGCAGGAAAACCAGTTGCGCGTGTCGTCCAGCGGGCGCCCGCGCGCGCCCAAGTCCGCGAGCTGCGCATACCATTTATCTTTTTGTTCCTGGGTGATCGCGTCTTCGTAGATGAAGCTGGCGAACAGCTCGTTGCCCCAGCTCCAGCCGAAGACGCTGGGGTGATTCCGGTCGCGCCGGATCAGGTTATCGTAATGTTCGGCATAGCGATTCCAGGCGGCGGGCGCTTCGAAATTGAGCTGGAGCGAACTGCCGAATAGCGCGGTCTCGTCCAGCACCAGCAGGCCCATTTCATCGGCCAGATCCAGGTAATGGCGCGGATGCGGCTGGGCATGGGGCCGCACCGCATTGCCGTGCAGATCCTTGATCATTTGATACCACGCCCAGACATAGCGGCGGGAATTGACGAACGTGCCGAAGGGATGCAGCAGGTCGCCAAACAACTGCACCTTCTGCCCGTTCAGCAATAAATCCCGGCCGTTAATCTGGCATTGCCGCCAGCCAAAGCGCGTGTAACTGCGATCCAGCGTTTCGCCGCCCGCCCGCACGGTCAGCACCAGGCCGTTGAGGTTGGGAGTTTCCGGCGACCACAATTTCAAGCGGCCTTTCACGGCTTCGCGCAGGGTGAGGGTTTTGGTTTTGCCCGGCGGGAGCGTGACGCGCTGCGCGGGCAGGCTCAGCCCCGGCGCAGCGAGCCGCCATTTGGGTTCCGGCGCGTCGAGAAGATTGGTGCCGGTTAGGTTGATCCACGGTTGCACGCTGCCGCCCACCTCAAGGCTCTGCTCGTGTGTGGAATCATTGCGCACCGTCACCTCGGCTTCGAGCAAATCGCGATCCACAAAGGGCTTCACAAACACGTCCGCCACCCGCACCGGCGGCAGGCCCAGCAAAAACACGTCCTGCCAGAGGCCCGCCAGATTGTCGGTGTTGGACCCGGGTGGGTAGGGGGTCCGCATGTGCTTGTATTTGGTGCTGCGCTGGTCAAATAGCCGCAGGCTGCGCACGCCCACGAGCAATTCATTTTCGCCGCCGCGTTGGACCAGGTCGGTGATATCCAGTTCCCAGGGCAGGAAGCGGTCGCAATAGCTGCCCGCCATTTTGCCATTGATGAACACCTGCGCGTCGCCGCCCACCGCCTCGAAATGCAGCACGAGCCGCCGGTTGCCCCAGGTTTCCGGCACGCGAAACGGGCGCTTGAGCCAGCCCATTTCCACCGCGTCCCAGCGTGCCGGGAAGCTGGGATAATACACCGCGCTGGGCCAATACGGATGCGGCGTGCCTTCGCCCGCATTGCGCGCCGCGCCCCACGTGTTCACGTTCCAGAAGGAGGGAATCTTGATGGGCGTGGGGTCCCACTGATCGGCGACCGGCGGTGGCAATTCCGGCGGCACCCCGGTGTCGCGTTTCCAGTCGCGGGGCAGCGACATGGGTTGAAACTGCCAGCGCCCATTCAGGCAAAGCTCCTGCCGCCACGGCTGCTCCGGCGGCTTCACCCAGCCTTCGCTGGGCGCAAAATCCCGGGTGAATTCCACCCGTTCCGCCGCCAGGCTGGTCTGTCCCGCAAAACCGGCGCAGATCAGGGCCAAGAGTTTTGTCGGGAAGGTCAGCATGGAGAATCGGAAGTTAAGGCGCTTGGCTCGGCGGCACCACTTGCAAGATCACCACCGCGCTGCTGCACCCCCAGGAATTGCGCACGCCGGCGGGCGTGGATTCCGGCCAGCGGCACCAGGCTAAATTATCGCTGGCGCGGCGGGCCTGCCAGGCGGCATCGGCGTTCTTTTGCAACCACGGCAAAAACATCGCCTGCTCGCCACGGTCTTTCATGAAGCGCGCAATCCACCGCACGCCGATGCCGTTGAACCCCGCCCCATCCCCCACGTCGCCGTAGGCCGGCAGCATTCCCTCGTGACTGAGATTATTCATCGTATAGGCGGCCGCCCGGCGCGCCTCATTGGTGTAGCCCAGAAAATTGGCCGCGCCGACAAACGTCCCCTGATTGTAAGTCAGCGCCATGCGATTCACCCGGCCACTGCGGCTGATGGCGTCCGCGATCCGGCCTGTCTGGGGATCGAACAGCGTCGCGCGTTCCCAGAGAAACAAGTTGGTGGCGATGGTGAAATAGGTTTTGTCCCCCGTGGCCTGACCCAGCAGGTACGCGGCGATGGCCCCCGGGCCGTTCACGCAGGCGTTCTTGGACCGGTTATCCACCTTCCACCACAAGCCCCCGCCGAGATTCGTGGAGCTGGCCCGCGCATAGCACAGGTCAAAATTGGTCTTGGCCACCGCGCGAAATTCCGGATTGCCCATGAGCAGATAACCCCGGGCGCAGGCGATCACCATCCACATGATATCATCGTTGAACTCGTTCGTAGCCCACGTCGCGCCATGATCGGCCAGGAAACCGTGCACTAGGTGGGTGAGCATCCCCTGCGTTTGCGGATTTTGGGTGCGCTCATAATGATCCAGCACCATCTCCAACTGCTCCGCGCGCATCCAGAAGGAAATCTTGCCGCCCTCCGTGTTTTCCTTGAACCAACCCTGGCCGTTGGTGGCCTGATAAAAAGCCTGGGCATGGGCCTGAAACAGGACGTCCGCATCCGCCGCCGTGAAGGCTCTCGCCGTTCCCGCGGTCCCGCCAAACGCGAGCATCAGGCACCCGCAAAGCAGGAGGTGAACACCGTGGAACCCATCGCTCCGTTGCAATGTGCGCGACGGGCGGACGGGTTCGAGAGGGGCGACCAGGGGAGAATTCATGTCCCCCCAGCATGGCGAAGTCCTCTTGAAATTCAAGGCCGCGCTGCGGTCGCTCCGCAATATTATATTTGCCGCCAGATAACCCTCGTCCTCAAACCCCAGTGCCGGAGCCGCTGGAGATAACTCGACACGCCAACCAATAGCACCCATGGTGCCAAAGAAGAATAAACGCTGGACTGGCTTCTCGGCTTACGAAACAAGTGAAAGCTAGCCTACATCAAACTGAACCGCCAAACAGCTTGCCCACCTCGTGCTGCTGTCCAGGTCAACCAAGGATGCGTTTGGAGCTTATTTCACTCTGCGCATTCAATTCGCTTTCGGTCATGGCGGCGACCCTCCCAGCTATGTTGGGGCTCAATGTTCCTGCCCAAGCGCCTCATTACAAGAACAGATGTCGCCCATCTCTTTGCAAGGGAAATCACCCGCGCCGCCACATTATCACACCCCCCGGCCCAAGTCGCTCCACCCGAAAATTATCCCCTTCGGATTTTCGTCCGGTCCGGGCAGCAGGGTAGCGCAGGCGACTCGCCTGCCATTTTCGGCGACCCGCCGAAAAATCCCCCCTCTGCAGCTTGCCGGTCAGCTTGCCGCTTGGCCAGCGGCAGCTAGCCGTTCATATTCCTCCAGCGACGGCAATTTCATCAGCGCCCGCTTCGCGTAGGCGCGATGCACGGCCTTGGAGTTGTGGCCCAGCGCTTCCTGCGCGAACCGTTCGGGATAGCCGACGGTTTTCGCGCGTTCGGCCCAGGAATATCGGTAGCTGTGCAGCGTGACGCCTTGGATGCCCAGCTGGCGGCAGCGCGACCGAAACTCCGTGGCGCGGTCGCCGGCACGCACGCGGGACAGATACGGGAACAACACGCCTTCGCCCGGCAGGTCCTTGAAAAAATTCAACGATTCCGCGCCCAAGTGAATGATCACCGGCACGCCGGTTTTCTTGCGGGTGTAACTGATGGTGCTGTTCTGCCAGTCCACGTCTTCGGCTTTCAAGCTGGCGATGTCGCCCTGCGCGCCGCCCAAGTGCCAGCACAATTGGTAGAGCGTTTTCCGTTCGGGGTTCACCTCGGCGGCGATGATCTGCTGGTGTTCGGCCAGCGTGATGGCGCGCTTCTCTTTATACTTCACGGCGGGCCACTGGCGTTTCGGGATCAACGGCCACGGCAACCAGTTCATGTCCACACAGAAGTTGTGGAGCCGGCGCAGAAAGACGTTGGTCGAAACCGTGCCCGCTTTCATGGCGTTCAACAGCGCTTCGCCGGGCGTCTCGATGATGATGCGAGGGAGCAGGGGAGCCAGCGCCGGATCCCGGGCCACGACGAGCCAGCGATCTTGATTGGCGCCGAGCTTGGTGTTGGTGAGGCTCGCCAGAGCGTTCTGCCAGGTGCGCGTGGCGACGCCGTTGTCGGTGCCGGCGAGATACGCCTTGGCGATCTGGAGGTTCAGCGTGGGCTGCCGGAGCGATTGATTTTTGGCGAGGACGATCTGTTCGGCGGCATCGCGATCCTTGGTCTTCAAACTGAACCGCCGGCCGGTTTCGGAATCCACACAGTAGAACTGCCGACCGCGTTCGCCACGGAAGATCAGACGGAAACGAGTTTTCATAGGCATGGGGTGCAGCCTACAAAAGAAGCCAACCGTGTAGTTACGGTGTAACGGGCGTGTTGGCTTGGGTTGGCTTGATTTGGCCACCGTCCCAACTTTAGTGCCCGTTTTGGTGCCCGTTTCGGGTCTCTGCCGAGGTAAAACCTTGACGCGGAAGCGTTTCGGTTTGGAGGCGAGGGTCGGAATCGGACGAAAAGCCGTTTACCGACTCCCAAAGAATACGCGGATTTGCCTGATTTTGCAAGGGGAACTTGCGGTAACTCGG
>CAIMLG010000008.1 GCA_903842235.1 uncultured Verrucomicrobia subdivision 3 bacterium
GATTCTTTCCGGCGGCGTGGATGCGAACGCGCTGCACAAGCCGAAGCGCTTTTTCGGCGCGGCCCGCAACATCGAGGAGGGCGGTTCCCTCACCATCATGGCCACCGCGCTCGTGGATACCGGCAGCCGCATGGATGAAGTCATCTTTGAGGAGTTCAAGGGCACCGGCAACATGGAGGTGCATCTGGATCGCGCGCTCGTGGACCGCCGCATTTTCCCCTCCATCAACATCGAGCGTTCTGGCACGCGCAAGGAGGAGTTGCTTTACCATCCCGACGAATGCAGCCGGGTCGCCATCCTGCGCCGCGCGCTCACCGGCGTGCCGCCGGTCGAGGCGATGGATCTGATGCTCGGCAAATTGAAGAAGACCGGGAGCAACATCGAATTTCTGCTCAATATGGGGGTCAGCTAGACGATTTTCTTCATCAAGGCTTGCCTTTTTTTGGCGACAGTGCGGCAATTTCAGGCATATTACTGCCGAAATGGTTTTGCCGGAGGCGGTGAAACCGCCATTAAATCGATAATTAAATGAAACGCCTGGTTGAAATGAACTCGTTGCAGCTCCCCGCCGTATTTCTGTTGGCCTTTTCTTTGGCCGGTTGCGGTCGGGATGACGTCAAAGTCTATCATGTGGCCACGAACGATCTGCCCCAGATCTTGCCTGCCAGTACCGCGCCGATGGCCCTGCCTGATGGGCTGGACGTGCCGGATAACAGCCTGCATCCGGAGTTGAAATATGTTTTGCCGGAAGGTTGGAAGGAAAAGCCTTTGACCCAGATGCGGGCGGCAAGTTTCGATGTCTCGGAAGCAGGCAAAGAGGCGGATGTCAGTGTCATTTCGCTCAGCGGCACCTCCGGTGGCGGCGTGGCGAATGTCAACCGTTGGCGCGGCCAGGTGGGGCTGGCGCCGCTGGCGGAAACCGAAATTCCGCCGCTCGCCGAAAGAGTCGTGGCTGCCGGGCAGCCGGCCGATTTATATGATCTCGTCGGCACCAATTCGGACAGCGGTGCCGCGGTGCGGATGCTGGGCGTGATTTTGCCCGGCGGCGACGCCGTTTGGTATTTCAAGATGTTGGGCGACGCAACGTTGGTGGAAAAACAAAAGCCCGCCTTCGTGGCCTTTTTGAAATCCGTTGAATTGGGTTCGCCCGCCGGGCCTGCGGCCATGGATCTGAGTCAGTTGCCGCCCTCGCACCCGCCGATTGCCGGCCTGGCATCCGGCCCCTCGGCGGCAATTCCGGCGGCGGTTGCCCACCCGGCCTGGACCGGTCCCGCCGACTGGCAAGCGGGCCCGCTCGCGCAATTTCTCGTGGCTCGCTTTGTGATTGGTGGTAGCAGTGCGGCGTCGGCGGCTGTCAACGTGAGCCAGTTGTCCGGTGATGGCGGTGGCTTACTGGCGAATGTGAACCGTTGGGGCCAGCAACTTGGCCAACCGCCGATTTCGGAAGCGGATGCGGCTAAGTTGCCGACGCTGGAAGTTTCCGGCGTCAAAGCGGTGATCGCTGACTTCACCGGCACCGATCCCAAAACCGGCCAGCCAGCGCGGCTGGTTGGCGTGGTGCTGCCCCAAGCTGGCCAGACCTGGTTTTACAAGCTCATGGGTGATCCGGCGGTGGTGGCCCGGCAAAAAGACGCTTTGTTTCAGTTCATTCAATCCGCCAAATAACCCGATGCTCATTACTAAAATTGTCAAATTCTTCACGTCGCTCCGCCTCACGGCCGTGCTGCTGGCGTTTGCCATTATTCTGGTGTTTGTCGGCACGCTGGCCCAGGCGGACGACGGACTTTACGGCGCGCAGGCGCATTATTTCAAGGCCTGGTTTATTTTCAGCCTGCATTTGTTTGGTCATAAATTCCCCGTTTTGCTGCCGGGCGGGTATCTCATCGGCACCCTCCTCCTGGTGAACCTGGTGGTGACGCATATTTACCGGTTCGAGTTAACCGCTAAAAAAGCGGGCATCCAGCTCGCGCATGCCGGCATCATTTTGCTGCTGGTGGGCCAGCTGGCGACCGATCTGATGGCGCGGGAATTGCAAATGCATTTGGCCGAGGGCGAGACCCGGGATTATTCCGACAGCGCCAGCGAATACGAATTGAATTTTTTTGTTGGCGACCAAGTCGTAGCGATCCCGGAAACCCTTTTAAAACCGGGCCGGGATCTGACCGCCGAAAAGACCGGCCTGCCGTTCGCCATCCGGGTGAAATCCCTCTGGCGCAATTCGGATTTGACTTATCGCGCGCCCATGATGCAAAACGGTCCGGCGCTGACCACGAACGGCGTGGGGGCGAACTTTGATTTTAAACCGGTGGCGGATGCCAGTGCCATGGATCAGCGGAATATTCCCACGGCGGTGCTGGAATTCCTCCCGCCGGCCGGCTCGCTCGGCACCTGGGTGGTCAGCGATTGGGCGACCGATCCGGCGCTCGTCGAGTCGCTGCGCAGCGGTTATGCGCAAATGGGTGCGGCGGTGGCTCAGCGGATTGCCGCTCAGTTGGCCGCGCCGCAGACGCTCACGACCGGCGGCCAATCCTTTACCTTTGCCCTGCGGGCGGCGCGAGTGCGGCATCCCTTTTCCCTGACCCTGCTCAAAGCGTCGCACACGGTGTATCCCGGCACGGACATCCCCAAGGATTTCCGCAGTCGTGTCCGGATTGATAATTCCGCGACCAAGGAGCAGCGCGAGGTGGAGATTTCCATGAACCATCCGTTACGCTACGGCGGCTACACCTATTACCAATACCAGATGGATGCCGGCCAGGCGGCGAAAATGGCGGGCCGCACGCCGACCTCCGTGCTGCAGGTCGTCCGCAATCCCAGCTGGTTGACACCTTACCTCGGCTGCACGATGGTGGGCGCAGGCTTGGTGATCCAGTTTTTGTATCACCTCGTGGGTTTCCTGACGAAACGGAAAAAGCAATGAACCAAAACCTGCAACGCTCAACCTTCAACCCCCAACTCCAAAGGGCGGACGGCCCGGATGTTTCTTTGAGGGTTGAGGGTTCCCAATTTTAAGCATGAAAAAGTGGATTCCCCTTGTCCTGACGCTGGTGATGGCGCTGTGGTTCCTCGGCAAACTGCAAACACCCAAAGACGCGACCTTTGCCTTTGGCGAACTGGCCCGGCTGCCGCTCACCGCCAACGGCCGTATCGTGCCGCTGGACACGCTGGCGCGCAATTCGTTGCTGGAAATCCGCGAAAAGCAGACCGTCAACACGGAGCCGTGGAAAGCCTGGAGCGAAAACCCAAAAATTATCTCCGCCACCGAATGGCTGGCGAATTTGATGATGAACCCCGGGGTGGCCAATGATTGCCCGGTGTTTCGCATTGATAATCCCGACCTGGTCTCGCTCCTGAAACTTCCCGAAAAGGACGCGGCGAAAAAATCGGACGGCAAACATTATGCTTGGAACCAGATCGAGCCTTCGCTGCAAGCCTTGGATCAGGAGAACACGCGGGTGCAAGGCAAAGAGGCTACCAGTCGCACCGCCTATGAAAATGCCATTTCCAAGCTGCATCGCCGCCTGTCGCTTTACGCCCAGTTGGAAAACACCTTGCAGCCCGCCGATGTGCCGGATTGGCCGGCCGCCTTGGCGGCCTATGAGCAAAGCATTCCGGCTGGCGCGGCGGCCGTGCAGGCGCAGCAGGCCGGTCAGCCCTTTGATACAAATGCGTTCACGGCCTTCGTCGCCTACGTCCAGCACTTTCAGTTCATGGCTTCGCTGGAGACCCCGCTGATTTTGGCCCCGGCGAACGGCACGCGCGAGTGGCGGCGCATGAGCGACGCCCTGATGGCGGCCCCGCGGGGGTTGGCCATGGATAAAACGGTTCATGACTTTGCCCGCCTGGCCGGGGCGCTCGCCGCCAATCAACCGGGGCAATTCAATGCGGCCCTCAACGATTATCGGGCGCGGCTCGCAGCCGACCACCCCAAGGCGGTGGCCAAGGCCAAAGCGGAATTCTTCTTCAACCAGATGGAGCCGTTTTATAATGCCATGGTGATCTATGTCTTGGCCGGCTTGCTGGCTTGTTTCTCGTGGTTCAATTTGTCCGAAACCTTGCGGCGCTCCGCCCTGTGGCTGGTGGGTTTGGCCTTTTTGATTCACACCACGGGCTTAATATACCGCATGGTGCTGGAAGGTCGTCCGCCGGTCACCAACCTGTATTCCTCGGCCATCTTCATCGGCTGGGGCGCGGTCTTGATCGGGCTGATTCTGGAAAAACTCTACAAAAACGGCATCGGCGCGGTGGTGGCGTCGGTGATCGGGTTCATCACGCTCATCATTGCGCATCATCTGGCGCTGGAAGGTGACACCATGGAAATGATGCGGGCGGTGCTGGACTCCAATTTCTGGCTGTCCGTGCATGTCGTCACCATTACCATCGGCTACGTCGGCGCGTTTCTCGCCGGGTTCCTGGCCTTGATTTATGTCCTGCGCGGACTCTTCACCAAAACTTTGGATGCCGATACTGGTAAGGCGCTGGGCCGGATGATTTATGGCGTGGTCTGCTTCGCCACCTTGTTCAGCTTCATTGGCACCGTTACGGGCGGCATCTGGGCCGACCAATCTTGGGGCCGGTTCTGGGGCTGGGACCCCAAGGAAAACGGCGCGCTCATCATCGTGTTGTGGAACGCCCTCATTCTCCACCTGCGCTGGGGTGGTGTCATTCGTGAGCGCGGCCTCGTCAACTGCGCCATCGGCGGCAATATCGTCACCGCCTGGTCATGGTTTGGCGTCAACATGCTGGGCATCGGTCTGCACAGCTACGGTTTCACGGAGGCGGCGTTCAAATGGCTGGTGTTCTTCATGGCCAGCCAACTGGTTTTCATCGCCTTGGTAATGCTGCCCGCGAGGCTCTGGAGAAGTTTCAAAGCGCGGTCAGCTTGAACTTTCAGGCCGTTTTCAGCGGCGGGTCAAAGGCGCTGAATGAGCCACAATTCCGGATTGAAACGGCGGGCGGAAAAAAAACTCAGCGCCGACAGAGGAGGTTCCCATGTCGGCGCTGAAGTGGCCGCTGGCCCGCCGGAGTGACGCCAGCGCGCAAAGCGCGTTCGTTTATCGGCCAATCAATCATCTGCAAACTAGTTCAAAGATCAAAACCCAATCACTGCAACCCTAAAACTAGCAGCTACCTTGCCATCGGTTAGCGCCACATAAACTTTAAAAAAACGTACTTAACAACGGAAATTTCGGGTTCGGACAATTCGCTGTCTCAATTTACTGCCTGCAAACGAGACAAGGCGTCCAGAAACGATCCGGAAGGCTCGTGGTTGGGGTTCGTGAAATTAGCCCCGTCGGATTTCGGAGCCTTGGAACCGGATGACGATTCGGTAAACCTTTTTCGTGCGGCACGTCACCTTGCCGGTGGCGAGATTCACGCGGTCCGGAACTTCAATCCGGTGGAGGTCCACCCCGGCGTGATAGCCGCGTTCGGAAAATACGTCGATCAGCATGGCCAGGGCCAGGGGGGTATTCAGCACTTTATCCTCCGCATTGATGTGGGCGATGCCAGAAATGGCGTGACGCAGGACAATCGGCAGGATTTTTTCCTCAACCAACGCCACCACCTTGGCAAACAGCGCGCCATGTTCCAGTTCGTAGCTGTCGAGCCGTTTCACCAATTCCTGCCGGGCGTGAATGATGATCTGGCTGGCCACGGGAATTCCGCGGAGCCGGTCCACCGTGCGCGAGTCCAGTTCCAGCGTGCTCTGGTATTCCAGCTCGTGCAGGATGTTTTCCTCCACTTCCTGGATCGGGCCCTGGGCATTGATAAAGTGGTAGTGGTAAATTTCCTTCAGCGACTGCAAGGCATCCCACGTCTGTTCCTTGAACACCCGGTAGCGGCGGCGGGCCAGGGATTCGTCGTGGTCCGTTGGGCGATCTTCCGGGATCGGACCATCGCCGGTGCGGGTGGATTCTTCGAGAATAGCCCGGGTTTCGCGCCCGCGTTTGAGCTGGCGGGCCACGGATTCCTTCTCGTCCACAAAGAGCACCATGATGTGGATCGTGGGCTGGCGAAAGTGAATGCTGAGCGGGGTGTTGTAGTATTCCCGACGCAGGGCGTGCATCTTGTCCACCAGCATTTTTAAGCATTCCACCTGCACATGGGTGCGGGGAAAACCGTCGAGGATGACGCCGTCCTGATACTCCGTTCGCAGCAATTCACGCAAGACCAGCCCGACCACATCCCGGTCGCCCACCATACTGCCGGCGTCCTTCAACGCCTTGGCTTCCGGCGAATTGAGCAGTGAACTCATCACAATCGGCTGGCAGGTCAGTCCCCGCACTTGGGAGATGAAGGCGGTGTTGGTGCCTTTGCCGGACCCGGGCGCGCCGCCGAGCAGGATGATCTCCTTGGGAAAGCGCAAACGTTCCCGGCCGCATTCTGTTTCCAACTCGCGCCAGATGGATTCAAAAATAAGCTGGGCGTCCTTAATTTCAAGGTCGCTGCGTTTGGGCGCCGCCAGGGCGGCGGATTGAGCTGGGGCGATGGGCAAATTCATTCGGTTCAAAAACGAGCCAAAAGGATATTACAAAACCATTCCGGCCGACGCACGCGGTTTCGCGCACCGATCGGCGGGTTCGGCTGGTGGCGTGCGCCGGGCGTTGAACGTGATTGGCCGCCAAAAGATAATCATAACCATCCCCTCCCGCGGGACGTCTGATGCCGTTGATGTCCGGTCGTCATAAATCCGCTTTTACCCTGATTGAACTCCTGGTGGTCATTGCGATTATCGCGATCCTGGCGGCCATGCTGTTGCCGGCGCTGGCCAAGGCCAAGGGGCGGGCTAAAGATGCGGTCTGTCTTTCCAATCTCCGGCAATGGGCCATTACCTGGCGGCTTTACGCGGACGATAACGCCGATTCGTTCATGGATGCCTCCCGGGCCGATTGGGCGCGCGGGGTTTGGATCATGCCGTTTACCAACACCCTCCGGCAACAGCCCCAGCTGATGCTGTGTCCCAAGGCGACGGACCGGCGCGGCTTGGGCCAGTTTGAAGTACACACCACCCCCGATGATCCGAATGCGGTGGACTATGGTGGGCCGACCACAGTTTATGATTTTCCCATCCTCGATCCGGCGGATCCGGCGCATCTGTTGACCGCCAGTTACGGCCTGAATTGCTGGGTTTACAATGATCCCACCAATGCTATTCAAGGCCGGGATACCCAATGGAATTGGCGGAAATTTGGCGCGGCCACCCAGCCGTCCATGACCCCGCTGTTTATGGATGCCATGTGGCGCGGCGGTGGACCCTTTGCGGATGACATGCCGCCGGGCTGGAATGGCGAATGGGCCGGGGCCAATGCCGAGATGCATCACTTTGCCCTCGCGCGGCACGGCAAAGGGATCAACGTGCTCTACTTTGACAATTCCGTTCGTCAAACCCGGGCTAAAGACTTGTGGAGCCTCCCTTGGAGCAAGGGGTTTAATGTCAATTATTGGTCCGGAAACATCTCGTTTCCCGACTGGATGAATTGATTTCTGCGCTGGATCCGATTGAATTCTTCAGGCGAAAATCATTCCCCGGTGGGAGGATGATTATTTGGGTCCGCTGGGGCCGCCCGCAAATTTGATCAGGTAAATAATAAAGCCGACGATTACCACGCCGAGAATAATCCCGCCGATGAGAAAGATCCGGTTGGCTTGGTTGGACTTTTTAGAGAAAGCGGTGTTGGTGTCAAAGCCGGGCGGGCGGGCCCCTTGTTCGAGTTGTTCCAACCGGACGCCCCGCGAGATGACCATGGTGTTCTCCATCGCTTTTTTGGGGGCGGCGGGCACCGGTGCGGGCGCAGTGGGAACGGTCTTGCCGTCGTCGATCTTCAATTCCACCTGGCCGAACCGCAGGATCTGACCGGTCTGGAGGACGATTTCGGAAATTTTTTCGCCGTTGAGGAAAGTGCCGTTGGTGGAATTGAGATCCTTGATGAGGATGTCCGCGCCCCGCAGGTGGATTTCCGCGTGATGGCTGGAAACCGAAGGATCCGCGATCTGAAACGCGTTATCCTCCACGCGGCCGACGGTGGTGCGCTCGCTGTTTAGTTCGAACGACCGACCGGTCATGCCCTGGTTCAGGATAACGAGTTTGGCCATAGGTTGTTTGAAGTGATTATGGTCGTGGCGCGTTTCAAGTCAAACGGAAATCCACCGGATTCAAATTTAACCGCGCTTTTCAATCAATTGCCGAAACTCGGCAAACAAGGGCGTGGAATCATGTGGGCCGGGCGAGGCCTCGGGGTGATATTGCACGCAAAACACCGGCTTGGTCTTGTGTCGCAGACCCTCGACCGTCTGGTCGTTCAGGTTGATGCGGTTCACGGCCACCTCGGTGGGTAACGAGGCGGCATCCAAGGCGAAACCGTGATTTTGTGAGGTGATTTCCACTTTGCCGGATTCCAAATCCTTCACCGGCTGATTGCCGCCGCGATGGCCGAATTTCAATTTGAAAGTTTTCCCGCCCAGCGCCTGGCCGAGGATCTGGTGGCCCAGGCAGATTCCAAAAATCGGAATGCCGGTGTCGAGCAGCGTCTTAACTTCGCGGACAATGTAGTCCAGCGCCGCAGGATCGCCGGGGCCGTTGGAAAGAAAAATCCCGGCGGGCTGGTGCTGGAGCGCCTCGGCGGCGGATGCCGTGGCCGGCAACACTTGCGTGGCAAAACCCTGCTGCCGCAAGCGGCGCAGAATGTTGTATTTCATCCCGTAGTCAAACGCGACAATGGGAATATCCGCTGCGGGCAGCGGCTTGCGAAGATTCCGCGCGTCGATGACCTTGTTGCCACGCACTAGGTCGAACGCCGCGCTCTGCTCGTCTGGTTCGTCCCAGCGGAAGGCCTTCTTATGCGTGACTTCTTTGACGTAATCCACCCCGACGAAGACAAATTCCTTGGCCCGCTTGACGGCCTCGGCGTCAGAAATCTTTTCCGTGGAAATAAAGCCGTTTAGCGCGCCGCGAACGCGGAGTTTTTTGGTCAGTGCCCGGGTGTCGATGCCCTGAAGGCCGGGAATGCCGTTTTGCTCCAAATATTCGGCCAGCGAAAAATCCGCGCGCCAGTTGCTGACCACCGGGGAAAGCTCGCGGATGACGAAGCCCGCCGCGTGGGGTCGCCACGACTCGATGTCCTGGTTGTTCACGCCGTAATTGCCGATGAGCGGGTAGGTCATCGTCACGATCTGGCCTTTGTAGGAGGGATCCGTGAGGATTTCCTGATAGCCCGTCATGGAAGTGTTGAAACAAACCTCGCCGCCGGCCGACGCCTTCGCGCCAAAACCGGTGCCGTGAAAAATTGAACCGTCTTCGAGGGCTAAAATGGCTTTCATCAAATCGCCCCAGCATAGTTTTTCGACGGTTTGGGTTCAAGCGGGAAGCGCGCGGCGGATTGGTTTGGAAAACCGCGCGGAATTTTGTAGGCTGGTGGCCGAGATGTTGCAAAAAAATTCCCGAAAACCATTAAGCGTCGCGGGCGGCCTGTTTGCCATTGTGGCGTCGAAATACAATGCCCGTTACGTGGACGCCATGCTCCGCGCTGCCAAGGCGGAAATTCTCCGGGCGGGCGGGCAGGTTCAAATCGTTCGGGTGCCGGGCGCCTATGAAATCCCCGTGGTGGCCGCCCGCTTGGCGCGCCTGCAAACGCCGGCGGCGATCCTTTGTCTCGGCGTCATTTTGCGCGGAGCCACCACCCACGCCCAGCACATCGGCGAGGCCGTCAGCAATGCGCTGGTGCAGATTCAGCTCCAGCACGAGGTGCCCGTGATCCATGAAGTGTTGCTGCTCGAAAATAAGCAGCAGGCGGAAGCCCGCTGCCTGGACAAAAACCACAACCGCGGCACCGAGGCCGCGCAAACCGCGCTGGCCATGGCGCGGGTGATGAAAAGTTTGCGTGGCTGAAGCGGCCACAGCAAATTCCGGTCGCGCCGGTTGTTGGATCGGGGTTGCCGCCTTTGCATGATTTGTTCCGGTGCTTGCCGGCTGGCTTTCAGCCTGACTTGCAGGCCCCGCCTACTGGTGCTAGGTTTCGCAGTTGATTTATAAATATATGAAAAAGACCTCATTACTGCTGGCGATTGGATTGCTGGCCGCCGCGCAATGTTTGCATGCTGCTGACGTCACGGGTGTCATTACCTTCCAAGGCACCGCCCCGGCGGAGAAGGAAATCACCCCCATCAAGGACGACCCGAGTTGTGCCGCGCTCTACCCCAGCGGATTGCCCAAGACCAGGTTTTATGTGGTGGGTGCGAATGGCGAGCTAGCCGATGTGGTGGTTTCGCTGAAGGGGATGTCAGGCAAGTCCCCCGGGGCCGCTGCTCCGCCGGTGACGCTTGACCAGAAGGGCGCGCTCTATGTGCCGCAAATCGTCGCCCTCCAGACCGGCCAGAAGCTGGTCGTGAAAAATTCCGATCCGTTCATCCACAACGTCCATGCCAAGCCGGTCGCCAATCCGGAATCCAATCAGGTGCAGATGTCCGGTGGTGCGGATCTGATCTATACCTTTGACAGGCCGGAGCTGTTTTTGAAATTCCAGTGCGATGTGCATCCGTGGATGTTTGCCTGGGTATCCGTGTTTGATCATCCGTATTTCGCCGCGAGTGGCGCGGATGGCA
Organism: uncultured Verrucomicrobia subdivision 3 bacterium; assembly: GCA_903842235.1. Taxonomy (GTDB): domain Bacteria; phylum Verrucomicrobiota; class Verrucomicrobiia; order Limisphaerales; family UBA11358; genus UBA11358. The sequence goes on from CAIMLG010000008.1 coordinate 10,600, forward strand.
AGTTCACCATCAAAAATGTCCCGGCCGGTAAATACACGCTCGAAGCCATTCATCGCAAACTGGGAGCCCAGACGGCCGAGCTTGAGGTGAAAGCCGACGGGGCCGTGCAAAACTTCACGTTCTCGCCCAAGTAAAATTTCATTTCCCCCCTGACCGCTGCGTGACAGAATCCGCAGCGGTCTTTCATTTTCAACATGAACAACAAATATCAGCCAACCCTCTTTTGGTTTGCCACGCTGAACGCCCTCACCACGTTTCTCCTCATCGGCCTCGGTGGGTTGGTGACCAGTCACGAAGCGGGCCTGTCTGTGCCGGACTGGCCGACGAGCCTGCAGCGGAACATGTTCCTCCTTCCGTTCAGCGAGTGGACGGGCGGGGTCTTTTACGAACATACTCACCGCCTGCTGGCGTCTCTGGTGGGGGTTCTAACCACGATTCTAGCCGTCTGGCTCTGGCTCAAGGATCCGCGCCCCTGGCTGCGCTGGCTCGGGATCACCGCTTTTTTACTGGTGATGGCGCAGGGCATTCTGGGCGGCTTGCGCGTGCGCTGGCAAATGGATTGGCTGGGCGTGCCGCACGCGGCCGTGGCACAGACCTTCCTGGTGCTGACCGGCGCCCTGGCCCTGTTTACCGGCCGCTGGTGGCTGAATTCGACCACGGCGATACCAGTTTCCGTCCCGCGCGGGCTGCGAGGTCATGTGCTCTCCGTGACGTTTCTTATTTTTCTCCAGCTTTTGCTTGCCGCGACCATGCGACATCAGCACGCGGGCTTGGCCATCACGGATTTTCCACTCGCCTACGGAAAAGTCTGGCCGGCCACCAGCGCCGCCGCCATCGCCCATTACAATGCCACGCGCCCGCCCGGCACCCTCGGCAATCCCATCACCGCCTTTCAGGTGAACCTGCAAATGGCGCATCGCCTCGTTGCCTACGCCCTTTTCCTCGGCGTCGCGGCGGCCGCCCTGCGGACGCTTAAGAAACTCGGCGGCCGCGATCAATTGACGCAATTTGCCTTTCTCTGGCTGGCGTTGCTGGCGCTGCAAATCCTGCTTGGGGCCGTCACCATTTGGACCAATAAAGCGGCCGATGTCACCACGGCTCACGTCATGGTGGGGGCCCTGGCGCTACTGAACGGAGCGCTCTGGTGCTTGATCGCCCTCCGCCGCCGGTCCCGGTAACGCCCCTTTACCATCGTTGTCCTGTCGGTCGGAGTCACCGTCCATGAACTCTGGCCTTGCCCCGATTTGGTGGACAGGAGTCATGTGATGGTGTGAGCCAAGGTAAGCACACATGAAAACAGACCAAGCCACCACCCCTCCCTTGAAACGGCCAAAAACTCGCGAAAAAGTTCTATTGACGCCCACGACCCGGGTTGGCAGGGTGGTTTGGTGATGACTGAAAGCGAAAACCAATTCTCTCTTACCCACGCATCGTCAAGTAAATAGGGCGCATGAAAAGTGATTTCCCATCCGTTTTATCGGTTTCCATCGTGCTTTATGACCTGGTCCAGCTCGGCTTTGCATTTGATTCCGCCTCCGAAAAATGAATTCCCCCGGCGCCGCCAACTTTGATGCTCCGCGTTCGCGCCGGTTTCCCCTGTCGCTCGTGTTTGCTGTCGTGCTGTTCGGGTTGCTCTTCCGCATGGATTTCCCCAAGCCGACTTTGGACGACTTGTTTTTCGTCGGTGCCAGTTTGCACCTGGCGGAGGGCGGCGATTTTTCCAACCCCATGGTCGAGCGGCAGGGCTATCCGAGCCATTATTATTTCGGCCATCCGCCGACATTCTCCTATGCCCTCGCCGGCTGGCTGAAACTAGTTGGCATCAGCTCCGCGTCCATGCTGAGCTTTGAACTGCTGCTCTACTTGTTGATTTGCGGCAGCTTGATTGGTTTGCTGCGGCAATATCGCGCGCGGGCCTGGCTGGAATGGCTCGTGCCGTTGGGCGTGCTGGCGGCGTTGCTGCCCGAGGGCCTGCGCCCGGAATCGCTCGCCGTCGCCCTGAGCCTCGGTGGTTTCGCTCTGGTTGAATGCGGCCGCCAATGGCGCTGGAAATTATTCCTCGGCGTGCTGTTGCTGATCTTTGGCGGCTCGGCGGATTCCCGTCTTATCTTTTATTCCGCAGCCTTGTTCTTCGTCGCTCTATGGGGCATCCATCAACGCGGTTTGCCGCTGGAGCGTTTGTTTGCGCTGGCCGGCGCGGCCTTGGTCATTGTGGTTTGGGTGCTGCTGGAGTTCATCAGTTTTCGCGTGGCGGAATTCTGGCAGACATATCACTTCCTCTCGGCCGGCAAACTGATTCCAAACAAGCTCGCCGCCGGCGTTTCCTTCGGCCGGGATCTGAGCGTCATCCAATGGCCCCTGTTGTTTGCCTGGTTGGCGGTGCTGCCATGGCTGCTGTTGGGCCGCCACCCTACGCGGCCGATGCGGCTCGGACGTGCGCTGTTGTTGGCATTTGTCCTCACGGGTTTGGTCGGGGCGCTCGGCCATGTGGGTTGCTGGCAGATTTTTCTGATGCTCCTCCTGGCGCTGGCGGCGATTTCAAAAACGCTTTCCGCCCGCCGGGGCGCGCTGCTGGCGGTCACCGTGGTCGCGGCCTTGCTGGTGGCGGACAGCCGGATTTTCATCTATGCCGCCGGCCAGGCCACCAACCGGATCAAGGCCGATTTGGGTCCGCAGATTGAGGCCGCGCGGGCTTTACGTTCCACGCCGGAACATCCGGTGTTGATTGATTCCGAGGCCGCCCGGTATGTCTTTGACTATCGTCTGCCCCCCGGTTTTCTGGATTGGAATTTCTCCGCCAAGTTCCCCAACTCGCTCCCCACGGACGATCCGCTGCGTCCGGACGACCGCTATCTGATTGGCCCGGCGTCGGTTGATTGGCTAAACGTGAAGACCCACTTGAACCGCGATCTGCCGCGCTGGCAGCCCGTGGGGCCGCGAAAGTCTTTCCACGAATTCCCGCGCCGCGCCTATATCATTTCGCCTGAGGAATGCGGCGGGCTGCCCCTGAACCATCCGCCCCCTTTCCCGCTATAACGGTGGCCTGGAAAAATGGGTTTCGCGACGGTTGTAACGGGTAATAAGTTGGGTCATTTGCGGGGGGGGGTGGTCTATGATCGCCGGTAAAAATCGGTAAAATTGGGTAAAAACCGCATGGGTGAGAAAGGGAAATGGTTGACCCGGGCCGCCGCCGTCAGCCAGTCGAACTCCCCCAAGGCCCCGCCGCGCGAAAATCAACCAAAGTCTGCGGCTCGTCGGGGTGGGAATCTTTGAAGACAACAACCTTGCATATTTTGTCATTTGATGACAAGATATGGCTAGTAAGGCGCGTCAACCAGCGCGCCTGCTATTTAATTACAAACCATGAAATCATCGGCGGAAGTCCCCCAAGCGGTGGCAGTTGTGGAAAAAAGTTGGCCGGCGGTCTTTGCCGACCTAATCAAGGCGCGGCTGACTGCCCTCGTGCTCCTGACGACGTTTGTCGGCTTTTATCTGGGCAGCCGTACGCCGGTGAATTTTTTCCAGTTGTTCCATGCGCTGCTGGGCACCGCCTCGGTGGCGTCCGGAGCTGCCGCTTTGAACCAGTGGTTGGAACGGGATTACGATGCCAAGATGCGGCGCACCGCCGACCGGCCGTTGCCCTCGGGGCGGTTGCAGCCGGCCACCGTGGTTGTTTTGGGCGGGGTTTGTTCCCTTCTGGGGCTGGTTTATCTGGCGGTGCTCGTAAATCCGCTGACGAGCGTGGTGGGCGCGGTGACCCTGATCAGCTATTTGTTTATTTACACGCCGCTCAAACGCGTAACCTGGATGAATACTTTGGTGGGGGCGATTCCCGGCGCCTTGCCGCCCTTGATGGGCTGGACGGCGGCGCGCAATGAATTGAGCGGCGAAGGCTGGGCCCTGTTTGCCATCCTGGCATTTTGGCAGATTCCTCATTTCATGGCCATTGCCTGGCTCTATCGCGACGATTACGCCAAGGCGGGCTTTGTCATGCTGCCCAATCTGGACGGGGGCGGTAGTCGCACGGCGCTGCAGGCGGTGGGCAACACGATGGCCCTTTTGCTGGCGAGCCTTTGTCCGTATGTGTTTGGGCTGAACGGAACCATCTATCTGGTCGTCGCCCTGCTTTTGGGCGCGGCCTATTTCTGGAGTGCGTTGCGGTTCGCGCGGGAACTGACAGCGCCTCGCGCCCGGCAGTTGTTTCTGGTTTCCATCATTTATCTGCCGCTGCTCCTCGTGGCGCTGGTGGGGGACAAGCTGAAGTAATTTTATGCAGGCGAATGTCATCGAATTTCCGCCGTTTCGCGATGGTCCGGCGCCGCACGAACCCACTGGCCACGGCCACGCGCATCCCGAACTCAATTTCTGGCAGCAATATATTTTCTCCACCGACCACAAGGTGATCGGCATTCAATACGGCCTCATGGCGCTGTCGTTCATGTTGTTTGGATTCTTCCTAATGCTGCTGATGCGCTGGCAGATTGCTCATCCGGGGTTACCGGTGCCGGTGCTCGGGCCAGTGCTCGAAAAAATTCTCGGTCAGCCGGCGGCGCATGGTGCGATTTCGCCCGAGCTTTATAATTCTTTCGGCGCCATGCACGGCACCATCATGGTGTTTCTGGGCGTCGTGCCCTTGGCCTTTGCGGCGTTTGGCAATTACGTTACGCCGCTGATGATCGGCGCGCCGGACATGGCGTTTCCCAAGTTGAACATGGCCAGCTTCCACGCGTTTTTCCTCGGCGGGGTGGTGATGTTGGTGAGCTTTTTCATTCCCGGCGGCGCGGCCCAGGCGGGCTGGACTTCCTATTCTCCGCTGGCCACGACGATTCCGACCCATGGCCAGGCCTTCTGGCTGGTGGGCATGGTGCTGCTCATCACCTCGTCGTTGCTGGGGGCGGTGAATTTCATCGCCACCATCATTCAACTGCGCGCGCCCGGCATGACCTGGATGCGGCTGCCGTTTTTTGTCTGGGCCCAGTTCGTGACCGCCTTCATTTTGTTGCTGGCGTTTCCGCCGCTGGAGGCGGCCGGCGTTTTGCAGTTGATGGATAATCTGGCCGGCACCAGCTTCTTCCTGCCGACCGGCTTGGCGGTGGGCGGGCAGGTGGCGAATGTCAGCGGCGGCGGCAGTCCGCTGCTCTGGCAGCATTTGTTCTGGTTTCTCGGTCATCCGGAAGTTTACGTCCTGATCCTGCCGGCGATGGGGATTGTCTCCGAAGTGATTGCCAACAACACCCGCAAACCGATTTGGGGCTATAAATCGCTGGTCTATTCGGCGCTCTTTGTGGGCTTCCTGTCGTTTATTGTCTGGGCGCATCACATGTATATGACGGGCATGGGGCAGAAAATCGCGACGTTCTTCCAGGCCACGACGATGATCATTTCCATTCCGTCCGTGATCATTCTGACGTGTCTGTTTCTTTCGCTCTGGGGCGGCTCCATCCGCATCAACACGCCGATGTTGTTCGCGCTGGGCTTTCTGCCGATGTTCGGGATTGGCGGCCTCACGGGGCTGCCGCTCGGCTTGGCGGCGACGGATATGTATTTGCACGACACCTATTACATCATTGCGCATTTTCATTACGTCGTGGCGCCGGGAACGATTTTTGCGCTATTCGCCGGCGTGTAATTTTGGTTCCCGAAAATGACCGGGCGAAAAATGAATGAATTCTGGGGCCGCGTGCATTTCTGGTGTTCGTTCACCTTCATGAACATCGTGTTCATGCCGATGTTTGTGCAGGGCATTAAAGGCATGTTGCGCCGCATGAGCGACGGCGGGGTGAACTATTCCGCCGCCGTGGTCAATAAAGCCGGCACGGTCGCCAGCCCGGTGATTGACGCGTTGCCCGGCACGGTGATGCAGATCAATGGCTGGATTCTCTGGGCGGCCATCGCGCTGGGGATCGCGCAAATTCCCTTCATCATCAATTTATTCTGGAGCATTAGCCATGGCCAACCGGTGACGAGTGATAATCCATGGTCCGCCACCACGCTGGACTGGCAGACGCCCACGCCGCCGCCGCATGGCAATTTCACCCATGAACCGCAGGTCGTCCGCGGCCCTTACGAATACTCCGCGCCCGGCCATGCCACGGATTTCACGCCCCAGGACGAGCCTGAAAGTCCCGCCGCCCCCAAATCCCCTTCCACCGCGCCCGACTGATCTGCCATGGAAATTCCCTACACAGTTCAAAACCGGCCGGACACCGGCGTCTATAACGCCAAGATCGGTGTCTGGCTGTTTCTCGCATCCGAGGTGATGCTCTTTGGTGGCTTGTTTTCCGCCTACGTCTTGCTGCGCGTCGGCGCGGATCCGGGCCTGTGGCCGCACGGCTGGCTCAACGTCACCCTCGGCACGGTTAACACGGTCATCCTGGCGCTTTCGGCGATTACCACCTTGCTGGCCTGGGTGGCCTGCAAGGTGCGCGAGTTTGGTAAATTCAAATTTTTCCACGCCTGCACCATCGTGCTGGCGTTGACGTTTCTGAGCATCAAAATGTATGAATACCACGACAAATGGATTCATTATGAAGTCGCGCTGGCCAACGGAAAATTCGCCGACGGCCATCTCGTGGGGAAATCGCCTGACTTCGACCTCGCCAAGAAAACCGGCAGCATTACGCTGCACGGCCACGTCGTCGAGGACCGCAAGGAGTTGATGGATCTGCGCCGCCCCGAGGCGCGGGCGGCAGTGCCTGAGGAAATGACCATCCCGTCGGCGGACATCCAGAAAATGGAAAACTACGCGCCCCGGCACAATACGTTTACCGCCATTTACTTCACGCTGACCGGCTTGCACGCGCTGCACATCCTCGGCGGCACGTTGGTGATCTTTTATCTATGGGGGCCGGGCAGCAAGATGTGGTTCACCGACCCCGAGCGATTCACCAATCGCATCGAAGTCTCCGGCCTGTTCTGGCACTTCGTGGACCTGGTCTGGATATTCCTGTTTCCTGTGCTTTATTTAACGTAACGAACCTTATGAGCGAATCCGAGCATCCCGTGGAATTGAGCGGCTATCTTCGCCGCTGCGCGGTTATTTTCTGTGTTGTGCTCTGCACCACGGCGCTGATGATTGCCACCTCGTTCTCGCATTTTGGCGAGGGTTGGACCCTGAGAGTCACGCTCATTCTCGCCATTGCGGCGGTGAACGCTTTTCTCGTCGCCGGCTATCTCATGCACCTGCTGTCGGAAAAAAAGCTGGTTTATACCGTGCTGGGCTTCACCGTGATCTTTTTCATTGGCCTGATGGGGTTGACCGTCTGGGCCACCAACGGCTTTCCGCCCGGCACGGTTTCCCATTGAACTAAAATGTCCCTCAAAGCTTTGCATCTCATATTTGTGACGCTGCTGACGATGCTCTCGTTTGGCTGCTCGGCTTGGGCCTTTCAGGCGGGCAGCGTGATGGGGGGCGCGGCCGCCCTGGTCGGCGGGATGTTCGTGATCGTCTATGGCGTCTATTTTTTGAGAAAATTGAAAAACATCAGCTATCTATGAAAGCGCTTCGTCAAATTCTCCTGGTTGCGGCGGCGTTCGCCCCGGCGAAACTGCTGGCCTGCGCTACCTGCTACGGTGGCAACATTGATTCGCCGATGGCGGAGGGCATGAACTGGGGCATCTTCACGCTGCTGGCGGTGGTGGTCACCGTGTTGGCAGCGTTTTTAACCTTTCTCATCTACGCCATTCGCCGGAGTCAGGCGCTCGAAGCGGCCATCCCAAAAACCTCTTCCGAAGCATGAAAGAATCCTGGCTCGCCCAAAAAACCGACTGGTTTGCCCATCACGCGCTCGGGCTTCCGGAACTAGCCTCGGCCAACGGCAAGGCCGTGGACCACCTGATGGTTTATGTCCACTGGCTCATGCTCGCGCTGTTCGTCGGCTGGATCCTCTATTTCGGCTATGTGCTGTTTCGGTTCAATGCCGCCCGGCAGCCCAAGGCGGATCATGCTGGTTCCACGAGCAAAATCCCCTCCTATGTCGAATTGGCCATTGTCGCCGTGGAGGCGGTGCTGTTGCTGGGGGTGGCGATTCCCATTTGGGCGAGGAATGTGGATCGTTTTCCGAAGCCCGAAGAATCGACCGTCATTCAGATCATGGCGCAGCAGTTTGCTTGGAACGCCCGCTATCCTGGACCGAACGGCGTCTTTGGTCGGCAGGAGATGAAACTCATCAGCGATAAAAACGTCTTTGGCGTGGACCCCGCCGATCCGGCCGGCCAGGATGACCTTCAGGTGTTCAATGAAATCCATGTGCCGGTGGATAAACCGGTGCTGATCTATTTGAGTTCCAAGGACGTGATTCACTCGCTCAAGCTGGTCGCCATGCGGGTCACGCAGGACGCCATTCCCGGTCTGCGGATTCCGTTTACCTTCACGCCCACCAAGATCGGTCGCTACCAAATCGAATGCGCCCAGCTTTGCGGCAACGGCCATGCCGCCATGGCCGGTGGTTTCCTGGTGGTGCAAAGCAAGGACGACTATGCCACGTGGCTGGCCTCCAAGTCGCCGTCCATCGCCCCGGCAAGTTTTGAATAATTTGAAAAGCGGGCTACTTGGTTTCGGATTCAATTCAGTTCCACGACAAATCTTCCGGCATCTGCGAGAGGAGCTTGTTTTTCCATCCGCCTTTGCTTTGCAGGACTTTGTGCCAGAGCTGTTCGGGCGGCGTTTCAAACACCAGTTCGAGCGAGGCCGGAAACGTGAGCCAGGCTTTCTGCTTCATTTCACCTTCCAACTGGCCCGGACTCCAGCCTGCGTAACCCGCAAACAAACGGACTTTTTTCGTCGGGGAAAGACCTTCGTCCATCTCCAATAAATCATCGAGCGAATGGCCGAGGGCCAGATTCGGCAGCACATCCGCCTCGGGGATGAAGCTGTCGGTGTGCAGATAGCTGAGCGCGCCGGGCTGCACCGGCCCGCCCAGGTAGAGGGGGGCGGTCTTGAGCGTTTCGGGCAGGTCCGCGATGATCAGATCGCCGACGGTCCGGCCGACGGTCCGGTTCAGCACCAGCCCGAACGCACCCTCGGCATCGTGCCGGCAGATCAAGACGACCGTGTGCTGGAAAAACGATCCGCCCAACTGCCCGCTGGCGAGCAGTAACTGCCCTCGCAATACATTTGGTTTTTTCGCCATCGCTGAAGCCAATTTGCCCCAACTCCGTCTGCCTGGCAAAAATAAAACCGCTGGCGCCTCGCTGAAACCAAATTTCCTTTTGCTTTCCGGCGCCGCGCTTTACCTTGCGCGCTGCGTATGGCCTTGAAATTGTTCAACACCTTATCCCGGTCCGTGCGGGAATTTACGCCGCTGGATCCAGCCGGTAAAAAAGTCGGGCTGTATTGCTGCGGCCCAACGGTCTATGACTATGCGCACATCGGCAACTGGCGCACGTTTGTCTTTGCCGACCTCGTCCGCCGCGCGCTCGAATTTTCCGGCTACGAGGTGCAACACGTCATGAACATTACGGACGTGGAGGACAAAATCATCAAGCGGGTCCGCGAGCAGAAAACCACGCTCCCGGAGTTTACCGGCAAATTTGAAGCCGCTTTTCTGGATGATTTGAAGGCGCTCGGCTGCCGGGAACCGCATCAGAAACCCCGCGCCACCGCGCACATTGCCGAAATCATTGCCCTGATTGAAAAGCTGGTTGCCCGCGGCGTCGCCTACCAGGCGGCCGACGGCTCGGTTTATTTTAGCATTGAAAAATACCGGGGTTGCGGTTGTTGCTACGGTCAGTTGCTCAAACTGAATTTGGACGAGATGCGGGCCGGCGAGCGGGTTGCCTCGGACGAATATGAAAAAGAATCCGTGGCTGATTTCGCGCTCTGGAAAGCCTATGGGTCGGAGGACGGCGAAGTCGCTTGGGACAGTCCGTGGGGCAAAGGTCGCCCCGGCTGGCACATCGAATGTTCGGCTATGAGCATCAAGGCGCTGGGCGAAACCTTTGACTTGCACCTCGGCGGCGAGGATTTGAAATTTCCGCATCACGAGGACGAAATTGCCCAGAGCGAAGGCGCCACCGGCAAGCCGTTTGTGAAATTCTGGCTGCACGGCGCGCACCTGCTCGTTGAAGGCAAGAAGATGAGCAAATCGCTGGGGAATTTTTTCACGCTGCGCGATCTGCAGGCGAAAGGGTTTACCGGCCGCGAAGTGCGCTTTCTGCTGTTGAGTTCGCACTATCGGGAGACGTTTAATTTTACGTTTGATGGACTGGCTGGAGCCCGGACCTCGCTGGCGCGCATTGATGAATGCTTGGCGAAACTACGTGAATTGTCGGGGGGCGGGGGCGGGGATGCCAACTCCGGATTGTTGGGGGCGTTTCAAACTGCGCTCGAAGAAGATCTCAATATCTCCGCCGCTTGGGCGGCGGTTTTTGAGTGGGTGCGCGAGACGAATAAGCGCATTGCAGAAAATTCCCTGAGTAGGCCGGATGCCGCTGCCGCCTTGGCTGGATGGGAGAAAGTGGATTCGGTCCTCGGCATCGGAGTAGTAACGGAGGCGGAAGTTCCCGCCGAAATCTCCGCGTTGGCCGAAGCCCGCACCACTGCAAAGAAGGCGAAGGATTTTAAGCGCGCAGACGCCCTCCGCGATGATTTGAAAAGCCAGGGCTGGCTGATCGAAGACACGGCCAAAGGCCCAAAACTGAAGAAGCATTGATTTTATCCGAGGCGCTAACCCTAAATCGCAATTTGCCAATGAACAAAGGCTGTTTCATCACATTCGAGGGCACCGAAGGCTGCGGCAAATCCACGCAAATCAAGCTGCTGGATGAGCACTTGCGGGCGCTGGGCCACCGCGTGCGGCTGTTGCGGGAGCCGGGCGGCACGCTTATCGGCGAAGAAATCCGGCACACGCTCAAGCACAGCCATAATAACGCCGCCATGACCGCCGAGGCGGAGCTGCTGCTGATGAATGCCAGCCGGGCCCAGTTGGTCCGCGAAATTATTCGTCCCGCGCTGGCCGCCGGTGAAATTGTAGTGAGCGACCGGTTTTACGATTCGACGACGGCGTATCAGGGCTTTGGCCGGGAACTGGACTTGGACCAAGTAAAAGCCGTCATTGATTTTGCTGTGGGCGAGGTCCGGCCAAACCTGACGTTGCTGCTGCACGTTCCGGCGGATGTCAGCGCGGAGCGCCTGCGTTCGCGGCAATCCACGCTGCCGTTTGTCCGGGACCGCATTGAGGAAGCCGACCGCAAATTTTTTGAGCGCGTGGCTCACGGGTTTGGCGTCATCGCCGCCAACGAACCCCAGCGCGTCAAATTCATCAATGGCGCCCAGTCGATGGCGGCGGTATGCGCGGAAATTTGGAAAATCATCCAGCCCCTGCTGCCCAAAGTCGGCCGGTGGTGATTTTGGTTGCCGAAAAGAAAAGGCCCGTTAAGTTTGCATGAGACTATGATCGAAAAAACCATCAGTGAAATTGAGGCGAAAATCGGTGGCGCGGAAGCCGTGAGCCCCGAGCGCAAACAGGAACTGCTGAGGCTGCTGGGCACCTTGAAGACGGAGGTTGCCGCGCTGGCCAAAACGCATGGCGAACAGGCCGACAGTATTGCCGGCTTTGCGAGCCTGTCGGCGCACGAAGCCATGCGCGCCGAGCCGAATCCACAATTGCGGGAGCTCTCGATCCAAGGTTTGCGTTCGTCGACCGATGGTTTTGAACAGTCGCACCCGCGGCTGGTGCAAATCATCAACTCCATCAGCAAAACACTGTCCGATCTGGGGATTTGATCGGGGTTACGCGGCGCGGCGCGCCACGGTGTCTCGTTGTGCCCATTCCGGGTTCAGGCCGGGAAAATCCAGGTTGTAGTTTAACCCGCGGCTTTCGGGGCGGAGCAGGGCGCATTGCACGATTAGTTCCGCCACGGTGGCGATGTTGCGCAATTCCAGCAAATCGGCGGTGACGATGAAATTCCAATAATATTCATGGATTTCCGACTGTAAATTCGCCAAGCGCGACTGCGCCCGCAGCAAGCGCTTGTTGGTGCGCACGATGCCCACGTAATCCCACATCAGCCGCCGGATTTCATCCCAGTTATGGGAAACGACCACGAGTTCGTCCGCATTGGTCGCGCTGCCGGATTGCCACAGGGGAATGGTTAACTCGGATTTTGCCGTCGGCTGGGCTACGATTTTTTCGGCGGCGCGGTGGGCGCAGACCAGGGCCTCCAGCAGGGAATTGCTCGCCAGCCGGTTGGCGCCATGCAAGCCCGTGCAAGCGACTTCGCCGACGGCGTAAAGACCGGCAATCTCCGTTTCGCCATTCACGCCGGTCACCACACCGCCGCATTGGTAATGGGCCGCCGGAACCACGGGGATCGGTTCCTTGGTGATATCAATGCCGTAGCCGAGGCACGTCTGGTAGATGTTGGGAAACCGGTTAATGATGAATTTGGCCGGCTTGTGGGTGATGTCCAGATGCACGCAATCGGCCCCGGATTTCTTCATTTCACTGTCAATGGCCCGGGCGACGATGTCGCGGGGAGCCAGGGATTTCAACGGGTGAAATCCGTCCATGAATTCCTGGCCGCCCAACGTTTTCAGGATGCCGCCCTCGCCGCGCACGGCCTCGGAAATCAGGAACGACTTGGCTTTGGGGTGATAGAGGCAGGTGGGGTGGAATTGGACAAACTCCATGTTGGCCACGGCCGCGCCGGCGCGATAGGCCATGGCAACACCGTCGCCGGTCGCGATGTCAGGATTCGTCGTATAGAGATAAACTTTGCCGCAGCCGCCCGTGGCCAGCAGGGTTACCGGCGCGCCGAAGGTAATGACGCGATTGCCGTTTTTATCGAAAACGTAAGCCCCCAGACAATGGTTTTCACCAACATAACCCAGTTTCTGGCTCGTAATCAGATCAATCGCAATGTGGTTTTCAAAGATTTCGATGTTCGGCTGGGCGGCGACCGCCGCGAGCAGGGCCCGCTCAATTTCGCGGCCGGTGACATCCTTGGCGTGCAGAATCCGGCGCTTGGAATGGCCGCCTTCGCGGCCGAGGTCCAGTTGCCGGCCGCCGTCTTCGCTGGGCGCTTCGCGCTCGGAAAACTTCATCCCCAGTTCAATTAATTCATGAATCCGAGCCGGGCCTTCCTCGACGATGGTGCGGACGACTCGTTCCTGGCACAAGCCCGCGCCGGCCGCCAGCGTGTCTTTGAGGTGCAATGCGAAGGAGTCTTCTTTGCTGGTAACCGACGCAATGCCGCCTTGCGCGTAGTTGGTATTGGATTCCGCCCGATCTTTTTTGGTGACGATGGCCACCCGCCCCCGGGGCGCCACGTTTAAGGCGAAAGACAGGCCGGCAATGCCACTGCCGAGGATGAGAAAATCGAAATGTTTCATGGGCTCAGGCTCAAGGTCACAAACTTTTCCAGGTAAATCAAAACTCTTTGCGCGTGGGGTTGCAGCTGGAATTAAAGTGGAGCATTGTCAATCAACCGCGTTTTGCCGACGAACACCGCCAGCGCCATCTGCGTGCCGGACCTTACCTGCGTGACCGGTTCCAGCGTTCCGGGATCGAAAAACTCGACGTAGTCCAAGCGCGCCTGCGGGGCGGCGGTGAAGAATTCCTTCAGGTCGGCCTTCAGCCGCGCGGCGGAAACGGACTTCTTTTTTACGGCCGCGCAAACCGCCTGCAGCGCGTGAAAAAGAATCACTGCCTGCGCCCGCTGCTCCGCGTCGAGATACTTGTTCCGCGAACTCATCGCCAGTCCATCGCGTTCTCGCAGGGTGGGGGCGATGACGATTTTGATCGGGAAATTCAAGTCAGCCACCATGCGCTTAATAACCGCCGCCTGCTGGAAATCTTTTTGCCCAAACACCGCCACGTCCGGCCGCACCAGATTGAAAAGTTTGGCCACCACCGTTGTTACGCCGCGAAAATGTGTCGGTCGCGCCGCGCCCTCCATGTTCTGCGACAGCTTTTCCTCGACGACATAGGTGCTGAATCCGGTGGGGCGGGCGTCCTTGTGAGCCGGTCCTTGCGGACGGCCACCAGGATACATTTCCGCGTCGCCCGGTGTGAAAACCGTGTCCACGCCGGCTTCCCGGCACAACTGTAAATCGCGGTTTAAGTCGCGGGGGTATTTGGCGAGATCTTCCGTCGGTGCGAACTGGGTCGGGTTGACGTAAATACTCAAGACCACTTTCCCCTTCTTGCCCGTCCGCCGGCGGGCCTCACGCACTAGGCTCAAATGGCCGGCATGGAGATAGCCCATTGTCGGCACGAAACCAATGCGGATGCCCTGCCGCCGCCAGCTTTGGGAGCGTTTCTGCATGGCACCGGGGCTGGAAATGATATGCATGGCATGTGTTTAACCGAATTCCGGAGCGAATTCACGAAAGAAAAAGCCGCGCTGGGAGGCTCCAGCGCGGCTTTTGTTCCCCACCCCTTAAATTCTTGTCATGCTGCCGTAAACAGATGCGTGTGCTTGTTGCACGATTGATCGGTCGGCGCCTCCGGTTGGCGGTCATTTGGTTGAACAATCTTGTTGGCCAGCATCCAAGCTTCAACCTCGGCGCCGCTGATATCGGGCAGCATCTGACCATTGATTTCAACGCAAGGGCTGAGTCGCTGGCCGCTTTTCTCAATCATTTCCTGCCGTTGCAAGGGATCGTTGACCACATCGCGGTCTTCAAACGGCAGATCGTATTTGCGCAAAATGGCGCGCACGCCTTGACTCCAACCACAGGTTGGTTTCAGGTAGGCTATAATTTTTGGGTCGCTCATAATTAGTAAAAGGTGACCTAACAACGGAAACATACTGCCATGTTTTTGGCTGTTGGCAACAAGAAATGTTCTGGAATTGGCAAAATACGCCCACCTTCTGATTTTGGTGGGTTGGGCGTCGAAGGAAAACAGGCTAACCGAGCGGCTGGATGATCAAGTGCGCGCTTTTGGCAGGGCTGCTTTTCGGGCCGACAAAATCCGCTGCGAAGGTGTGAAATTGGCGATGAATTCGCGGTAGTAGTCCGCAAAGGTGCCCGCCGCGAGGTGCTTCCGGGCATCGGCCATGGTTTGCAGATACATGTGCGTATTGTGGACGCTCAACATGCGCAGGCCGAGAATTTCGTTCACGTTCAAGAGGTGCCGGAGATAGGCGCGGGTGAAATGCTGGCAGGCAAAGCAGGTGCAGCCTTCCTCGATGGGGCGGAAGTCAGCCTTGAATTGGCCGCCCTTGACGCCAATGGCGCCGCGCCGCGTATAAGCCGTGCCGTTGCGGGCGACGCGGGTGGGCAGCACGCAGTCAAACATATCCACGCCCCGGGCCACGAGTTCGATCATCTGCGCGGGCGTGCCCAAGCCCATCGCGTAGCGCGCCTTGTTGGCGGGCAGATGCGGCACGGTGTATTCAATCGCCTGCAACATCTCCGGCTCCGGCTCGCCCACGCTCACGCCCCCGATGGCGTAACCGTCAAAATCCATCGGCACAATCGCCTTGGCGCATTCCTCGCGCAGCGCGGGATTATTTCCCCCTTGCACGATGCCGAAAACTTTCTGGCCTTCGGCGCGCGGTTGTTCGCGGCATTCGCGGGCCCAGCGGATGGTGCGTTCCACGGCGTGGCGCTGCTCCTTGGCGGGCGCGTTGTGGGGCGGACATTCGTCAAAGCACATGGCAATGTCCGAGCCCAGCGTGCGCTGGATTTCCATGGATTCCTTCGGGCCGATGAAGAGCATCGAGCCATCGAGATGTGAACGGAATTCCACGCCGTGCGGCTTGATTTTCCGGATTTTCGCCAGACTGAATACCTGAAAGCCGCCGCTGTCGGTGAGGATCGGCAGCTTCCAATTCATGAAATTGTGCAGGCCGCCGGCGGCGCGGATGATGTCGAGTCCGGGCCGGATGTTTAGGTGATAAGTATTGCCCAGGATGATTTGCGTGCCGCATTCCACCAATTCGCGCGGGTCCATCGCCTTGACGCTGGCCTGCGTGCCGACCGGCATATACACGGGCGTATCCACGACCCCGTGCGCCGTGGTCAGTTTGCCGAGGCGCGCTAGGGTTTGCGTGTCAGTTTTAAGGAGTTCAAACATCCGGCGAAGGGTAAATTAAATTGCCGCCGGGGAGGACAAAAAACTTTTCCTCGAAGCAATGACTTCAGGGGAAACTGGAATAAACCTCGGGGCCACAGTGCCAAACTATTGGCTGGTTAATTCGGCAAACGAGACATCCACCAGTAAATCGGCCGCGATTTTCTCTAAATCCTTTTTCAGTGAAGCAAGGTCGCATTGCGCTGGCAGTTGCAGGCGTGCGCCGGCCTTGAACAAGGTTTCTCCGGACATCGGCGCACTGACCACTTCGCTGGCAAATTCCTCCACGTTTACGCCAAAGCGGGCCAGCGAGCGGGTGATTTCGCGGACAATGCCGGGGCGGTCGCTGCCGATGATTTCCAGCTGCACTTGACGGCCGGAAGCGGCGGCGGCGGCCGATTGGTCGGCGCGAATGAGGATTTGCAGACCGTTTTGCTGCAATTGTTGCAGGGCCGCCAGCAGGGTGGATTTGTTTTCCGCCGGAATCTCCATTCGCAGGAGGCCGGCGAATTCGCCGCCGAGGCGGCACATGCGGCTTTCCAGCCAGTTGCCACCGTGGTCGGCCACAACGCGGGCGACGGCTTCCACCAGCCCCGTGCGATCCGGGCTGATGATGGTCATGACGAGCGGGGTAAGCATGGGGCGGCCTTAGGCCTGGCTGGTGATTCTCCGCCAGTCCACGCCCTGCTTGCCGGCGTAGATGGCAAAGGCTTTTTCGTTCTGGATCAGCACGGCGCGCACCACGCTGGAATCATCCGCGCGGCCCAGGTCCATGATACTCTCGGGGATGATGCCCATTTTCTTGTGGGCATAAATGAGCGCGAACACCGCCTGCGCGACGGCCACAAACGGCAGCTCCTTATAAACGCCCTCCATGGCATCCTCGGTGGCGTCGGCCAGAAATTCGAGCTGGTCCACGAGGTGGGGGAATTTGGGGGCGTCGATCTGCGTGAACTCCAATTTCCACTGAGGCAATTGGCGCAAAACTTTTTCCGCCAGGGCCGGGGAGATGGTGGCGGCACCGCTGTTGACGAACTTGGCAATTTCAGGCATGCCGGCAATCTAGTGAAAGCCGTGCCCGCACAAAAGGGAAATTTATCAGACGATTTCCGCCTGCTTTAGCACGAGCTCGAAATCGTATTCCGGTTTGCGGGCTTTGCGGCTCCGCATGGCGTTCGCCGCGTCGTCGCCCAAGAACCGCTCGGCGGCGGCGTCCCACGTGAGCTTGTGCTTGAGTTTCATGCTGATCCACGCGGCGGCGCAGGCCTCTAGGCTGCGGGTGGATTGCTGGATGGGGGCAATGGGCGGCTGGTTGGCCACGATGCTTTCGAGCCAGTTGCCGTAGTGCGATTTGCTGGGCGCCCAGCGCACGGCGTCGGCGGGGAGCGGAGTGAGCAGTTTGGGATCGCTGGCGCGGAGCGGCGGCTGACGGTCGTTGCTATCTTCGCCGCGGGTGCAAAAGATCCAGCCGTCCGCGCCTTCAAAGTGCAGCCCGTTGGGCAATTGGTCATCGAGAATAACCTGCACGTGGTTCGGATAAAGCAGGTCTACGTGATAGGCGCCATGAACGGTCATGAGATCGTCGGCCGGGAATTTACCCCGGGCGTCGATGGTCAAGGGTCCGCCGAGTTCCTGCCCCATGGCCCATTGCGCGATGTCCACGTGATGCGCGCCCCAGTTGGTGATCATGCCGAGGCCGAAATCTTCCGTGGTCATCCATCCCGGGCGTCCCTCCAACTCCGCCTGCGGATGCGCGCGGCCTTCCATGTAGGGCTGTTCCGGGGCGGAACCCAGCCAGCGGTCGAAATCCAGATTTTCCGGCACCGGCATCGGCGCCGGCTTGTGGCCGGTGGGTTTATCCAGGCCGATGCCGATTTTAATGGTCTTTAATTGCCCCAGGCGTCCATTGCGGACGGCTTCGCTGGCGGTGCGAAAACTCCGCCACGGGTGGGCGGAACGCTGCTGGGAGCCGGTTTGCAAAATAATTTTCTTCGCCTCCACGGCCCGGCGCAAACCAATGGCCTCGGCAATCGAATAGGTCACCGGTTTCTGAACATAAATGTGTTTGCCGGCAATGGCGGCCTTGATCGCGACCAGCGCATGGGAATGGTCGGGCACGCTAATGACCACCGCATCAATATCCGGTGCGGCTAAAACCTCGTGGTAATTGTGGTAGGTTTTGATGTTTATCCCGGTCTCGCCCTGCACCGTGTAATAATCTTCCGCCATGGTTTTGCCCGCGGCGAGGCGTTTGGCATCCAAGTCGCAAACGGCCACGACGCGGGCGAACGGCTCGGTCATGACGTTGAGCAGGTCGCTGCGGCCCATGCGCCCGCAGCCAATTTGCGCCACGTGGATTTTTTTGCTCGGCGCGTCGGCTCCGAACAGGCGGGAAGGCACAAAGTATGGCAACAGGCCCAATCCGGCTGCGCCGCCGAGGGCCGTTTTCATGAAAGTCCGCCGCGTTTGATTCATTATTCGAGTCTCGTAAAAATTCATTGGTCTCCCGGCCCGAGGTGGACCGGGAGACAAGCGTTGGACGAATGGCCGGCTGGCGGCGTTACAACTTGTAAAACTGCTCCCAATCTTTGCGCGGCGGCACGCCGGCGAGCAGACCGTTGGCGACCTTGTGATTGGTGATCTGCTGGGTGGCGGGATCGAAGGCCAGCTTGGCATTCACGCGCTGCGCAATGACGCCCATGGCCATGGCCTGACACAGCGGGCCGGCCACGGCAAACGGGGAACGGCATTTTTCCTCGCCGCGGCAGGCGAGCAGGAAGTTCTTCCAGTGATTCGACGGACTCTTGGGCACCGGCGGCAGTTGGGCGGCCATTTCCTGAGCGTTGGCTTCGGGGATGATCTTGAGCGTGGAAGCATGCGAACCGCCCTGGAAGGTCATGCCTTCGCCGTAAATAACTTTGCCGGGTGGAAGTGCTTTTGACGCCGCTGAACCCTTGGAGGGCGGCGGGATATTCGGGTCCACCACGGCGGCGCCGAAATTGGTCGGCAGCGGCGGCAGGTTTTTTACCCCGTCATACCAAGTGAGTTCGACCGGCGGTTGGGAACCGCGGGCCGGAAACCGGAACGCCAGCGTCGAGGCCTGCGGGAAGATGAACGGGCTGTAGCCATCCAGTTTCACCGCTTCCACTTCGGTCGGCAGACCGAGATGCAGGAACTCGTGGGCCGTGTCAAAAATGTGCGCGCCCCAGTCGCCGAGCGCACCGTTGCCGAAATCAAACCACGAACGCCAGTCGCCGTTCATATAGCCGGCGTTGTATTGGTGCGCTTCGGCCGTCGCCAGCCAGGTTTCCCAGTCGAGCGTGGCGGGAATGGGCTGGGCGGGGAGCAAGCCGTCCACTTTCATGCCGTGCCAGCGCCGGGAGTTGTTCATGAACGCCGTGATCTGGGTGACATTTTTGATGATGCCGGCTTCGGTCCAGGCCTTGAACTGAAAATAATTCGCTTCGGAATGGCCCTGATTACCCATCTGCGCGGCGACCTTGTATTTCTTCTCTGCCGCCATCATCAATTCAATCTGGCGGAAGCTGTGGCCCATGGGTTTTTCGCAATAGACATGTTTGCCGAGCGCCATTGCCAGCATGGCGATCGGAAAGTGCGAAAAATCAGGTGTGCCGACGCTCACCGCATCAATCTCCTTGCCCATTTTGTCGAACATCTGCCGGAAATCCTGAAAGCGTGGCACGTTCGGGAACATTTTCAGCACGGCCTGGGTGTGCGGCGCGCCCATGTCCGTATCGCACAGCGCCACGATGTTGGCGAGTCCCGTCGCGTGCAACGCCTTGACGTCGTCCGCGCCGCGATTGCCGATGCCGCAGCAGGCGAGGTTCACTTTGCCGGTGGAGCCGGCAGCCAGCAGCAGCCGCGGCGCAAAAGCGGACGCGGCACCAGCGGTCAGCACGCCTTTGAGGAAGGAACGGCGGCGCCAGGGTGCCGCCAGTTTTGGAAGATGGTTTGGTTTCATGTTGATTTAATTATAACGCGTTTGAACGAATCTTCAATTGGTCGGCAGTTCGCGGAGTTTTACGTTGTAGTAGGAAACCGTGTTGCCGTGGTCTTGCAGCAAGATGTGCCCGTCCGCCCATTCGCCGAAATCCGGTATGTCCTTGAATTTGCTCTTGGCCACGGCATCGCGGAAGGCAGCCGAGCCCCGGTCAAACTCCACCGTCTTTTGGCCGTTGAGCCAGAAGGTGACGTGCTGGCCCTGCGATAAAATCCGCGCGTGATTCCATTCGCCGACCGGCATGACCTTTTTGTCCTTCGGCGCGGGCATCAAATCGTAAAGCGAGCCGATGGTGCGGTCGCCGTCGCGACCCAGCTTGGCGTCCGGATGAAGGACATCGTCGAGCACCTGGTATTCCATGCCAATGGCCGAGCCAACGCCCGTCGGCTTGCCGGTTTTCTTGTTTATCGGCGAGAGGTTGGGTTGCACGAAAATCTTGATGCCGCTATTCGCGCCGGGGGTGATCTTGAAATCCGCCGTCAACTCAAAATTCGCGTAGCGTTTGCGCGTGATGATGTCGCCGCCGCCGGCCGATTCCTCGCCGCCATTTTCGTGAACCGTCAGCACTCCGTCCTTCATGGCCCAGCCATGGGTCGGGAAATTTTCCGATTTCGCGCTGCGCCAGCCGTCCGGGGTTTTGCCGTCCCAGAGCAATTTCCAGCCGTCGGATTTTTCCCGGTCGGTCAAAGTATTTGGCTCAGCCGTCGCCGCCTGGCCTGACAGGGCAAAGCTGGTGACCAGGCCTAAAAAGGTGGTGAAGGCAAAGGCGGGATGGAGCTGATTAATGAATTTCATTTTCGTTTTTTCGTTATAATAGAAATGGATTACTTAACGATATTGATTTGACGTTGATGTGGCAAACATAGTTTCGACATTTTGTAGTTGCGCGGGATGATTTTCAATCCCCTGTTTAGGGGATTGTTTTTTGCAACCAAAAATGTTTTGCTGACGTCCATTGATCCAATAACCATGAATAAACCGATCGACCGGCGGCGTTTTCTCAAACAAACCAGCGCCGTCGGCGTTGGCTTAAGCCTCGCGAGCTACCTGGGCCCGTTGGCCCGGGCTGGCACGCAGCCAAGGGTGATTCCGGCCAGAAAAATCGGTCCGAACGACCAAATCACCGCCGCGGTCATTGGCACCAATGGCCGCGGTCTGGCGCATATTGATTGCCTCAACCGCCTGCCTGGCGTCGAAATCACCCACATCTGTGACGTGGACCAGCGCGCGGTGGACAAAGGGCTTAAAGCGGTTGCAAAAAAACAAAAATCCACTCCCCAAGGGCTGGGCGATTTCCGCAAAGTGCTGGCGGACCCATCCGTTGACGTGGTGACGATTGCCACGCCGGACCATTGGCATGCGCCGATGGCCCTCCTGGCGCTGGCCGCCGGTAAGCATGTTTATCTGGAGAAACCTTGCAGCCAGAATCCCTATGAAGGCGAATTGCTGCTTCAGGCGGTAAACCAATACCAGCGTGTCGTTCAGATGGGCGCCCAGCGTCGTTCCTCCGCGGCCATGCTTAAAATCATCCCGGAAATCCACGGCGGCCTGATCGGGAAAACCTATTTTGGCCGCGGCTGGTATGTGAATAACCGGGCCTCCATCGGCCATGGCAAACCGGCCCCGGTGCCGGAATGGCTGGATTATGATTTGTGGCAGGGACCGGCGCCGCGCCGCGCTTACCTGGACAATTTGATCCATTACAACTGGCATTGGCGCTGGCATTACGGCACCGGCGAAGCGCTCAACAACGGCACGCATGAAATGGATGTCTGCCGCTGGGCGCTCGGCGTGACCTGGCCGACCCGCGTCACTTCGAATGGTGGCCGTTACCAATTTCAAGATGATTGGGAAACGCCGGACACGCAGACTATTGCGTGGGATTTCCCCGGGGGCAAATCAATGAGCTGGGAAGGCCGGAGCTGCAATAATTTTCCGGTTGAGGGCCGCGCCCGCGGCACGTTGATTTACGGCACGGAAGGCTCTGCGTTGCTGGATGGCGACGACTACATCATTTACGACAAACATAATAAAATTATCAAGCAGGCCAAAGGGACCGAGGCCGTGGACCCGACCAATACCGTCAGCGGCAGCGGCGCGGGCATGGACACGGCGCATGTGGCCAACTTCATCGAAACCGTCCGGGGCAACCAGCAATTGCACTGCCCGATCAATGAGGGCTCCACCAGCGTCACGCTGCTGCATCTGGGCAACATCGCGTGGCGGGTCGGCCGCGAGTTGCATTGCGACCCGGCCACCGGTCACATTTTGAAGGACAGCGATGCCATGAAGTTGTGGCGGCGCAAATATGAATCCGGCTGGGAACCAAAAGTTTGATTCACCATCCTCTCCACAATTAAATCTGAAAAATCTGACATGAAAAAATTACTTCTCCTCGCCGTGGCCGCCAGCCTGGCCATCGGCACCCAGGCGCAAACGTCCGCCGCCACCAGTTCTGCCGATCAGTTGGGCTGGCAATTGGCCGTGCATTCCTACACGTTCCGAAAGTTTTCCATCTTTGACGCCATTGACAAGACGGCCGCACTGGGAATCCATTCCATGAGCATTTCCGGCAACGTCAGCCTGGATGGCACCAACAGCATCGGCACCCTGACGCTTTCGGAAAAAGATCAGGAGGCCATTCTGGATAAACTAAAAGCCGCCGGCATCAGCCCCAGGTTCGTCAACTTGGGCGTGGTGCAACTGCCGGCGGACGAGGCCAAGAGTCGGAAAGTTTTTGAATTCGCCAAACATTTCGGTATCGACACGCTCATCGCTGAGCCGGCGACCAACGCGCTCGACACCGTGGCAAAGCTCTGCCAGGAATATAATATCAGGGTGGCCATTCATAATCATCCGAAAGGACATTCGATCTACTGGAATCCGGAATCCGTGCTGGCCGCCATCAAGGGCCGCACGCCGCTGATCGGCGCATGCGCCGATGTTGGCCACTGGATGCGCTCCGGTTTGAATCCGGTGGCCTGCCTGAAACATCTCGAGGGCCACATAATTTGTCTCCACTTCAAAGATCTCAATGAAATGGGTTCCGCCGCGCACGACGTGCCGTGGGGCACCGGCATCGGCCAGACCAAGGCGCTCATGGCCGAATTGAAACGCCAGAACTTCCACGGCGCCTTTGGCGTGGAATACGAATATCACTGGGATAATTCCAGCCCGGAAATCGCCCAGTGCGTCAAATTCTTCAATGCCGTCTGCGACGAACTGGTCGCGGCCGGCCAAAAGCAATGAGCCGCTGAAAACCCGGCTAAACAGACTTTCACTCGCGCGCGGCAACTGCTAAAAATTCCGGGTGCAAGACCTGATCGCGAAAGCTGCCACGCTGCTGGAAGCGTTGCCTTACATTCAAAAATTCAGCGGGGAAACGTTTGTCGTGAAATACGGCGGCAGTTTCATGGACTCGTCCGACCCCGCCGTGCGCCACGGCGTGGCGCGGGATATCGTGTTTCTCGAAGCCGTCGAGATCAACCCCGTCGTCGTCCACGGCGGCGGCAAGGCCATCACCCGCGCGATGGAAAAAGCCGGGCTGAAGGCCCATTTCATCCAAGGCCAGCGCGTCACCGACGCGGCTGCGGTGCAAATCGTGGACGATGTTTTGTCCCGCGAAATCAATCCCGAAGTTGTTAAAACCATCAACGAACTGGGCGGTCAGGCCGTGGGTTTTGCCGGGCCGGATATTTTCAAATGCAAGAAACTTTATCTCGACGACAAGGAGAATCCGGGCAGGAAAATTGACATCGGCTACGTTGGCGAAGTCACCGAGGTCAATGTCGCCCCGCTCAAGGAATGCATCTGGAGCGGCTTTACGCCGGTTATCAGCCCGACGGCCCGGGGCGAGGACGGTCAGATTTACAACTGCAATGCTGACGTGGCGGCCGCGCAGGTGGCCATCGCGCTCAGCGCCAAACGCCTCGTCTTCATGTCCGACGTGCCCGGTTTGATGCGTGATCCCAAGGATGTTGCCACCGTCATTGCGCACCTCCACACGGCCGAGGTGCCCGGCCTCAAGGCCGCCGGCATCGTGGACAAAGGCATGATTCCCAAAGTGGACAGTGCCGTCGCCGCCATCCAATCCGGCGTGGAAAAAGTCTCCTTCGTGGACGGCCGCACGCCGCATTCCGTCATGCTCGAAATCTTCACCGACAAAGGCGTGGGTACCGAAGTTGTGCTTTAACTATGAACCCTTTTATGCGCCTGCTGTTACTAACAATTTTTGCAGCCATATTATCTGCATCATTTGTGGGCTGTTCCCGCAGCAACAAGGAAGGAAGCAACTATCAGCATGTTTCAGATGATGACGCCACCATGAACTCGGCGATTGAAAAGGCCAAAGCCAGTTCAAATGATTTTGTGAAGGCTTTTCACGCGCAGAAACCGGGCACGAGAGAGTTTTTTTGAATAAGCCATACCCAACTCCATCCGGCGAAGCCGAACACATGTGGATTGAAGTCACAGAAGAAAACAGCGGGGTTTTGAACGGCGTTGTTGCCAACGAAGCTGAAGAAACTCATGTGGTAAAACCAGGACGGGCAGTTTCCTTGAAAATTTCTGAAATTAGCGATTGGAAATATGTGGATGGCAAGAAGCTTGTCGGTGGTTATACCATCCGTTTTTTTTACGATAAAATGTCATCGAAAGAAAAAGAAGATTTTATCAAGGGGGCTGGATTTGAAATGTAATGTCACATGATTTCCATTTGCGGAATGATAATTACAATTTACGATTTGCGGGCGAATCCGCATTGGAGTCGTAAATCGTAAATCCAATATCGTAAATGAAAGAAATTGTGCCAGCGCCGCCCGCCATTGTGCGGAATGACTACGCATCCATCCGGGAACTGTTCGCGAAGAACGTCGTGCCCAGCTACGGGCGCTTTGAGCTCGTTTTGAGCCACGGCGCGGGCAGCCATGTGTTTGATGTCACCGGCAAGCGCTACCTCGACCTCGGCAGCGGCATCGCCGTGTGCTGTCTGGGCCATGCGCATCCGGCCATCACCGAGGCGCTCGTGGAGCAGTCGCAAAAGCTCATCCACGTCTCCAATCTGTATTTCACCGAGCCGCAAGGCCGGCTCGCGGCGGAACTGGTCAAGCGGATCGGCCCCGGCAAGGTCTTTTTTTGCAACAGCGGCGCGGAGGCCAACGAAGGCCTCTACAAGCTCGCGCGGAAATTCGGCCACGACGAAGGCCGGTTCGAGATGCTGACCGCCACGAATTCCTTCCACGGCCGGACGCTCGCGGGCATTGCCGCCACCGGCCAGGACAAGGTAAAGAAAGGATTTGAACCCGCCGTCACCGGTTTCCGGCACATTCCGTTCAATGACTTGGAAGCGGCGCGCGACGCCCTTTCGCCCGCCACCATCGCCATTTTGATCGAAGGCGTGCAAGGCGAAGGCGGCGTGACGCCCGCCACCCCGGAATATCTGCTGGGCCTGCGGGCCTTGTGCGACGAAAGGAAGCTGCTGCTGCTCATGGACGGCGTGCAATGCGGCCATTACCGGACCGGCAAATTCCAGAGCTTTCAGAAGATTCTCGAAGGCGTGCCCGGCGGCGAGACGTTTTTGCCCGACGGCCTGTCCATGGCCAAGTCGCTCGGCGGCGGTTTCCCGATGGGCGCGTTCTGGGTGCGCGCGCCGTATCAGGATTTGCTGAGCGCCGGCACGCACGGGACGACTTACGGCGGCACGCCGCTCGCCTGCGCCGTGGCGTTGCGAATCTTGGAAGTCATCGAAAAAGAAAATCTCGCCGAACAGGCGCGCAAGCTGGGCGCGTGGCTGAAAGCAGAAATCGAACGGCTGGCCAGGACATATCCCACCGTGGTGCAATCCGCGCGGGGCATGGGTTTCATGCTCGGCATTGAACTGGCGGAAAACATACCCGCCTTTGCCACCAGCGACAAATCCGCGGCCCTGCAGTTCGTCAACCGGCTGCACGCGGCGGGCGTGCTGACCGTGCCCGCCGGCACGCAGATCGTCCGCTTGCTGCCGCCGCTGAACCTCAAGCCGCAGGAAGCCGGCGAGGGCATTTCCAAGATCGAGGAAGTGGTGAAATCGCTGGTGTGATTTCGCCAAATGGACTTAAACCACGAAACCCGAACTACACGAAAAGTTTTTCTTTCGGGTGTTTAGTGTATTTCGTGGTTAAAACCAAATGAACGCCGCCGCACTGAAACAGCTTTCCGCTGTTGATCCAGTGATGAAAAAGCTCATCGCTGAGATCGGCCCGTGCCGGCTGGAGCCCGAACCGTGGCGCTCGCCGTTTCAATCGCTCGTCCAAGCCGTCGCGCACCAGCAGCTCAACGGCACGGCGGCGAACACCATTCTCACGCGGTTTAAAAAGCTTTTCCCCGGGCGCCGCTTTCCCAAACCGGAAGATTTGGCCAAAGTGACCGATGATCAAATTCGGGCCTGTGGTTTTTCGTTTGCCAAAATCCGGGCCATCCGCGACCTCGCGGCAAAAACTTTGGACGGCACCATTCCCACCTCGCGGCAGATCGAAAAAATGAGCGACAGGGAAATCATTGAGCGGCTCACCGCAGCGCGGGGCGTGGGGCGCTGGACGGTAGAGATGCTGCTGATTTTTCAACTGGGTCGCCCCGATGTGCTGCCGGCGGATGATTTCGGTGTTCGTAACGGTTTTCGTCTCGCCTACAAAAAGCGTCAAATGCCGAAGCCCAAGGCGTTACTGGCCTTTGGCAAAAAGTGGCGGCCGCACGCCACCACGGCGGCGTGGTATCTCTGGCGGGCGGCGGATGCCGCCAAACGCTAGTGGGCCCGCCCGTATTTTGGTGGTAATGGGGTGGCCCCATGGAGGCTTGTGTTAATTGGCAGATAGGCTAGGTTTCCTCGCGTCAATTCTATGAACTCCCCACGACTTGGTTTGATGCTTCATTTGTTGATATGGCTGGGGGTTGTTGGTGCTGCCGTTGCCGCTCCTCCCCGTCCCGATCTCGGGTTGAGCATGGCGGGCCCTGCCAGCCTGGCAGGAGTCAATCAGCTGGTTATTTGGCGTCTTAACGTCACCAATGCGGGAACGGCATCGGCGGTCGGCGTAGTTGTCACCAACTGGCTGCCCCCGGCGGCGACTTTGTTTTCGGCAACCACTTCCCAGGGCACCATTACCACCAATACCGGATATCTGGTTTTCAGCCTCGGCACGTTGGCAGCCGGTTCAGGCATGACGGCGCAAATCACCGTCTTTTCCGCGTCGCCGGGAACGCTTACCAACCGCGCTTGGGCGGCCACTTCCACCACGGAATCCCAAACGGCCAACACCGGGGCAACAAACTCAGTTTCCGTGTTCTCATCCACCTTTCAATCCGTGGGCAGCATGAACCTGCCGCGCAAGTGGCATACCGCCACGTTGCTTAATAACGGCAAAGTGTTGATCACCGGTGGCAGCACTACCAACGGCCTGACAGACACCGCCGAGTTGTTTGATCCGGCCACGGGCACTTTCACCCTCATCGGCTCCATGCTCCATCCGCGCCATCAGCACTCTGCCACACTCTTGAACGACGGCCGCGTGCTCATCGTGGGCGCGGTGTTCATCACGGAGCCGGAAATTTATGATCCGGCCACGGGAACCTTTTCCAGCGCAGGCACGCTCAATGTCTCCCGCTGGAATCATGCCGCGTCGCGCCTGCCCGACGGGCGCGTGCTGGTGACCGGCGGTTATGCGGACGAGGGGAGCGCCGAGGTGTTTGATCCTGCCACGACGAATTGGACGCTGGTCGGCCGCATGGATTTTTCCCGCGTTTATCATGCCTCGATTCCGCTACCGGATGGCCGGACGTTGCTCGCGGGAGGTTACGACGCGGGAGCGAACGCGGACATGTTCTCGCCGGTGACCAATGGATTCACACCTGCCGGCACATTTTTAAAACAACGCTCCTTCGCCACGATTTTGCGCCTGGCCAACAATCTGGTGCTGCTGGCCGGCGGCAATGATGTTTTGATGATGTTCGACGCGGACCTCTACACTCCGCAGACGCAATCGTCCGTGTCAGCCGGGCAGATGACCACCTCTCGCTTCGAATGTCCCGGCGTGGGGCTACCGGATGGCCGGGCGTTGCTGGCGGGCGGCACGGGCTATCTGGGGATCGTGACGCCCACGGCGGAGTATTTTGATGCGGCGGCCGTTTCGTTTTCGCCGGCGCCTTCCTTGAACCAGGCGCGCACCGGACACACGGCCACGATGCTGCCGGATGGCCGCGTGCTGGTGGCCGGCGGTTATCAGGATTGGCCGCAGGGCTCCACCATTCTGGCCAGTGCCGAGGTCTTGAATCCCGCCAACACCGTGCCACCGCCTTCCGTATCGGTGGCGGATGCCGTCTGGCCGGAAGGCAATGCGGGAACAAATCTGGTTAACTTCAACCTGACGTTGTCATCGCCGCTGGCTGTGCCGGTTTCAGTGGCTTATGAAGTCACGGCGGGCTCGGCGACTTCTTGGAATGATTTCAATCCGGTTTCGGGGACGGTCGTGTTTTCGCCGGGAACAACCAACCAAACCGTCACCGTGGCCGTGCTGGGGGATACGGTTTATGAAACGGATGAAACGGTCTTCCTGAATTTGAGTTCGCCCACCAACGCTGTCATTGCACGGCGCACTGCCACCGGCACCATTCTCAATGACGACCCGTTGCCGGTCTTGAGCGTTCCCAATTATTCCGTCACCGAGGCCGATCGTTTTGCCACCAACGTGACAGTGTCAGTCCAGCTTTCCGGCCTGAGCACATTGCCGGTGCGTTGCACGTTTTCCACTGCCGATGTGACTGCCACCGCCGGGTTGGATTATGTCGCCACCAACGTGGCGTTTGTGTTCCAACCGGGACAGACCAATTTGAGCATCACCCTTTCCGTGCTGGGGGACACGCTGGTGGAATCGAATGAAGTCGTCCAGTTCACGCTGACGCAGGTGACCAACGCCCTGGTCGGGAGCGTTGGTTCGCTGACGATTGTGGACAACGCCGGCATCGCCGGAAAAATCCATCACTTCGTCTTCGACCCCGTGCCCGCGACCCTTTATCTGAATGATTACATCACGCCGTTCATCTACGCGCGGGATTATCAGGATAACGGTTCCAGTTTCAGCGGGGCGCTCTATCTGGATATCACGAATTCCGGACTGACAAATTATCACTGGGATTTTGAGGACGGCACCTTGAACGGCTGGACGCCGCTCTACCCTGGTTACGGCGATGGTCCCTATGAGGTGAAGACCTTCGATACCGGCGGCGAGATGGTCAATGGCGTCGTCGGCTTTCCCAGCCTGGCGTTCCGCACCCGGCCCAACTACGGGCCGGTGGACGGACTAACCCGCACCGCCTACCTGATGGGTGGCGTGACCTACAACATTTC
This sequence comes from uncultured Verrucomicrobia subdivision 3 bacterium, assembly GCA_903842235.1. GTDB lineage: Bacteria > Verrucomicrobiota > Verrucomicrobiia > Limisphaerales > UBA11358 > UBA11358. The sequence continues at coordinate 40,016 of CAIMLG010000008.1, forward strand.
CTATTCGCTGGCGGAGAGTAATGAAGGGCCCAACTCGGAATACGCCGGCATCCAGACGCAATTTTACGTCAATGGCACCAATGTCGGTGGCGCGGGCTGGTCACAATATGATTATTTGGTGGCGGGTTGGGTGCTCCGCACCAAGATGTCAGGCACTTACACGCCGCCAACCAACGGCGTCTACACGCTCAAACTCACCACCTACCGCGAGGCGTGGGAAGGTTATCTCTACGCCTACATTGACGACATCCGCATCGAGGCGCCGCGCGTCACGCCGCTGAAACAATTGATGTGGGTTGGCTTGAGCGTTCCGCAGCCCATCATCCGCGTGCAGGATCTGGCCACCAATGTGATGTTCCGGATTTACGATCTTGATGGCCATTACGGATGTTCCACGCCCTTCAACGTGCTGCCCTCGGCAGATGTCTATCCGGTGACTGCGGTTAATCCGGTCGGCAGCGGCGTGAACAGTTACGAAAATGTGACGCTGGTCACGGAAGTTCACAATGCCGGCCCGTCCCCTGCCACCGGCGTGCTGGTGACCAATATCCTGCCGGCACAGTTTCAATTTGTTTCCGCCTCCGCCGGCGGCGCGCCAGTCTCCAATGCGGGCAACACCGTTTCCTGCACCTTCTCCAATCTGGCTCCCAATGCGGTGGGGTATCTGACCATTCTGGCCCGAACCACCGGTGAAGGAGTCTGCACTAACGTCGCAACCGTCGCGGCCAACGAACACGATCCCGTGTCCGATAACAACCTTCGCACCACCCTGATTCAGGTCCAGCCGCCAGAGGTGCAGGCGAGCGGCGGCACGGTGACCGAAACGCCCGGTGGCACCAACGCGATCTTCACGGTGTGGCTGTCGTCTTCCAACGACGTCCCGGTCACGGTGGATTTTGCCACGGCGGATCTGACTGCGGTGTCGAACTTGGATTATCTCCCCGTCGCCGGCACTGTGACTTTTGCCCCCGGCGTGACCAATCAGACCATTGCGGTCGCGGTGCTGGACGATTTTCTGAATGAATCCAACGAGACCTTTGCCGTGCCGCTCACGAATCCGTTCCATGCAATGGTCGTGGGCGGGAACGCCGTGGCGACGATCATTGATGATGATTTGCCGCCAACCCTGCTGTTGAGTGACGCAGCGGTGGTGGAAGGCGATGGTGGCCTGACTAATCTGGCCTTTGCCATCACGCTTTCGGCTCCGAGCGGCAAACCGGTTAGCTTTAGTTTTGCCACGGCGAACGGCACGGCGGTGGCGGGTTCGGATTATGTTGCCACCAATGGGTCGTTGAGCTTCCCCCCGGGCCAGACCAATGCGACCGTATCCGTGAGCGTGATCGGCGACAGGATCAATGAGCCGGACGAAACCTTCGTTCTGCGCCTGACCAACATTGTCAACGCCACAGCTGTCAACACGCAGGCTGTTGCCACCATTCTCAATGACGACACGGTGCCGGGCCGGTTTGATCATTTCACATTCGACCCGATTCTGCCACTGCGCGCTGCGAAGGTGCCGTTCAACCTCACGATCCGCGCCGTGGATTACCTTGGCAACTTGGTCACCAATCCGCCGGCAGCAGCGCAATTGCTGGCCACCAACTCGCCAAATCCCGGACTGGCGGTGGTCATCCCGTCTGCACTGAGCAATTTTTTAAGCGGTGTCTGGGTTGGCGCGGTCACGCTGAGCAACGTGGTTACCAACGTCACGTTGCAGGTTCAGGATGGCGCAGGACATGTTGGATTTAGCAGCCCCTTCAATGTGGTGGCCTATTACCCCGTCTCCGTCCTGCTGCCCGACGCGGCGACTGAAGGCGATGGCCCGTTCACCGTCAGCGGGGCAGTCACCTGCACAGTGACTAACGATGTGGATGCCTGGTTCGCGCTCACCGTGAACAACTCAGATTTGCTGGCCGTGCCCGGGACGGTGATGCTGCCGGCGGGACAGACCAATGTGCCCTTTGACATGAAATTCTGGGATGACGCGCTGCTCAACGGCACGCGCACCGCGAGCGTCACCGCCACGCCAAACACCGCCGGTTACGCCACCAATACCGCCGCGATGAAAGTCTACGATAACGAGTTCGCCATTCTAACTGTGACGTTGCCTGCGAGCGCACCAGAAAAATCCGCGCCCCTGGCAGGAACGGTTACGCTCAGCGCGCCGCCCGACACTAACATAGTGATCACCTTGACCTCCAGCGATACAACGGAACTCACCGTGCCCGCCTCGGTAACATTACCCGCCGGCCAGACCTCAGTGGGATTCACCGCCAATGCGGTGGACGATAATCTGCTCGACGGAACGCAATACGCCACCGTCACCGCGCATGTGCAGAACTGGCAGGACGGCACGGCCACCGTGGCGCTGCTGGACAATGAAACCAACAAGTTCACGATCAGTTACTGGTTTCAAGGGCCGTTCACCGAAGGCATGGGCACCCTCACCAATGCCTTGCGCTTGACCGTTGGCGGCGTGCTGGTCTCGAACCTCGCCGTCAACCTCGCCTCCAGCGACCCGACCGAATTGACCGTGCCCGCCACCGTGACCATGGGCGCCGGGTCGAACAACATTTTATTCAACATCACCATCGTGGACGACGCCGAGACGGACGGGACCCAGCCGGTGACCGTCACCGCCAGCCTGCCGGATTTCACCAGCGGCAGCCTGACCTTGAGTGTGGGGGACAATGACCTGCATCACTTTGCTTTTTCCACGATCGGCTCAACGCAGACCAGTGGCGTGCCGTTTAGCGTCTCGGTAACGGCCAAGGATGTGAACAATGTCACCCTCACCGGCTATACGAACCCGCCCGTGTTTACGGCTTATGGTTCCAGCGGGCCGCTTTCCCTGACGACGAATGGATTCACTGGAACCGGCATTGTCCGCGGCACATTCACGGGCACTGTTGCCGTCTCGGCTCCCGTGCCGCAGACCGTGACGCTGCGGGCGGCGGATGTTTTTGGCCACGCCAGCTTGAGCAATCCATTCCAACTGGGCTATCCCGTTTGGGCGGGCACGCCGCAGATCACGCAGTTGACCGTTTTGGGATCGGATGTTCGGATCAGCTTTACCTCCGTGGCGACGGCACAATATTTTTTACAGACCGCCACCAGTCTTCCGCCGGTGTGGACATCGGTTGATTCAGGCCTCATGGGGAATGGATCCGTCATGACCCTGACCAATCCTGCCCCCACCGCCAGCGGAAGCAGTTTCTTTCGTCTGCTGGTGCAGCCGACGCCTTGAACCTTTGCTGGCGATCACCGCCACGCGCAAAATTGAAGTGACGCCACGCCGCGATTCGGGTAAATAATATCCTTTGGGCGATATCTCCCAGAAGCATAGGAATCATGAAACATCTGCTGAAATTGGAAAATTTGCCGGGTGCAGACTTTGGTAAAATCCTGCGCGACACGGCTGTATTCAAACGCGAACGCGGCCATCGCCAGCACCAGCCGCTCGCCGGCCAGACCTGGGCGCTGATGTTTTCCAAGCAGTCCACGCGCACCCGGCTGTCGTTCGAGGTCGGCATCCGGGAACTCGGCGGGCAGCCGATGTTCTTGAGCGCGGTGGACATTCAGTTGGGCCGCGGCGAGCCGATCAAGGACACCGCGCGCGTCATGGGCCGTATGGTGCATGGGGCGGTGATCCGCACCTTTGCGCAGAGCGACGTGGAGCAGTTCGCGGAGTTTGCCAAGATTCCGACGATCAATGCGCTCACGGATGACGAGCATCCGTGCCAGATTCTGGCGGACATTTTTACATTTCAGGAAAAGCGCGGCGCCATCAAGGGCAAGACGGTCGCGTTCATCGGTGACGGCGCGTGCAACGTGGCGAACTCCTGGATCTGGGCGGCGGGCAAACTCGGCTTTGAACTCCGCATCGCCTCGCCAAAACCCTTCCAGCCGGCGAAGGAGCTGCTGAAGCGGGCGGGCGGCAATGTCTCCGTCACGAGCGATATCCAGGCCGCCGCGAAAGGCGCGGATGTGCTCTACACGGACGTCTGGGTTTCCATGGGCAAGGAAGCCGAAGCGAAGGAGCGGATTCAGATTTTGACCGGCTACCAGATCAACGCGGCGTTGGTAAAGCTCGCGAAGAAAGCCGCGCTCGTCATGCACTGCCTGCCGGCGTATCGCGGCAAGGAAATTGACGAGGAAACCTTGGAGGCGCACGCGGACACCATTTTTGAAGAGGCGGAAAACCGGCTGCACGTGCAGAAGGCCATCATGAATTGGGCGGTTTCGTAACGGCTACCCGGCATACTGCCGCAAATACTTCACTGCGACTTTCAAATCTTTCGGCCAATCGCTCTTGATGGTCACCGGTTCGCTCGTGATCGGATGGGGCAGGGACAGTTCCTCGGCATGCAGCGCCCCGCGGGACATCAAGGGCCGCTCCTCGCGGCCGGGCTTGAGATGAAAATCCTTTTTGAGCCGCGAGAGCCAAAGTTTTTTGCCGCCGTAAAGCTCATCCCCCACCAGCGGGAATCCGGCGTGTTTCAGGTGGACGCGGATTTGGTGGGGCCGGTCGGTCAGCGGGGAGCAGCGCACCAGCGCCCAGTCGGAAAACTGCTCCAGCACTTGAAACGCGGTCTTTGATTTCTTGCCGTCTTTCGGGTCCACCCGCATCTCGCCGATTTTCAGGGGATGCAGCGCCAGGGCGGCGTCCACCTCAAAAACTTCCCCCGGCGGAATGCCCCAGGCCAGCGCGATGTATTGGGTGACGGGCTGGTTGGAGCCAAAAAGATTGGCCAAAGCAATGAAAGCCGGTTGGTTTTTGGCCAGCAGCAGGACGCCGCTCGTGTCCGCATCCAGCCGGTAGGCATTGTTCAAGTAAGTCAACGGGCGTTCCTGCGCCCATGGCTTGGCGGCGGCGATGGCGTCATGCAGCAACCGCATCAGACAAGGCCGCTGCTCGTCCGTGGGGTCTGGCGCGGTCGGCAAGCCGGCCGGCTTGTCCAGCGCCAGCAGGTGCTCATCCTCGAAGAGCACCGGAATTTCCCAGAACTCCCGGGTGGCCGGGGACGAGAGCTTGATGGCCGCGCTCACGGCTGGCCGCTCTTGCTGCCCGTGAGTTCGGCGTAAACCGGCGTATTGCGCAGTTCGCGGTTGGCCTCAAGTTGCAGCCAGGCTTGAAACGCCTCGTTTTGCCGGGCGCGGCGGATTTGCGCCATGTAGGACGTCAATTCCGCCGTTTTCTTGGCCAGATCCACGGGCATGAGCTGCTTGACGAACAAGATGAATCCGCCTTCGGCCGTGGGGATCAAATTGCTGACCCGGCCCACCGGCGTCATGAACGCGGCTTGTTTCAACTGGGTCATTCCCCCGAGGGCGTTGGCTTCCGGCAGATAGGAGGAGTTCAGGGAAAAGGCGGGCAACAACAACGCCGTGAAGCCGCTGGTGGCGGCCGCCTGAGCGAAGGATTTACCCGCCGCCATCTGGTTGGTGACGATCAGGTGGAAGCTGGCCCCTGCGCGCTGGGCCAGCATCGTGGCCTCTCGCTCCTGATAGTCCTGTGTGACCCGGTTCCGGATCTGGCCCAGCGTCGGGATGGCGCTGAGGATTTGATTTTGCAGGGCAATCACAAAAATCGCCTTTGTTCCGGCCAGCGGTCCGGCAAACGGTTCCTCGGCATTCAACTTGAAAGCGGCCTTGGTGAACGCCTGGGAAACCTCCAGATTGAGCGGGCCGTCGGCGGCATCGAAGGGGGCCGTCGCGTGAACCGCCAGGCCTTTTTGCTTCGCCAGCTCAGCGAGGTTTTCCGGTTTCGCCGGATCCATTCCAAACAAGGCGCTGGTAAATTCCTTGGCCTGCTGGCCGGCATCGGCTTGGGCGCGGTTTTGAATGAGCACTTCGCGGATCTTGGCCTTGGCCTCCTCGGGCGTCTTGGCGTCGGGGAACTCGGACGCACCATATTGGCGATAGGCGGCCTCAACGTTTTCCTCAAAGTTGGTCTTCGCCCATTCGGCCTTGGCTTGGGCGAGATAATTCGACACTTCAAAGGCGACGTAAGTCACCTGCACGCGGTCGGGTTCGCGATAGGCGGCCAGATTGTTGGTGTAAAATTGCGCGACGGCGTCGGGGGTGACGGTGACCTGTGCCAGATAATTCGACGTGGCAAAGACCACGGCTTGGGCGGAAATCTCCTGATTTTCCCGATCGTAAATCTGGCCGGCATCCTGCGGCGATACGAGCGTGCCGGACAAACCCAGCGTCTGAACCAATTGCTGGATGATCAGGTCATTGCGGAGAAATCGCTGCAGGTCGCCATCGTTGAGTCCTTGGCGGGCCAGCAGGTCGAGGAATTGTTCCATCGGCATCGACTGACCATTGCGCCCGAGCGATTTGAGCAGGTCCACTGCCGCGGCTTTAATGGCTTCATAGTTGACGTGAATGCCCAGGCTCTTCGCCTTGCGGGTTAGCAGCAGGCGCAGGTAAGTTTCGCGGTTCAGGTCTTCGCGCTTAAAGTTCGGGCTTTTTTCCGGCGTGACCCCGTTGCGCAGCCAGTAGTAAAGAATGTATTCCCGCTGCGCCTGCGCAAAGGCTTCGCCCGTGATGTCCTGGCCGTAAATGGTGCCGTAACCGCCGTTGCGTCGGCCGCCGCTGCGTCCGGGGCCGGAACCCATGAACACCACAAAAGAAATAATTGTGAGGGGAATAATGCTCCACCAGAGCACGGCCGAATGTTTGCGAATTGTTCCAATCATATTAAAAGTGAACGCGAAGGCTAACGCGCCCGGCGAAACAAGGCAAACGCAAAAGCTCGACAAGCGGAGCTGGTCCGGGCGGGTTGACCGGCGGCGGCGGCCGGCTGGCTTCGGTTTCGCGATCGGGAGCCGGATTGCTCCGGCGTCCCGTTTGGGCGGGAATGATCAAGTCGATTATCAGGGGTAAATGGTCGCTGCCTACCGGCGGCCCCGTTTGTTTATCCAGAACGCGAATCGCCGGCGAAACTAAGCCGTGATCCAGCGGAAGGCGACCGAAGGGGAATGCTGCCGGCCACGATCCGACCAGTCCGCACCGGGCGGCAGCGTTCTTTAAACCGCTGGCGCGCCGGAGCTCGCGGAAATCGGGGCTCCACGGCGTGCAATTCAGGTCGCCCAGCACAATCACCGGCGGGGTTTGGCGGCGAACCAGCGCGGCGATTTGCTGCAGCTGCTCATTGCGCCGCCGGGCGTAGGCGGCGGAACCGGGCGGCAGGGGATGGGTGCCCAGCAGCCAGACCGGTTGGCCGCCCACGGTCAGGGTGGTGGCCAGGGAAGGCACCGCGGCCGAGCCGAGTTCGAGGATCGCGCTGTTCGTCAATGGGAGGCGGCTGTAGAGGGCGATGCCAAAATTATCCTCGCGGGGCTGGGCAACGACCGCCGGATAGCGGGCGCGAAGCGGTTGCAGGGCCTCCAGCCAAGTGTCATTTACTTCCATCACTAGAATCACATCCGCCTCCGCATTCTGAAGAAATTTTAGCGCCGCAGCGTGGTTTTGATTGTCCGTGTGGACATTCAGGCTGACCAGGCGCAAGGGGGTTCCGGAAGGGGTGCCGGGTGAGCGGGTCGGCCAAATCGCGGCTAAAACCAGCAGGGCATTCAACAGGGCCAAGGCGCTGCCGATGGCCGCCCGCCACCAACGTCGCTGCACCAGCCAAACGACGGTTAGAACGGCCAGGCCCAGCGCTAGGTGCGGGCGAAAGTGAGTGGCTAGTTCAAATACCCACCAGAGCCGCGCCAGAAAACCGGCCAAGGTTGCAGCCCCGAGAAGAGCGCCGATGACTTCCACCACGCCCCCAAAAGAGAAAGCCGGGCGGTGCGCGGAATCGGGTGGGGTGAAACTCATGTGATGGCTCCGGCTAAAACGGGTTTTCCGAGCGCCGGCCGGTTTTCTGGCCGCCCCCAGACGAGTTCCGCCGTTTGGACGATTTGCGATAGCTGGTCGGTTTGGCCTCCGGCGGGCCGCCGTCAATCATGCGCTTCAATTCCTTGATTTGATCGCGCCGCAGGGCGGCCTTTTCAAACTGCAAATCTTCGGCGGCTTGGAGCATTTCCCCTTCCAGTTCGCGGATGGTTTCCGTCACGTCCAGGTCGGTGGTGGTTTCGCGCAGCAGCCCGACGGCGGCTGCGTGCTGATCCTCCTGCACGGCCAGGCTCTCCTCCACGGCGCGGCTCACGCTGCGCGGGGTGATGCCGTGTTCGGTGTTGTAGGCGATCTGGCGGGCGCGGCGTTGCTCGGTGATGGCGAGAAACTTTTTGATGCTGTTGGTCATCACGTCAGCATAGAGAATGACTTCGCCATTCAGATGGCGCGCGGCGCGGCCGGCGGTCTGGATCAGGCTGGTTTCGCTGCGGAGAAAGCCTTCCTTGTCCGCATCGAGAATGGCCACGAGCGAAACTTCGGGCAAGTCGAGACCTTCGCGCAGCAGGTTGATGCCAACGAGCACATCGAACTCGCCTTTGCGCAGGGCGCGCAGGATTTCCACCCGCTCAATGGCCCCGATGTCGCTGTGGAGATATTGCACGCGGATGCCAATGTCGCGCAGGTAATCGGTGAGTTCCTCCGCCGTGCGCTTGGTCAAGGTCGTGACGAGCGTGCGCTCTTTTAGATCGCTGCGTTTACGGACCTCTTCCATTAGATCATCAATCTGCCCCTTGAGCGGCTTGACGGTGACTTTGGGGTCAATCAGGCCAGTGGGGCGGACGACGAGCTCCACGACGCCGGGTTGGAGTTCACGCTTTAGCGTGTCCGGGGAACAAGCTGAAGCTTGAACTCCAGCGCCAGCACTCGCGCGGCTCCAGCCGATCTCGCGCGGTGCGGGCGTGGCGCTGGCGTAGAGCGTTTGGTTTTGCAGGCCTTGGAATTCCAGAAAGTTCAGCGGCCGGTTGTCCAGTGCGCTCGGCAAACGAAAGCCGTGATCCACCAAAACGGTCTTGCGTGATTTGTCGCCTTCATACATGCCGCCGATCTGCGAAACGGTGACGTGCGACTCGTCAATCACCAGCAAGTAATCATCGGGAAAAAAATCGAACAGCGTGGTTGGGCGCGAGCCGGGCGGACGGTTGGCGATGTGGCGGGAATAATTCTCGATGCCGGAGCAGAAGCCCATCTCCTCCATCATTTCCAGATCGAACTCCGTGCGCATCTTGATGCGCTGGGCTTCGAGCAGCTTGCCGTCGCGCTCAAATTCGGCGATGCGGATGCCCAGTTCCTCGCGAATGGCCAGCAAGGCGCGCTTCAGCTTGTCGCCGGTGGTCACGAACTGTTTCGCGGGGAACATCATGTTGGCCTGGAGGGCTTCAATCTTTTTGCCGGTCAGCGGCTCGAAGCGGGTGAGTTTTTCGATCACGTCGCCGAAGAACTCGATGCGCAAGCCGTCTTCGCGGCCGGCGGGCCAGACTTCCACGGTGTCGCCGCGCACGCGGAAATTGCCGCGCTCGAAGGCGAGGTCATTGCGCGAATATTGCAAATCCACCATGCGCGATAGAAATTGTTCGCGCGATAATTCCAGGCCGACGCGCACGGGAATCACCATCGCGGCGTAATCCTCCTTGCTGCCGATGCCGTAAATGCACGATACGCTGGCGATAACAATCACGTCGCGCCGCGTGAACAGCGAGGCCATCGTGGAAAGGCGCATCCGCTCGATGTCATCGTTCACGCTGGAATCTTTTTCGATGAACGTGTCGGTGCGCGGGATGTAGGCTTCGGGCTGGTAGAAATCGAAATAGCTGACGAAGTATTCGACGGCGTTGTTGGGAAAAAAGCTTTTGAACTCGGCGTAGAGCTGGGCGGCGAGCGTCTTGTTGTGCGAAATGACGAGCGTGGGCTTGTTGACGTTGCGGATGACGTTCGCCACAGTGAAGGTCTTGCCGGAACCGGTGACGCCCAGCAGCGTCTGATGCTTCACGCCGGCGACCAGGCCGGCGGTCAGCTTGGCAATGGCCTGCGGCTGGTCGCCGGCGGGCGCGTAATCGGAAACGAGTTCGAACACGCGGGGAAAGTAGAACGCCCGGCGGCCAGCGTCAAACGCAACGCGGCGCGGCCACCCCAAAACCCGCCCAAGCCGCGAAATCGGATGGCCGCGAAAGGACGCCGGGATCGGCGGGCAGGTTCCCGGTGCGCTTCGACCACCAACCTCAGACGCGCAGCGAGGCCAGGAACCCGGCCGGCCACCGCCGGAGACCGCGCCGCCGGATCCGGCGGCGACCGAGATGACAGCCGATGACATGGGATGACATCCGATGACATAAAACAGATTTTTGATGACGTTGCTTGGCCGAGATGCTGGCCGGGAACGATGCTGGCAAGTCGTTTTCCCCTCAGCCGGCCTCCGGCCACCCCGACCGGAAAAGGCCGGGATGAGGGGGCGCCCGCCGGCAGCGGGGCGTTCAAATTCAAGTTTGCTACAAAGGGGCATGGAAGCTAAAAGCCGTGGAGTTTTTTGACCCCGCACCACGGGATGCGGGTGGCGACGAGGTAGCGGAGGGCGTCGGCGGCATCGTCGCCGCCGAGGCCCTCCTCGTTGACGTTGGTTTTGAGCACGTCGGCGGGGTGGTCGGGATCGTGCTGGAGGAAGGGGAGGCAATCGAGGAGATGTTTGCAGCGCTCATGGATAAAGAGCGTGGGTTTGATGCCGACGGCAGGGTCGCCGAGGCGGGATTGGATTTCCGCCCAGCCCGGCACCCGGTGGGTATTGGCCAGCTTGATGCGAAGGCCGAATTCGGCGAACTGTTTGGCGAGGTTGCTGCCATTGAACTGGGTGCTGAACAGATCGCCGCCGGCGGAGATCTGGCGGAGCAGCCAGGGGGCGGTGGGGCGGTGCATCCGGTATTCGGGAGAGCCCGGCAGGCAGGCAAAGATCTGGTTACGCTGGCACATGGCCTTGATGGCCTGAGCATGACGCTGCGGAATCCAGTTCCGTTCGGCGTGCTCATCCACGATGTAGAGATTGTCCTGATCATCGCGGGCGGCGAGCAGGACGACGGTGAAATGGGTGAAGCCATAATCCATGCCGGCGACCCACTCGGTGATTTGGTAATTATGCCGGTCGAAATCCTGGAGGACATGGACGTCGGGGCGGAAGGTATTGAAGAACTGGCCGGAGGCGATATGCCAATCGCCATCGCGCCAGGCCGCCCGTTGCCAGCCGGTGCACTGGTCGAGAATGGCGTGGTATTCCGGATTGATGAACCGGTTGTGCTCCACGCGGGCCGGAATAAAGCGGGTGGCGGACTCGGCCCCGCGCTCATGGGGCAAGACAAAGGTGTGGCGAAACCATTCATGTCCGACGCCGCCGGGGTTGGTGGTGGCGTAGAGGCGCGGGCGCCAGTTGGGTTTGGAGGTGCGGAGGCAGGTGAGAATGTTCTGGTATTTCCGGGCGGTGAGGGTGGTGGCCTCCTCGATGCCGATGACGTCGTATTCGATGCCGAGGAAGGCGTCGATTTCCTTTTCGTGCTGATAGTGGCGGACGATAATGCGGGAGCCATTCTCGAACGTGAGGATGCCCCGCGAGGCATTGAAGGTGTGCCGGAGGGTGGAAAAGATGCGCTGGCGGAGGTTTTCAAAATTCTCGAGGTTGGATTTGCCGCTCTGGCGGAGGAGAAGGCAGGTGAGCCCGGGGATGCGCTGGCAATCGTCGGCCCCCAACTGGGCGACGAGCCAGTGGGATTTGCCGCCGCCCCGGGCGCCCCCATAGCCGATGGCGGTGGGCCCTGCCGGTTGATCGCAGAGGCGGGCGGCGGCGCTGGCGGCGAGCTGGCGCGGCTGGAGGAGCTGGCCGGCCCGGATGAAATTTTCCATCTGGTCGGCGGGGCAGCCGGCGGCGCGGCCGGCGGCGGCATATTGCAGGGGATCGAAGGGTTCACTCATAGGTTTTTTTTCTAGTTGGTGGTGGTGTTGGGTTTCGGCGGCACCGAAGGCGAAGCCACCGGGGCGGCGGCGGACGAGTCTGGACCGTAAAGGCGTTTGACGGCATTGAGGAGCTGCTGCTGGAGCGGGGACTCCGCATCCGGCGACGCGGGCAGCTCGGCCCCGGCGATGGCCGAGCGGGCGATGACCGAGGAGATTTTCAAGGCGCGGGAGACCTGGGCGAGGTTCATCCGGTGCAAGTCGTCGTCGCCGAAGGATTCGAGGAAGCATTGGGCGGCGACGATCAGTTTTTGAGCGGCATCCCATTCCTGTTCGCGGAACAGGTCAAGGCGGCGGTGCCAATCGGCGGCCTGACGGAGCTGGAGGGTGGCCTGAGCGCGGGCGCCTGTTTCCAAGAGGCCGGCGTTGTAAGTCTGGATGCGCCCCGACCAATCAAATTTGGCGGACCAATTCCTAACGGTCCCCGGATTTTCGCCAAGCTGGTCCGCCACGGCCTGGACGGAACGGGTTTGCCCGAGCTGAAAGAAGGCGCAGAAAGCGCTGAAAGCGCGCGGGGTTTCGCCGACATGCCGGGGAAAAAGGTCCGTGACCGGCGGCGGGTTAGGGGCGGCCGGTGGAGGATCGGCAACAGGAGCAGATGCGAGATAATTCATGGTCAAACCTTTCAGTTAAATGTCGTAGACTTAACAACACTCGTATAAATAAATCGTTTCGATTGACTTGGCAAGTATTTTTATTGTAGATTTTATCACTCTCTAACCATGAAAATAATTCAACGTAACGAAGCCGTGCGGGCGCTGCGAAAGATCATCGGATTAACGCAGGCGGAATTTGCGGTGATGATCGGGGCGTCGAAGGATGCGGTGGTGAGCTGGGAGACGGGGCGGAATGAGTTATCGGAGACGTTTGCGCGGCGGATTGCGCTGGCGACGGGGGTGGACGGCCGGACGCTGCGGCTGGGCGTCAGCGTGCCGTTCAGCGCGGCGGCGGACGCGCATTTTTACACGAAGGCGGATTTCGAACGGCACCAGCAAACCGAACTGGGCTTAACGGAAGCGGCGGCCGGGCGGCGGCTGGAGCATTGCCTGGATACGCTGCGGCTGTTGTTTGAGGCGGCGGCGCGAGCGAGCGAGGACCAGACGGGGCAACGCTGGCCGGGGCTGTTGGATTCGTTCATGCAATGGGGCGAAAGCGCACGGGAAGATTTCAAGCTGGGGCCGCAGATTGACGCCCAACTGGCGCAACGCCGGTTTCCGGCGGGCGTCACGCAGACGTATCATGAATGGCGGGCCATGGCACGGCAGGACCCGGCGGCGCTGCGCGCGGCCGGTTTCCAAGATGACCCGGGCAAGGGCGACCGGGAGGAACTGCGACTGGAGCTGAACTGCGTGCCCGGCTGGGCCCCTGGGCGCAGCATGCAGCCGCCGAAACCGGCGGTGATGCGGGCCGTGCTCTAAAATAACAAACTGCCGGGCGGGTTCAACTGATGGCGCCGGGGCGGGTGAGGTTTTTGCCGGGGCCGGGGAGCGTCGGTTTACGGCCCGCCTGCCACAACAGCCGCACCGCGTAACCCCGACTGCCCATCCGCAATCGTTCTGCGATTTGCCCCACCGTCAGCGTGGTGTGTTTCCGCAATTGCTGCGCCAGTCGCACCTTCACCGGATGGCCTTTGCGCTGCCGCCCCAAGTCCGCCTCCGTCCAGCGCGCCCGTTTCAAGCCCGCCGCAATCCGTTGCTCCGCCTGCTCGGCCACGCTGGCGGACCGCTCCTCGCCGTAATGCTCCGGCCCCAGGCGCTCCGCCATCTGCCCCAGCAATTCCTTGCGAAACGCCTCGTTCCCCAAGCACCAACCGCGTCGCAACGGGCGATAATCCGCGTCCGTCTCCGCCGCCCGGCGCAGTGCCAGTTGGGCCGCCAGATACCGCCGGCCCGCCGTGCTGTCCTGGGGAATCCGGTATTCGCCCAGCAAGCGATCCACGCGCAACCACGGCCATCGTTTCGCCGGGCTTTTCAAATATTCTGGCCAACTACTCCACGCATACGAGCTCAACGGCTGTTCCGGCGTCAGCAGCTTGGCGCGCGCGGGATTCAAATGCACATAATCACATACCGTCTTGAGATAACCGGTGCCGCTGCCGTCCACGATCAAGGACTTGTAGCGACCGCTGAAGAGGTGCCCGAAGAATTTGTGCCGCCGATTGAAGCGCGCCGTGTAAGTGCCCAGCCACCATTTCATGCCCGCCACCAGGTTGGGCTGCGGTGTCTCCACCACCAGATGAAAGTGATTGGGCATCAGGCAGAGCGCGTGAACTTGCCAGCCGGTCTTGGTGCAGGCTTCGCCCAAGGTGGTCAGGAAGCGTTCCCGATCTGGATCATCCAGAAAGATCAACTCCCGCCGGTCGCCACGATTCATCACATGGTAAATCGCGCCTTCATATTCCACGCGTAATTTGCGAGCCATGCCCCGACGCTACGGCCGGGAGTGGGCATAGTCAAGAACCGACCCCTTTACGGGAAAAGAGAAAGCTTTCGGGGAGACCAGTCGTGAACCAGCGAAGGGGTCTGGACATAAGAGCCATCAGAACTGAATGGGCACGGCGGGTCTCCCCCCACCCCAGCCCAAAAACCGCTGAAGCGGAAAAGGCCCAAGGCAAAAGATTATGGTGATTCGACCAAGCCGGGAGTCTGCGACAGGTTGGACGCACGGCCGCAAGGCGGTGCGAGCCCCAAGTCATGACCACTGAATGAACCCGGTTTGGCACTGAAGGTTTTCTGGCTCCCGGAACGCCGGGAGGAGGGCGTGCGCTGTGCGTGGATGAAAGTCCGCATGCGGCAGGCTGGTCTGGCACCCAGACCGGACGCGACACGCTGGAACCAGATGGGTGACTGAACGGATCACCGCCCGCAAGGGAGGGAGGCATCCGAACCAACGACTGAAATGACAGGCACGAATGGCACCTTGGACGCCGCCCGCAACGGCCCGAAAAAGCAAAGACAGCTTTTAAGAAAAGAAAGGCTGGCTGACGGAAA
>CAIMLG010000009.1 GCA_903842235.1 uncultured Verrucomicrobia subdivision 3 bacterium
AGCGGCTTCACAAAAAGAATCGGAAAAAGTAAAACCGCAGACGCGCCCAGCGCGAAACCGGCGCCGCGCCTTGGCTTTCTTGCGACCTTGCGTTGGTTTCCAATCCCTCAAACTGTCTCTTTTTGACCATTCCTGGCGGGAAAAGGGTGTTTTTCCGCGTTTTTGCCGCATTTTGAGCCATTTTTGACGTCTCCGGTCGCCAGATTGCCGGCAATGGCGGCGGGATTGCTGGCAATGGTGACGGGACTGCTGGCAATGGCGGCGGGACTGCTGGCAATGGTGGCGGGACTGCTGAACATGACGGTCATCAATCCACCCACGCAGGAGCAGATACAGATCATGGCCGATTCCAATTTTTCCTCAAAATTATCAGTGCCGGGGACGGGGAATTGCGGTTTGATGGAGGCATGAACGGGCGCGGACCACATCGTCTTTCCCTTCCGGCTTGCTATGGCGGCGGGTTTAGTGGTCTAATCGGCAAACCAAATTAACACGGAGCGGGCTTATGATTATCTACGCAATCTGTCTGGTGCTGGGTCTGATGTTCACGGTCGTCAGCGCGTTCTTCGGCCATCTGTTCGGCGGCCACGGTGACATCGGCACGGGCGGTCACGCGGATGCCGGCTTCAGCTCGGATGGCGTGCCCGGCGTCACGTTTTTCAGCCCCACGATTCTGGCCAGTTTCATGACGGCGTTCGGGGCGTTCGGCCTGATTCTTTCGCAGATTCCGGCGACGAGCAGCGTGTGGCTCAATGCGCCGGTCGCCTTCATCATCGCCCTGGTGGCGTCTTTGGGCGTGCTGTGGCTGATGAACAAGATTTTCGGCAAGATGCAGGGTTCCAGCGAGGCGCGCGTGGGCCAGCTGGTGGGCACCTCGGCGGTGCTGGCCTCGCCCATCCCCGAAAGCGGTGTGGGCGAAATCTCCTATGTCTTCGGCGGCTCGCGTTACAGCGCGCCGGCCCGGGCGGAAAACGGCCATGCCATCGCGTCGGGCCGGACAGTGAAGATCACCCGCATCGTCGGCACCCAGTATTTCGTGGAAGCAGCCAATTGATTTAAACTAAAACCAAAACCTCACCTCATAGATATGAACCTCACTCCCTTCCTGGCAGAAATTCCGTGGCTGACCGTCGTCGGCGGCGTCGGCGCGGTGATCTTTGTCCTGTTCGTTTTCGTCCTCATCTGGGCGAGCCGCTACACCAAGGCCGGCCCGAACCAGGTGCTCATCATTTCCGGCAGCAAACGCCGGCTCACCGACCCGGACGGCAACGTGCGCGAGGTGGGCTTCCGCGTGGTCAAGGGCGGCGGCACCTTCGTCATCCCGGTGAAGGAGAAGGTGGACGTGCTGTCGCTGGAACTGCTGACGATCGATGTCCAGACGCCGGAAGTTTACACCAGCAAAGGCGTGCCGGTGAAGGTGGACGGCGTGGCGCAGATCAAGGTCAAGGGCGATGACATCTCTATCGCCACGGCGGCGGAACAGTTTTTGAGCAAAAGCGTGGAGGACATCAAGAACATCGCCATGCAGACGCTGGAAGGTCACTTGCGCGCGATTCTCGGCACGATGACGGTGGAGGA
>CAIMLG010000010.1 GCA_903842235.1 uncultured Verrucomicrobia subdivision 3 bacterium
ATCTTCACGACGATGGTGTCGAAGCTCAGAAAGAACGGCACCTGATCTCAGAAAGTCAGCATTTCAGTTTTTCAGCTTTTGATTGAAATGGTCTCAAAGCTCAGAAAGGGTGAAGGGTGATTTCAGGTTTTCATCTTTCCAGCAGGTCAATTTTTTGCAGAATGTTTGAACCATGATTTCAGTGTTTCAGCGTTTCAGCGTTTCAGGTTTTCGCTCAGCCCTTTGGCTGGCGCCCCTGGCCTGGCTGTGGGGGGTGCTCCTCAACGACCTCCGCGTGGAGTGGACGGTCAATCCGCAATACAGCTACGGCTGGGCCGTCCCGTTCCTCTGCCTCTTCCTGCTCGCCCGCAACGCCCGCTCCCGGCTCCCGGCTCCCGGCTCCCCGCTCCCCGCTCCCCTCTTCCCGCTGTTCTGTTGGCTGCTCGCCTTGCTCTACTTGCCCGCCCGCCTGATCCAGGAGGCCAATCCGGGCTGGCGCCTGATCAGTTGGGCGCTCGCGCTGGAGGTGGTGGGCCTCACCCTTGGCTGGCTGTGGCTTTTTCAGCAGGCAGCCGCCCGCAACCCGCAACCCGCAACTAGCAACGGTGGGGCGAGTGTCCCCGCGAGCCGGGTCCCTGCTCTCCGCTCCCCGCTCTCCGCTCCCCGCTTTCAGGTCTCAGGTCTCAAGTTTCCTTGGCCCGTGAAGTCTGCCTTTTCTCTTCACTGGGCCGATTTTGTTTTTCCCCTTGGCTTCTTTTTGGTGGCCGTGCCGTGGCCGACCGGGCTGGAAAATTTCCTGATCCAGGGTTTGACGCGGCTGGATGTGCAGGCGACGTGCGAGCTGGCGGGCTGGTGCGGGATTCCCACCGTGCCGCACGGGAATGTCATCGAGGTGGCCACGGGGCAGGTGGGCATTGACGAGGCGTGCAGCGGCATCCGTTCCTTTCAGGCCACCCTGATGATTTCCCTGTTCTTGGGCGAGTTTTATCGGTTGTCCGGCTTCCGCCGATGGGCGCTTTGCTTCGTCGGGTTCGCCCTGGCGGTGCTGTTGAATCTGGTGCGGCAGACGGTGCTCGTCTGGGTGGCGGCGAGCCAAGGGGTTCCCGCCATCGCCCAATGGCATGATCCCACGGGGGTGATCATTCTGCTGGGCTGCTTCTGCGGCCTGTGGGGCGCGGGCGTCTGGCTGGCGCGGGGCGCCCGGGGCGGAGCCGGGGTGGTCGGGCAGGTTTTCCAACCCGCCGTTGGCCGAAACCCTGAAGCACCGAAACCCCGAAGCACCGAAACCCCTCCGCCCTCCGCCCTCCAGCCTCCAGTCTCCTGGGCCCGTGAAGGCGAAGCTACTTCACCGGGTCGGCCTTCCGCCTTCCGTCTTCCGCACTCTGCCCTGGCCCTGACCGCCTGGCTCGTGCTGGTGGAGCTCGGCGTGGAGGGCTGGTATCGCTGGCATGAGGCGCGGTTGCCGGCCCCGGTCACGTGGCAGGTGGCCTGGCCGGTGGCGGAGGGCACCTTCAAGGATTTGGCGTTTGCGCCGGTCACCCGGGAGATTCTCCGCTACGATACCGGGCGAAATGCGGTCTGGCAGGAGGCGGGCCTGAACTGGCAGGTGACGTTTCTGCAATGGAACCCCGGCCGGGCGGCGGTGCGGCTGGCGCAGAATCACACGCCGGAAATCTGCCTGGCCGCCGCCGGCCACCAGCTCAGCGGCGGGGACGCCCTGGTGGAGCTGCCGGTGCATGGTTTGAAACTTCCCTTCCGGTTTTATCAATTGACCGACACGGCGTCGCCGGTGTTTGTGGCGTATTGCCTGTGGGAGGATCGGGCGGCCACGCGGGATTTTTCCACCCGCATTCTCACCCGCGCCGGGCGGCTGGCGCCGGTGCTGGCGGGCGAGCGCAATGCGGGCCAGCGTTCGCTGGAGCTGGCCGTATCCGGCGTGGCCAATGAAACCGCGGCGCGGGCGGCCGTGCAACAATTGCTGGAACAAATCCTCGTGCCGTCCCCGTGAGGACCGGGAGCCCTTTCCAGTCTCAGGTCTCAGCCTTTAAAAATGAGCCTCCTCTCTCCAAGCTCCGCGCTCCCCGCTTCCCCATTTCAACCTTCAAGTTTCAAGTTTCCGGTCTCAGGTCTCAGGTCTCCGGTCTCAGGGCGCGCCTCTTCGCGCCCTTCGCGTCAAACCAGTATTTCAGCTGTAGGGTGGGGCGAGCGTCCCCGCGAGCCGGTGGGCCCATCGTCGCGGTAGGGACGGTCGCGCTGCGCCGTCCGGGGCGGGGGGGGGAATTGGGAGAAAACCATGCCCTGGCTGGACCCCGCGCTCGCTTGTGCGCAGGTCACCTCGATCGAACACGGCAAGCTTATGAATGAACTGGCGCAGGTTGACCGTCTGCTCGGGAGCATGATTAATTGCCACGAATCCTTCTGCTACTGAAGCACCGGTCCACCGAAGCACCGAAACACCGAAACCCTGACTTTGCCCCTCGACGTCCGCCATCAGATCACGAGGTAGGGACGGTCGCGCTGCGCCGTCCGGGGCGGGGGGGGATTGGGAGAAAACCATGCCCTGGCTGGACCCCGCGCTCGCTTGCGCTGCCGGCGCAACTTGGCACGCCCAACTTGATTCATTGAATGGTTAAGCCTATCTTTTGAACATGAAATTGCGCCTGTTGGTTGAATTTGATCCTGAAGTGGAACGTTGGTCCGCGGTGTTTCCGGAATTGCCCGGATGCGCCACCGCCGGCGATACCGAAGCCGAGGCGATTGCCAATGCCAAAGAAGCGCTGGCTTTGTGGTTTGAACCATCACCTGTGAAAATAAGCAAGGGCGCAAAATTGATGGAACTAGCCGTGCCGTGAGCCGCCGGTTTCCAGTCTGTAACGCCAAGGAAGTTGTCAAAGTGCTCCGACGGCATGGTTTTGTGATGGTCGGCCAAGCGGGCAGCCATCAGAAATGGCGACATGAAAATGGCCGTCAAGTCATTGTGGCTATGCACGGAAATAGACCGATCCCCATTGGCACCCTCAAAAGCATCATCGAAGGCAGCGGCTTGGTTATCGAAACCTTTCGTTAAAAGTCCACCCGCTTTGCCCCGTGAAGTTCCCTTGACCTGTGGAATCCGCCTCGGCCCGTGAAGTTCGCTTGGCCCGTGAAGTCTTCCCGTTACTCCTCCGGGCTTACTTCACCGGGCAACCTTGGACCTTGGACCTTGGACGTTGAATGTTGAGCGTTGAATGTTGAATGTTGAACGTTTCCGGTCTCAGGTCTCAAGTTTCAAGTTTCAAGTTTCCGCTCCCCGCTCCCCGCTTTCAGGTCTCCGGTCTCAGGTTTCAGGTTTCAAGTTTCCGGTCTCCGGTCTCAGGTTTGGTTCAGTGGTCTCGGGCACGTGCAGCGGGCGGCCGCTGAGGCGGGCCCAATCGGCCACGGATTTGGCCCAGGCTTCCGCCAGCACTTCGGCCACGATGCCCAATTTGGTGTGACAGGTCAGGCGCGGGCCACCCGGCCCGTCCGCGGGTTCGCCGGCCAGATCGGGAGATTGCAGTTCGATCCAGCAGTCGCCGTGGCCCGGCAGGCGGTGGTGGTAAAGGTAGCACTGGCACCCCGCGTCCGTGTGCATCAGGCGGGTGGTGTTGGGTTCCCGCAGCGGCTCGCGGGCGCATTCTTTATCGCAGCCGCCGGGTTTGAGCTGCCAGGCTTGTTCGGCGCCCTGCAGCCGGATGCGGAGCGCGGCAAAGCCGAGTTTGCGGGCGACAAACGCGGTGTCCGCGCCGAGCGTGGGCAGGTCGGCGCCCCGGGCGCCTTCCAGCGCCAGCCACCGGCTTTGGGCCAGGGCATACTGGATTTCCGTCCGGGCCAGCAGAGAGCGTTCCACCACGCGGCCCACAGCCCACCAATCGCGGCTGAAGCTGAACTGGCTGGCGAGCAGCAGCACCACCAGCGCGGCCAAGCCCAGGGCGATGGCCATGTAGCGGCCCTCCCACCAGAACGCCACCAGCCCGAGTGCGAGGAAGAGCGCGGTGACCAAATAAGCCCCGAGCACCAGCTTCCGGCGCGAGAGCCCGCTCTCCAATAACCGGTGGTGCAGGTGGCGCCGGTCGGGCCGGAACAGGGGCAGCCCATGCAGCCCCCGCCGCGCGATGGCCAGCGTGGTGTCCAGTATGGGCAACGCCATGACCAGCAGCGGGGCGATCAGGGCGGCCGCCACGGTGCCCTTATGGGAGTTGCGGATGGTCAGGCAGCCGACCAGAAAGCCCAGGAAAAAGGCGCCGCCATCGCCCAGATAAATCCGGGCGGGGGGAAAATTAAAGCGCAGAAAAGCCACCAGGGCGCCGGCCATGCCCGCCGCCACAAACGGCACCGATCCGCTATCGCCGCCCACCGCCGCGAGCAGCACCATCAGCATCAGGGAGATGCCGCCAGCCAAGCCGTCCACGCCGTCAATCAAGTTGATCAGGTTAGTCAGAGCCACCAGCCACAGCACCGTGACCGGATAGGCGAACAGGCCCAAGGAAACCACCTGGCCGACGAGGGGGATTTTGAAGAGTTCAATCTCCAAGCCCCCAGAATAGGCGAGGCTGGCAATCAGAATCTGGCCGGCGAGTTTGACTTTGGCGCCCACGGGATGCAGGTCGTCCCAGAGGCCCAGCCCAAACATGGCCAGGGCCGTGCCGGCGATCACCCAGCGAATGGGCGTCAACGGAGTCCCGAACAGGGTCTCGATGGGCAGGCAGATGACCGCGGTGAAAGCCACCGCCAGGGCAATGCCGCCATAGCGCGGCACCGGGGCGGCATTGGGCTCGGGGGCGTGATGATGAAAATCCGCCGGCCGGGCGGTCAGCCAGCGGCGCTGGCAAACCTGCAGCGTCAGGGCAATGACGCCCCAACTGATTCCGAAGCACAGCAGCGCGCACTCCAGCAAATGAATCATTTTCACCATCGCAATATACGATTAAACGGGCCACGCGCCGACCCAAACACCAGCGGCACTCTGCGAATGACAACTTCAGCAGAAGTTTAGGTTAAACCGAAATAAGCCGCCGTTCAAGGTTATATGGCGGTTCCCCTTGATCTCGGCCCGCTCAATTCCCACGCGCCCGAAGCTCCCGAGGGCGGGCGCATTGCCATTTCGGAATTCGGGTTTATCGGGGGGTAGGGACGGTCGCGCTGCGCCGTCCGGGACTGGGAACTAATGCGGAGCGCTCTACCCATTGGTTTTTGGTGTCCTTGGTGGTCAACTTTAAATGGTAGAGCCGGCGCGCTGCGCCGTCGTCCCCCGAGCCCGCCTACGGGTGGTAGGGACCGCGCGCTGCGCTTTTGGACCGTCACCCTGGGGAAATCGCGGGGTGCTGGACGGAAAATGGAAGCTCGTCGCTGAACCTCGTCGATTCCGCCGGGCTTGGCTCCGGCCCGCCGGGTCGCCCATGGCGCCAGACGGCTTGACCGGATTAGGGTCCCGTGGGCTTGAAAAAAAACCTCGGGAAACAATGCTTTTGGCTCGGGGCGGATGAGATTTGGCAAGGTTGGGCAAAGATGAGGCATAGTCGCTTTGGACCATTGCTTGGAGTCGAGGTAAACCGTATTTTCCAAGCCACCCAGACGTGCGCATCGCGATTTTTGCGCTTAAACATCAATACCCAAATGACCACCCAAAGCGTCTTGCGGCTTGGCCTGATCGCCCGCAACCCATTCAACCGGTTTGATGCATGAGCGGTTATCCCCTGCGTCTGACTGCGGCTGGCCGAACCCTATTCCGGTTTATGCTTTCCATTGTGAATTTAAATCCGCCCCCAATTCCTCAAACCTAAACAGTCAAATCCCCATGAAAGTAACCCTCCCCTCCTTGCGCGGTCCCTCCTGGCTGGCAGCGGTTTGCCCAACCCGTTTAGTGCCGGCTGGCTTGGCGCTCGGCGCCCTGCTCCTGGCCGGTGGCCAGCCGGCCCAGGCGGCCATTACGATTAAAGTAACCAATAGCGTCGCTGGCAGTTTTACCTGGGTCTGTCCAGCCGGCGTCACTGCCGTGCAGGTGGAATGCTGGGGGGGCGGCGGCGGCGGCGGTGGAACCGTCAGTGGCCTGGGTAACTGTGGCGGCGGGGGCGCCGGCGGCGCGTATGCCCGGACCAATGCTTACGCGGTGACTGCTGGCACCACCTATTACCTTCAAGTGGGGGCGGCTGGTGCGGGGGGAGCCGTTAATACCAGCCCCGGGGGTGCGGGCGGTGACACGTGGTTCTCCAACGCCACGCCAGCGGTGGTCGTATTGGCCAAAGGTGGCGGGGCTGGAGGTGGCGGGGCTGCTGGCGTCGGCGGGACGAATGGGCCGTGCCCAGCCGGAAGCATCGGCGGTAGTGCGATCTATTTGGGCGGGAACGGTGCGGCGGGTGTTTTCGGCACCGGCAGTGGCGCGGGCGGGAGCAGTGCGGGAACAGGTTCGGTCGGAAATCCCGGGATAAGCACCAATGCGGGGGCCGCGCCGATCGGCGGGGGCCCCGGGGCGGTAGGCTATAACTCAGCTAACATTGGGAGGTCGCCGCTTAGCGGTCCGGGCGGCGGCGGCAGTGGCGGTTTTTCGGGCGGGGCGGCCACCAAGACCGGCGGGGCGGGCTACGCCGGCCAGGTGATTTTGACCTATACCATTTCTTTCAATACGTTGAGCTGGATTGGCGATGGGACCAACAACCGCTGGAGCACCAATGCTGGCAATACTGTTTGGGATAGCGATGCCAATGGCACGGCCGATCTGGGTTTTACGGAGGGCGACGTGGTCACGTTTGGGCTGGCGGGATCGAACAATCCCACGGTGAATCTCGGGTCGCAGGTGGCTCCCCTGTCAATCACGGTGAATTCCGCCTCCAACTACACTTTCACCGGCAGCGGCTGGATCGGCGGGGCCACTTCGCTGGTAAAATCAAATACTGGCAGCCTCACCATCACGACCACCAATAGTTATGCCGGCGCCACCACGGTGGCTGCGGGCGCGCTCACGCTCGCCAGCGGCGGCTCGATTTCCAATGCGAGTCCCATTTATGTGGCCGACGGCGCCGCGAACGCCATCCTGACCATCAATGGGGGAACCGTTTACTCCACCGGCGGCATCAATCCGGAGATACCGGTTGGGAAATCCACCGGCGCGGGCGTCATCATCCTGAACTCGGGCACGGTGAATGTGACCGGGCAAGCGTTTTTTGGCAACGGCGGCAACTCCGGCAGCTTTGGCGCCCTGCTAATGAATGGCGGAACCTGGACCAACTCCACCTATTTGTCGTTGGGGCGGGGCCAAAACAGCACCACCGGCAATCAGGTTGGCGAATTGGTGATGACGGGCGGGTCCTTGGGAATCGGAGCCGGCGGATTAGAAATCGGCTCCTTTGTGACCGGCCCGAATACCTTGAGCCTGGCACAAATTACGGGCGGAACCCTCTTTTTGACCCCATATATTGCCGTGGGCAAGGCCGGCTCGGGCATTCTTAACATTTCCGGCACGGCCTCGGTTACCACCGTCAGTAAAAACGGAGTGATTATCGCCAATACCGGCGGGGGCTCGGGCATCCTCAATCTCCTGACCGGCGGGGTGTTGACCACGCCGGTGGTTACGAATGCGGCAACGACGGGCTCCTCCCTCTTGAACTTCAACGGGGGCACGCTGCAGGCGGGGGCCGGCACCACCAGTTTCATCAATGTTGTCAACGGGGCCTATGTCTTTGGCGGCGGCGGCACCCTCAACAACGGCGGGTTTGCCATCACCAACGCTCAACCGTTGCTCGCCCCGGCGGGCAGCGGCGTCACCAGCATCAGCTCGTTCACGGGCGGAGCGGGCTATCTTGCGCCGCCGATCATCCAGGTCACGAACGGCGTGGGCGACACGACGGGCGCGGGTGCGAGCGTCATCGCCCAGATTGATTCCGGGACGGGCAGCCCGACGTATGGACAAGTGACCAACATTGTGATCACCAGCCCGGGGGTGAACTACACCGCCACGCCGACGTTTCTTGTGAATGGCGGCGGCGCGACCACGCCGGCGACCATCACCGGGGCGGCCCCGGCCGCCAACACCGGCGGCGGCATGACCTTTAGTGGCGCTGGCCTGACCACGCTTTCCGGCGTGAGCACCTACACTGGCAATACGGTGATCAGCAACGGCACGCTGGCGTTGACGGGGAGCGGAAGTATTTCCAGCTCGCCGAACATTGCGATCAATCCGGGCGCCAGCTTGAGCGTGGCCGGCTATACGCTGGGCAGCCAGACGCTGCACTCGGGCGATGGCGTCGGCGGGGCGGGCACGGTAAATGGCAATTTAAATTTGGGTTCGGGCGCCCTGGCCTTGACCTACACCAACGGCGCGCCGAGCCTGCACGTGGCGGGGGGCACGCTGAATTTTAGCGGCAATGCCGTCACGGTGACGGTGGCGGGCACGGCCCTGTCCGTCGGCAGTTACCTGCTGGTGGATACCAACGCGAGCGGTTTGGTCGCGGGCACGCTGCCGGCCAGCGTGACGGTCAATGGCGCGGGCGCCGCGACCGGCACGGTCAAATGGCTGGAGCTGCAGAACAGCCAGCTTTATTTGAAAGTGGATCACGCGCCGGTGGCGCAGCCGATGACGGTGAGCCGGGCGGCGGGCTTGCGCGTGTTGATCGCGTTATCGGACGTGGCGACCAACTGGAGCGATGCGGACAGCGACGCGGTGAGCCTGGTGAGCCTCAATCTGACCTCGACCAACGGAGTAACCGTGACGACCAACAGCGATTATATCCTGTATCCGGCGGCCGCCGCGAATGTGAACGACCAGCTCAGCTACGTGATCACGGACCCGCTGGGGGCCACCGTGACGGGCTATATCAACCTGGTGGTGGCGGGCAGCGTGACGGGAACCAACTCGATAGCGAATATCACCTTGGGGGCGACGAACAGCGTCAAAGCCTACGGGATCCCGGGGAAAACCTATATCTTGGAACGCAGCACGAACCTGGTGGACTGGGTGGACGTGCATACGAATACGGCGTCGGCGGTGAATGGGGAAATTGACGCCATGGACGACTTCAGCGACCTGGGCGGGACGCCGCCGGCTGAGGCCTTCTATCGGCTGAAGTGGCAGCCGTAACCGGCAAGACCTTTGTGACGGTTTTGGAATGACCGTCACGGAGATCGGAGTGAGGGCTCCGATTTTTGGGGTGGCGGCGTTGAGGGGTTAACGCCGCCACCTTTCCTAAAGGGTGGTAAATTTGAACAGAAAAAAACTTAATAAACTATGAAAAAGACCTTGATGATAGCGACGCTGCTGGCGGCGGCGACCTGGGCGCAGGCGACGTTGACGCAGAGCCAGAGTTTTAGCGGGGGAACGATCCCGGATGGCAGCCAGGTGGGGACGATCTTCACCGGGACGTTCAGCCAGACGGGCTTCAACAGCCCGGTGCTGGGGGCGAACGTGCATCTGGATATAACCGGGGGGTATAACGGGGATTTATATGCGTATCTGGTGGCGCCGAACGGGACGATGGTGCTGCTGCTGAACCAGCCGGGGGTGGCGGTCAATGGGTTTGGGGCGAGCGGGGCGGGGATGAACCTCATGCTGAC
>CAIMLG010000011.1 GCA_903842235.1 uncultured Verrucomicrobia subdivision 3 bacterium
GTCAACGACGATTTCAGAAACGACACAGCCCGTGCGCAGCTCGCAGTTGCCGGTGGCCAAGGCGATCGGGAGAACCGTGTTATGCGTGCCGGCTTTGGCATTGATGGGGCAGGCAAAACCGACGCATGAGCGCATGTGGATGCAAGCCGGCCGGCCGTTGTAAGGCACGGAATTGCGGAGCATCGGAATCGGAAAAGGGTGCAGCCCCATGCGCTTGGCGGTCTGTTCAATCAGTCGCCCTTCCTTGTTGTAAGGAAAAGCGGGCATGGGAAAAGGTTTTTTCCGCGGACCGCAGAAGGGGTTGGTGGTATAATCACCCGCCACGCCAATTTCATACTCTGCCTTCTCGTAAAACGGTTCCAGATCGTCGTAACTGACCGGCCAGTCCGCCAGGGTGGAACCAGCGACATCGCCATAGGTGGTTCGTAGGCGAAAATCCTGCGGCATGAAACGCCAGGCCATGGCACCATAGCTCACCGCCCCGCCGCCAACACAGCCGGCGATGTTATTATAGCCGCCTTCACTAGGCAGGACAACATTAGTGGAACCGTTGGCTTGAACAACCACCCGGCGATAGCGCTGGTCATCGGGACCAAAGGGATTACCAAGCGCCGGCGTACGTTGAGACCACAACTCGTCGTCGTTGTGATTGTCGTAGTTCACCCAGCCGCCGCGTTCCAACAACACCACGCTCAAGCCCGCCTGCGCCAATTCCTTGGCGACAATTCCGCCACCGGCTCCGGCACCGACAATGACCACGTTTACTTTGGTTAAAGACATTGGGATTGGCAGTTTGAAGGTTTAAATCGGCCGGCCATCGGCATACCGGTTCTGACCGATGAGGTTGGGATAGGCCAGACCAAGCATACGATAACTGGCATAATCACGATTGCCGCCATGACGAGGACTGCCATAAAACCCCTGCTTGGTATGATCAAGCACCAGATTAAAAAAAGCTGATTGGGAGCGGTCACCCCAGAGTTCTTTCGGGGCCTTGTTTGATTCAATCAGGCGCAAGGCCTCGGTTTGCCGGTCAAACGCCAGCTGCTCAAAGGGAAGCTTATAAACTTGAAGGCAGGTTTTACGGAAGGCTTCAAGACCAAGCCGGTAAGTTTGCTGATGACGGATAAAGACACTGGCAAGCTGGCGATCAATATAGAAAATCACCCCCGCGTCAGTGGCCCCGGGGGCGTCATCGCGGGGGATAATCTGTTCGCAGAACGGGATCAGCAACCGGGCCTCGGCGGCGGAAAAGAATCGGTAAGGTGCCGGCTCCGTGCGGATCCACCGGGCCAGGCCGGCAGTGGTGCCCATACCGGCAGCGAGACCGAACGTGCCGGCGGCGGCCCATTTCAACGCCACCCGGCGGGTGATACCATCCGGCTCCACCTTGGCGGCTGCGTTTGAATTATCTAGTTGCATTTTTCTTAATTTAAATCACCCGAATCATGAGCCTTAATCATACAAGCAACCATTGCGGGAAGCTGGGGTTATTAATTAACTTCAGGTTATTTTACCGCCAACCGTCTTCGCAAGTTAATTTTCGCTCCAAGATTGATTCCGTGCTCCGCCGCACAATTTATTTTTCTTCCACCACAAACGCCGCGAATTCCTTATGCAGATGCGGCGGGATACGCACCTTGAACCGCGCGTTTTTGCCGCTGTAACGGCTCTCCACCACCTGCCCCACCGCGTGCAGTCGCGCGATCACCACCGCTGCCGCCTGAGGCACACGCAGGTCCAAAAATTCGCGGATGGGCCGCAGTTGCGTGCCCAGTTCCGCCAGCAGCGGCGCGAGGCCGTCGCCGGTTTTGGCGGAAAGGCAGACGGCGTGCGGAAATTTATCGCGCAGCCACGCGGGCACGGCGGCGGTAAGCCGGTCCATTTTGTTGAAGACCATGAGCACGGGTTTTTCGCCCGCGCCGATCTCCAGTAGCACGGCGTTCACCGCCTCGATCTGCTCCGCCGCCTGCGAATGGCTGATGTCCACGACGTGCACCAGCAAATCCGCCTGCACCACTTCCTCGAGGGTGGCCTTGAACGCCTCGACCAGACCGTGCGGCAGCTTCTTGATAAATCCCACAGTGTCGGTGAGCAAAACATTCTGGTTTGTCGGTAGCCGCAGCCGCCGCGTGGTCGGGTCGAGCGTGGCAAACAACCTATCCTCCGCCAGCACGCTCGCGCCGGTGAGCCGGTTGAGCAAGGTGGACTTGCCGGCATTGGTGTAGCCAACGATGGAGGCGAGCGGCCAGTTGGCGCGCTGCCGGCCGGCGCGCTGCGTCTCGCGCTGGCGACGCACGGCGTCGAGTTCCTCCTCAATTTTTTCAATGCGCTCCTGAAGTTTGCGGCGGTCGGATTCGAGCTGCGATTCGCCTTCGCCGCCGATGCTGCCGGTAGAACCGCGCTGGCGCGACAAGTGCGACCAGTAACGCGTGAGGCGCGGCAGGAGATATTCGAGTTGCGCGTGCTCAATCTGCAATTTGCCTTCGCGTGTCCGCGCCCGCTGTCCGAAGATTTCAAGGATGAGCGCGGTTCGGTCCATTATCTTGCAGCCGAAGATTTTTTCCAGGTTGCGCGTCTGCGCGGGGGAAAGCTCGTCGTCGAAGATGACGGTGTCCACGTCCTCCGCCCGGCAGCGCGCGGCGAATTCCTGCGCCTTGCCCGGCCCGATATAGGTGGCGGCGACGGGCGCGGCAAGTTTCTGCACGCCTTCGCCGACGATCTGCGTGCCAGCGGTGGCGGCGAGTTCCTCAAGTTCGGCAAGCGATTCGCGCACGGCGGCGGCGGTGCGGTTCTTGAGTTCCACGCCCACAAGGAAGACGCGGACCGAGCGGACATCGCGGGTCTGGATAAGCGATTTCAAATTTTCGTGGCCGGGAGTCTAGCACAAGGCGAGGCGGACGAAAGCGCGGAATGACATAGGCACACAATCTTCCTGGAAGTTGATGTATTTCGATCAGTCGCCACCAAGCCGCTTGTCAACGAATCAAACTGGTCCTACCATTCAATCACTTCGCTGACATATGGGGTTTTTAGAAAAAATGTTTGGAGCCAGCCTGCGATTGAAGGTGCTGGTACCGGTGATCGCGGTCATGATCGGACTGCTGGTGGTAA
>CAIMLG010000012.1 GCA_903842235.1 uncultured Verrucomicrobia subdivision 3 bacterium
CGCCGTCGCGGAGAACCGCATCAAATACCCCTCATCCTTCGTGTTGTCGGGCGATACCTTGGACTTTGAACCGGACGATGCCGATAAGGACGATTACACGCAAAACTGCGTCGGCGGCCCGGCCAACGGCCTCCCATGGGAAGATTGGCAGGCCCACAGCAAAGGCCAGAACCTCCTCTTCGCCGACGGCCATTCCCGCTGGTATCGGGAATATAACGCGAACGAAATGACTTTCCGCTACGATTCCATTTCTGGCTGGCAGTAAATTTTCCCAATTTTTCTGTTCCCTTTTCGGCGGCGGCGGACATTTATAGATGAAGGTCCGAACGGGATGATCCGCAACTGCTCGCCGAATTTGTGACAGCCCACTCCGCAGTCGCCTTTGCCGCGCTCGTGCGCCGCCACGTCAACCCCGTCTATCCCACCGCGCTGCGGAGGATTTGGCAACCCTCGCGTCCTGATTCGCCATGACGGCGCGCACGGAGGGACGCGCCCCACCTGCCGCGTCCATCAGCCTGCAGTGCTGCGGCTGATCCCGCCCGACGCGGGACCCAGCCGCATTCCGCCGGTTTACCCCCTTGCCCGCCTGGGCCTGAAAATAATTGTCCGATTTTGGCATTCGGCGGACATATTCTACTGATTGACAAATAATACTGTGAAACGTTTTGCCGCCGGCGGTGTCATATATGACATGAGCCGCCGCCGCGCTTTCACGCTGATTGAATTACTGGTGGTGATTGCCATCATCGGGATTCTGGCGGCCATGCTGATGCCCGCGCTCTCCAAGGCCAAGCAGCGGGCCCAAGGGATATTGTGCCTGAACGGCGGCAAGCAGTTGCTGATCGCCATCACGATGTATGTGAACGATAACAGTGATTTTTACCCGCCCAATCCGGACGATGCCAATGTCCTGCCGGGCTACAACTGGGTGGGCGGCAACGCCTCCGTCGGCGGTCTGGATGAATTTAATCCTGATGTGCTCAAAGATCCCAGCCGGAGTTTATTGAGTTCCTATTTATCCGGCAACACGGCCATGTTTCATTGTCCCGGCGACAACCGCATGGGGCCCTATTCCGGCTTGGATCCCAAGCTGGTGGGGCAACAAGTGTCGGCGGCACGAACGTTTTCGATGAACCAGGCGGTCGGCACCATTGATCCCGGCTACGACGCCAACCGGCATGACCATATCGGCGCCCCAACGCTGCCGGTCAATGGCCCTTGGCTGAACGGGCAAGCCTTGAGCAATCCGCATCGCCGAAACTCCCCGTGGCTCACCTACGGCAAGTCCACCAGCGTGACCACCCCCGGGCCCGCCATGACGTGGGTGCTGTTGGATGAAGATGTGCGGGGCCTCAATGATGCGGCCTTCGCGTTTGACATGGAAAATTCCCGGTGGATTGATGTGCCGGGAACGTATCACAATTCCGGCTGCGGCTTTGCCTTTGCGGACGGCCATTCCGAATCCCATAAATGGTTGATGAGCGGTCTTAAACCAACTTTCGGCAGCCCCATCACCAATCCGCAAGATCATCAGGACTGGCTCTGGCTCCGCGCCCGCACCTCCGCTGACAGCACCGGCACCATGCCCGTGCCCAATTAATTTCGCCGCCCCGCTCCCCATGAAAATGCGCCGCGCTTTCACCCTGATTGAACTATTGGTCGTCATCGCCATCATCGCCATTCTCGCGGCCATGCTGCTGCCCGCCCTAGCCAAAGCCAAACAAAAAGCCTGGACCACCAGTTGCACTTCCAACCTGCGCCAGATCGGCCTGGGCCTGCGGATGTTTGCCGATGACAACAACGAGCTTTATTCCAAATCCGGTTCGACCATCAAATGGGGCCAAGATGACCCCTATGCCCCGCCGCTCGGTTCGGGCCTGCGCAGTTGGATGGAACAGGCGGTAACCTACGTCGGCAATACCAATGCCTACCATTGTCCCGGCAATGCGCAATTGCCCGGGGCCATGCAGGGTTCATTCAACTATTTTAACGGCGCGCGCGCGGCCTACGTCGCTGCCGGGCAGTTCGCCGCAGTCAAAACCACGCGAATTCAATTTCCCTCGGCTTATGTCTTATCCGGCGACTCGTGCGGGGTTCCCGGCCAGCCGGGCGGGGACTCGTTTGAAAAGGATGACGCCGACAAGGACGACTACGTGCAGAACTGCGTGGGCGGCCCGGAGAATGGTTCCGCCTACGAAAGCGCCGCGGGCCAGCCTTACAAATGGCAGCTCTGGCAGGTGCATAACCGCGGCCAGAACCTCCTGTTTGCCGACGGCCATGCCAAATGGTTCAAAGGGTTTGATGCCGCCGAAATGACTTTCCGCTATGATGCAATGAGTTGCTGGTAGGCGGGGATGGGAAGCAATTTTTCAATGATTTTGGCAACATCAGTAAAATTCGGGCAAAAAAAGATTCCTCCACATGAAACCAATGCAGGAAAAAATCGCAGGTATCGGACGGACGCCGCCCCGCCGCGCGTTCACCCTCATCGAACTGTTGGTCGTCATTGCCATCATCGCCATTCTCGCGGCGATGCTGCTCCCGGCTCTATCCAAGGCCAAACAAAAAGCCCAGGGCGTTTTGTGTTTAAATGGCGGGAAACAGATCATGCTGGCCATGACCCTGTATGGCGGGGACAACAATGATTTTTTTCCCCCCAACCCGGATAATGCCCATACCCCGGCCGGCTATAGCTGGTGCAGCGGCGATGCTTCCATCGGCGGGACCAACGAGTTTGATCCGGATATTCTCAAGAATCCCAGCTACAGTTTGCTGACCTCGTATCTTTCCGGCAACACCGTGATGTTTCATTGCCCGGGCGACAGGCGGATAGGGACTTACCAGGGTTCCGACCCGGCGAGGCAGGGACAATCCATCACGGCCGCCCGGACCTTTTCCATGAACCAGGCGGTTGGCACTATCGATCCAGGTTTTGATCAAAGCCGCAATGTTACCCCTTCGTCGCCCTCCCACTATGGCACGCCCCAGCTCCCGGTTAACGGCCCCTGGCTCAACAACCGCAATAACCATCTCCGGAATTCGCCCTGGCTGACCTATGGAAAATTCACCAGCCTGAGCCGGCCTGGCCCCGCCATGACGTGGATCTTGCTGGATGAAGACCCCGCGCACATCAACGATGCCGCGTTTGCCTTTGGCATGGAACGGCCGCAATGGTTCGACGTTCCGGGCACCTACCATAATATGGGGTGTGGTTTTGCCTTTGGGGACGGCCATTCCGAAGCCCACAAATGGCGCATGGCCGAACGCAAAATCGGCTGGGGCGCCAGCGTCGCCAATGACGCCGACAAGCAGGATTGGCTGTGGATGCGTGAACGGACCTCCGCCGACGCCACCGGCACCATGCCCGTGCCCAATTAAAACTTTAGCCATCCCGCTCATATGAAGTTTCGCCGCGCTTTCACTCTCATTGAACTGTTGGTGGTAATCGCCATCATCGCCATTCTCGCCGCCATGCTGCTGCCGGCGCTCTCCGCCGCCAAGGGCAAGGCCCAGCGGATTGCCTGCATGAACAATCTCAAACAACTCGAAACCGCTTGGGTCATGTATAACGGCGACAACAACGGAAACCTGCCCTCCTGCAACCCGTTCGACCCGACCACGAGCGTCCTGAATCAAAACGCCTGGGTGCGCGGCGTGGCCAGCCTTTTCAACTACGGCGGGCCGTTCGGCGTGGTGGATGCCGGCGTGCTGGATTGCACCAATCAACGGGCCATCACCCTCGGCACCCTTTACCCCAATATCCAGTCCTTCGGCATTTACCGTTGCCCCACCGATCAGCGCGCGGTCGGTGGCGTCCCGGTATTGCGTTCTTATTCCATGAACAACTGGATGAACGGCGAACCGTTTGCCAGCCCGGCCAACGACTTTGACACCGCCCATCGCCTGTTCAAAAAGGACGCCGCCATCGCCCATCCTTCGGAGCTCTACGTTTTTCTGGACGAAGACGAAAGCACCCTCAACGACGGCATGTTCGTGGTTTACATGAATCCGGTGGCCGGCTTTCAAGACGTGCCCACGAAACGCCACCAGACCGGCTACCCGATCACCTTCGCCGACGGGCACGCGGAAATTTTCAAATTCGGGAGCTACAGCGCCAATCTGCTCAAGTTGCAGAGCGTGGCCACCGTGCCAAATTGACTGTGTGATGATGATCGGCCGAACGCTTTCCAATTCCCCATGAATGGCGAACCGCCCCTTCCCCGGCACCGGTCAACTCCGGTTCACCACCGCGGCTTCACGCTCATCGAATTGCTCGTGGTTATCGCCATCATCGCAATTTTGGCTGCGTTGCTCCTGCCGGCGCTGGCGGGGGCCAAGCAGAAAGCCCGGCGCAGCGGCTGCCTGAATAATCTCCGGCAGTTGAATCTTGCCTGTAAAATGTATGCCGACGACAGTCAGGGAAATTTGGTTTCCAGTTGGCCCATCGGATTTGGCAGCTATCCAGTGAATCCCTATTCGTGGTGTCCGGGCTGGGTGTGCTTCATCCGGCCGGGCGGCTTTGATTACGGCCCGGACCCGCAGTTCAACAGCACAAATGTCTATGCCTTGCAACAGGGTGCCATCTGGTCCTACGTCCATTCAGCCGCCGTTTATCGCTGCCCCGCCGATGACCGGAGCCTCGGCGGCGTGCCGGTGGTCCGCAGTTACTCCATGAATTCCTGGTTGAGCGGCCGGAGCTATGGTGATCCAAAGGGTGGAACCACGTTTGTGACCCCGGAGAACGACGCGGCGTTGACGTATGTGCTGTTTCGGAAGGAAAGCCAGCTTCGGACGCCGTCGCAAACGTGGTCTTTGATCGACGAAGATGCGGACACCATCAACGATTCCTTGTTCATTGTGGATATGAGTGAGGCCAACACCATCGCGGATAGACCGTCCCGCCGGCATGGCCAATCCTACGAACTGGGTTTTGCCGACGGTCATCTGGAAGCCGTCAAGTTGGCCGCCCCCGCTTCCGCGTGGAATGGTTCAACCGAACCGGCGCCGGACTGGGTGAAGTTGAAAAGCTGGAGCACCATTCTCAAGTGACAGCGGGCGACTTGGGTTCTGACGACCATCTTATTTCCGTTTTGCGTTCATCGCCACTTCGCGGTTAAATGTCGCTCATGACAACTGCCAACCTCCATTCCCAATTTCGCACCGGCGCCCTTGGGCTCACCACCGCCTTGCTGCTGACCACGTCCGCCAGCTTTGGCAAGTCCGTGGTGGATTACGTCAACCCCCTCATCGGCACGGCCGAACACGGCCATGTGTATCCCGGCGCCACGGTGCCGTTCGGCATGGTGCAGCTTTCGCCGGACACGCGCGACAACAGTTGGGACGGCTGCTCCGGCTACCACTACTCCGACGACCGCATCCTCGGCTTCTCTCACAACCATCTGACCGGCACCGGCTGCGCGGATTTGGGCAATGTGCTGCTGATGCCCACCGTGGGAAAATTGAAAATGACCCCCGGCAACCGGTCGGATGAAGGCTACCAATCCCGGTTTTCGCACGCTGATGAAGTTGCCCGGCCCGGCTATTATTCCGTCATTCTGGCGGATTACCTGGTCAAAGCGGAACTGACGGCCACGGCCCATGCGGGTTTGCATCGTTACACCTTTCCCGGCACCGCCAACGCCCACATCGTGGTGGATTTGCAGCACGGCGTCGGCAACAACGTCACCGAGGCGCAATTGACAATTGAAGACAATCACACCGCCAGCGGTTATCGCCGGAGCGATGGCTGGGGCGGCGGCAAAGTCTATTATTTCGTGATGGAATTTTCCCGCCCGTTTGCCTCCGCCGGAGCGGCGCAGGTGGATACGGACGTTTCCCCCAAGCAATCCACCGGCCGGGAGACCAAGGGCCATTTTGATTTCATCACCCAGCCCGGCGAACAGATCCTGGTGCGCGTCGGGCTCTCCACCGTGAGCGTGGAAGGCGCCCGCCAGAATCTGCACGCGGAAATCAAGAGTTGGAACTTTGATGCCATCGCCCAAGCCGCCCGCCAGCAGTGGGAGCAAGCCCTGGGCGTCTTCACGGTG
This sequence comes from uncultured Verrucomicrobia subdivision 3 bacterium, assembly GCA_903842235.1. GTDB lineage: Bacteria > Verrucomicrobiota > Verrucomicrobiia > Limisphaerales > UBA11358 > UBA11358. The sequence continues at coordinate 6,048 of CAIMLG010000012.1, forward strand.
GTAACCCCCGACGCGAATCTCCGCCAGACCTTCTACACCGCGCTTTACCACACGATGCTCGCCCCGACGCTGTTGAGCGACGTCAGCGGCCAGTTCCGCGGGCCCGACGAAAAGGTTTATTCAACCCACGGCTATAACTATTACACGGAGCTGTCGCTGTGGGACACGTTCCGCGCGGAAAATCCGCTGCTCACCCTCACCCAGCCCGGCCGCGTGAACGATTTCGTCAACACCATGCTGGCGCACTACCAGATTTTTGGCACTTTGCCCGTCTGGCCCGAGGGCGGCAAGGAAACCTGGTGCATGATCGGCAACCACGCCATCCCCGTCATCACGGAAGCCTCCCTGAAAGGCTTCCGCGGTTTCGACGCCACCGAGGCGCTCAACGCCATGATCGTCTCCACCGACAAAAACCGCGAGCAGCTCGACCACTACCGCAACCTTGGCTACATCCCGCGCGGCAGCGGCGGTCAGACCGTCTCCAAGGTGCTGGAATATTCCTACGACGACGCCTGCATCGCCCGCCTGGCCCAGGCGCTGGGCAAACCGGACCTTGCCGAAAAATACGCCAAGCGCTCCCATAACTGGGAAAATGTGTTTGATCCGTCCACCGGCTTCATGCGCGGCAAGAATGCCGACGGCAGCTGGGTGACGCCGTTTGGCAAAAAGGAGCAAAACAGCATCAACTTTGACGAATACACCGAGGCCAACGCCTGGCAATACAATTTCCACGTGTTGCAGGATATCCCCGGCCTGATTGCCAAACTCGGCGGCGACCCCAAGTTCGTCGCCCGCCTCGACGAGATGTTTGATACCACGGAACCCATTCCCAACCTCGGCAGCATTCCCGACGTCACCGGCGTCATCGGCATGTATTCCCACGGCAATGAACCGGACCAGCAGAGCCCCTATCTTTACAACTATGCCGGCCAGCCTTGGAAAACCCAAGCCCGCGTCCGGCAGGTGGCCAACACGCTTTACACCAACACGCCCGGCGGCATCTGCGGCAACGACGATTGCGGCCAGACTTCCGCGTGGTATGTGTTCAGCGCGCTGGGCTTCTATCCCGTGGACCCCGCCAGCGGCGTTTATCTGCTCGGTAGCCCGTTCCTCGATGAAGTGACGCTGAAGCTGAATTCCCAATTTGCCAAAGGCCGCACCTTCACCGTGGTGGCGAAAAACAACTCCCCGCAAAATTGCTATATCCAGTCCGCCACCCTCAATGGCCAGCCCTTCGCCCGGAGCTGGATCACCCATCAACAAATCACGGCGGGCGGCAAACTGGTGCTGACCATGGGGCCGACGCCCGATAAGAACTTCGGCACCGCGCCGGCGGATCGCCCGCCGAAAATCTGACGCGGCCCCCTCGTTGTCTCCCCCATTTCCGGGGCGGCTCCACCCCACTGGATCCGCCCCGGAATTTTTATGCGCAGGTTGAATTTAGCTGGCTGAAACCAACCTCAGCCGACTCCCCCGCTCTGGGACGGCAAAAAAGGTGGACACTGCAGCCACCACCGGCTCAAAATGCGCCTATGAATTCCCCCCGATCCACCGTGTGGCTCGCCTGTCTAAGCCTGACCGTCGGATGTTTTATTTCAACCCCGACCCCGGCTCAAACCAACGCCCCAGCGCGCCCGAAGAATGTGCTGTTCATCGTCAGCGATGATTTGTGGACGGGGCTGGGCTGTTATGGCGACACCCAAGTGAAGACGCCCAACATCGACAAGCTGGCGGGGCAAAGTCTGCGGTTTGACCGGGCCTATTGCCAATACCCGGTTTGCAATCCCAGCCGTTCTTCCTTCCTCTCGGGCCGGCGGCCGGATTATCTGGGCATTTTCGACAACCTGCCGAACCGGGCGCTGCACCTCAAGTTTCCGGACCTCGTGACCTTGCCCCAGCTTTTCCGGCAAAACGGCTATTTCACCGCCAGTCTCGGGAAGATTTTTCATTGCGGCGTGGATGCGGATGGCAAACCCGTCACTTACCTGGATGCGAAATCCTTCGAGGTGAATCAGGTGTTTAAGGCCACTCCGCTGGGCCTCAAGGGCGAGGGGCGCAACCTCACGGGCGGCAAGCTGTTTTGGTGCAGTTGGCTGGCGGCCAACGGCACCGACGAGGACCAGCCGGACGGCCAGATTGCCACCGCAGCCATCAAGCTGATCGAAGCGCACAAGGACCAACCGTTCTTCATCGGCGTCGGCTTCCACAAACCGCATGACCCCTTTCACGCGCCCAAGAAATATTTTGACCTGTTCCCCCTCGACAAAATCCAGCTCGCCCAGGAACCGTCCAACCGGACGCCGGACCTGCCCCTTGCCATCCCGTTGGACTGGAAAGCCACGTTCGACAAATTCACCGACGTGGAACGGCGCGAATTTCGCCGCGCTTACTTCGCCTGCATGGCGTTTACCGACGCGCAAGTGGGCCGCGTCTTGGACACCTTGGATCGGTTGGGCCTCGCGAATGACACCATCGTGGTTTTTCTGGGGGACAACGGGTATCAGTTGGGCGAACACGGTTGGTGGAACAAGAACACCAACTTTGAATTGTCGGCCCGCGTTCCGCTCATCCTGCGGGTGCCCGGTGCCATGGGCATGGGCCACAGCACGCGCGGCCTGGTTGAATTTGTGGATTTGTATCCCACCCTGACTGAACTGGCGGGGCTGATCCCGCCGACCAATCTGGAAGGGAAAAGCTTCCGGGACCTCTTGGAAAACCCGGCGCTCGCCGGCAAGCCCGCCGCCTTCACCCAGGTCGCCCGGGGCAAAGTCATGGGCCGGAGCGTCCGAACGGCGCGGTGGCGTTACACCGAATGGGGATCAAGCGGCGCGGAGGGAATCGAACTCTACGATCAGGAAAACGACCCCGGCGACTACCAGAATCTGGCCGACAAACCAGAGTTCGCGGAAACGTGCGCCGAAATGAAAAAACTGTTGGCATCTGGCACCCATTAAACGTTGGTCTCCGGCCCGCCGCCCGCCTGGCGGCCACGCTCCATCCCCGGCAAATGATTGCCGGCGGGGTGTAACTTCTGCCAGTTACGGCCGTCTTTCCTTTAAGGTTAAAACTTAATGAAATCGCACGCAGGTTTTACGTTGATCGAATTGCTGGTGGTGATCGCCATCATTGCAATTTTGGCTGCCTTGCTGTTGCCCGCCTTAAGCAAGGCCAAAGAACGCGCCGTCCGGACGCAATGTTTGAACAACCTCCGGCAGATGCATATTTCCACCCTGCTTTACGCGGGCGACAGCAACGACAAACTCCCTCGGCTCGATCCGCCCGGCTACGCGTATTGGGTCTGGGACATCACCTGGTCGGTGGGGAATGTGCTGGTGGAAAATGGCTTGGTCAAAAAAGCTTTCTATTGTCCCGGCACTAGGACGCGGTTCGACGACAGCCTGAATTTTAACAATCCCAACAGCCTTTGGAATTTTGTCACCAATAACTGCCACGTGATCGGCTACGCCCTGGCCTTTTCAGGCAGAAATTCCATGTTGGCCCCAACGAACCAAAATACGACCATGCTGGCGGAGGCTGGCGCTCAGGCGGGTTATCCTGTCAATTCCCTGATCTCGCCCTCCGAACGGGTTTTGTTCGCGGACGCAACGATCAACCAGCAATTGGATGGTTCCGGCAGTTGGTCCGACGTGGTGGGCGGATTTGCCGTCCATCATCTGAGCGCGCACCTCGACGGCCAGCGGCACGCCGGCGGCAATGTGGCCTTCAAGGACGGCCATGTGCAGTGGCGCAAATTCGCCGATATGTCCCAACGAGCCCTCGCCCCCAGTATCGGCTATTGGTGGTAACCCGCGCATTTCCATTTTGCGTTCCCTTGCCGCGCGGGGCTAGAATGTCCCCCACATGAAAATCGTTCTCGCTTACTCTGGTGGCCTCGACACCTCCGTGTTGATGTCGTGGATCAAAGAAAAATACAACGCCGAGATGATCGGCTTTTGCGCCGACATCGGGCAGGAAGAGGAACTTGACGGCCTCCAAGCCAAAGCCATCAAGACCGGCGCCTCCAAGATTTACATCGACAACCTCCAGGAAGAATTCGCCCGCGACTTCATCTACCCGATTCTCCGTGCCGGCGCGATTTACGAGGGCCAATACTTCCTCGGCACCAGCATCGCGCGCCCGCTCATTGCCAAGCGCATGGTCGAGATCGCCAAGAAGGAAAAAGCCGACGCCATCGCGCACGGTGCCACCGGCAAAGGCAACGACCAGGTCCGCTTCGAACTCACCGCCGCCGCGCTCGCGCCCGATTTGCAAGTCATTGCCCCGTGGCGCGACGAACGCTATCGCGCGGAATTCCCCGGCCGCCAGGAGATGATTGATTACTGCGCCAAGCACAAGATTCCCGTGCAGGCCAGCGCCAAGAAGCCGTATTCCATGGATCGCAACCTCCTGCACATCTCCTACGAGGCCGGCATTCTGGAAGATCCGTGGTTTGATTCCTACGACCTCAAGAACCGCCAGTATTTCACCACGCTCTCGGTGCTGCCCGAAGACGCGCCCAACAAGCCGGAGTTCGTCGAACTCGATTTTGTGAAAGGCGATTGCGTCGCGGTCAATGGCAAAAAACTAAATCCGCTCGGCGTGATGAAGACTTTGAACAAGATCGGCGGCAAACACGGCGTCGGCCGCGTGGACATGGTGGAGAACCGTTTTGTCGGCATGAAATCGCGCGGCGTGTATGAGACGCCGGGTGGCGCGATCCTGCTGTTCGCCCATCGTCAGATGGAATCGCTCACGATGGACCGCGAAGTCATGCACCAGCGCGACGCCCTCATCCCGAAGTATGCCGAACTCGTCTATAACGGCTTCTGGTATGCGCCCGAACGCTACGCGCTCCAAGCCTACGTCGAGGAATCGCAGAAGAACGTCACCGGCACCGTGCGCGTGAAGCTCTACAAGGGCAACATCATGGTCAGCGGCCGCAAATCCCCGGTGAGCCTTTACAACCCGCACATCGCCACGATGGAAGCCGACCCGACCAAGGCCTACAACCAGGATGACGCCACCGGCTTCATCCGGTTGAACGGCCTGCGCCTGAAAGTCGCGGCCAAGGTGCATGGGAAGAAATGATTTTATGAAATCGCTTATTGTTTCCTTTGTAATTCTCTTTGCTTGTGCAATCACAGCCAACGCAGGACTGCGAGCGTCTTATGAAGATGAAACAATTGTTCAGCGTTCAGAGCTAATTGCGGTTGGCCATTTGAAAGAAAATTCGATCCAATACGTTCCGCATGAAAGCAAACCGTCTGAAGGCAGAAGTTGGGAACATCACGCAATTTTTGTAATCACCGAAATCATTAAAGGCAAACCTGAAACAAATGAGATTCCGATAATCATTCACTATGGTTTAGATCCAATTGTTGGCGGCTATGTTAAACGCGACGGGTTTATGATGAATGTTCGTGGAGATAAAAAGGATTACCCGACAAATTTGGTGCAAATATTCGATACTGGAAACAGCGTGGTGGGCGGAGGGCCAGTAGTAGAAGATGCGAGCAAAGACAATATCTGGTTTCTCAGAGTCCGTCTGAATAATCGGTTTTTGGGAAATTTGCTGAGATTCGGGTGGTCTGCTGGATGACGAGTGAAAGAAAAGTGCAGAATAAATTGACATCCGCTTGC
>CAIMLG010000013.1 GCA_903842235.1 uncultured Verrucomicrobia subdivision 3 bacterium
CCACTAAAGGGCCTTCTACACCGGAGGATTCAGCCGATTCGTTACCTCCACGACTGCTCCAGTTGCTACCGGTTGAAACGAAAGTTACCGGGCGGGATTCGCTCCCGCTGAAAAACAGCGCCTTGGCACGGCGCACAACAAAGTAGAATTAAGTACTCAACGCAAAGATGAAACCAAACCAGCGCACAATCATGGTACTGGGTGCAGGTGAAAACTGCATCCCGGTCATTCTTGCCGCCAAAGCGCTGGGACTGCATGTGATGGCAGTGGATCCATCATCGCATGCACCGGGACTGCCATTGGCAGATATAGCGCACTGCCTCGATCTTGCCGATTTTCCCGGCCTCGTTGCTTTAGCGAAAGACTGCCCGCCCAGTGGAGTGATTGCGTTCGCCGCAGAATACCCAGTGCCGGCGGTGGCGCATTTGTGTCGCGCATTCGGATTACACGGACTGACGCCGGAAGCAGCACGGCTTTCCACCAACAAAAAAGAAATGCGGCGCGTTTTCGCGGCGGCTGGCACGCCATCGCCGATGTCCATTTCCGTTCATGTGTTGGAGCAGGCGGAGATTGCGTTGCGGGAAGTTGCGCGCATTGCGCCGCTGGCAATCTTCAAGCCCGCTCTCAGTAACGCCGGGCGAGGTGTCACACAAATACATGTGAATGCATCATCAACGGCGGTTAGGGCCGCTTTCGATCACGCCATGAACAACACGCGTGGCGATGGTATGCTGGTCGAGGAATTTATAGATGGTCCAGAGTATTCTGTTGAATGTGTGGCGTATGATGGCCGGATAGAAGTTGTTGCCGTGACCGACAAGCTCACTACCGGCGCGCCGCACTTCGTCGAGATCGGCCACAGCCAGCCTGCGGCGATTTCCCCCGAAGCTTATCAAACGCTGGTGGCGACTGCGATTGCAGGCGCTAGGGCGCTGGGCATTGACTGGGCTGGCATCCATGCGGAAATCCGCCTTTCGTCGGTTGGGCCGCGCGTGATGGAAATTGCTGGCCGCTTCGGCGGCGGCTACATCAACTCTCACCTCGTTCCATTGTCCACCGGCATTGACCTGCCGCAAGTGGCCGTGTTGCTGGCGTTAGGCGAAAAGCCCGACCTGCGGGTGAGGCACAATCACGGAGCGGCAATGCGTTTCTTGACAGCGATTCCGGGCGTAGTCACACGCATCAGCGGACTCAATACGGCGCACAAACTTCCTGGAGTATGCGTCGCTGAAGTGTACGTTAAACCCGATGACCGCGTGCAACCATTGATTGACGGCAGCCGTCGCGTGGGACATGTAATCTGCGACGGCGACAACGCGGCGGTTGCAGTGGCGCGGGCTGAAATCGCACTTAAAACAATCCAAATTCAAACCACCGTGAACTTTGAGGGCTAATAAGTACAGACCTCGTAAAACACAGACCTTGGCCGTTGCATAACATGTTGATTTTATTGTATTTGACTTAAAAATTGGACGCGAGGAAGCGAAAAAACAGTGAAAAATTGACGGATTTGACCTTTTTATTGGAGTTTTTTACAATTC
>CAIMLG010000014.1 GCA_903842235.1 uncultured Verrucomicrobia subdivision 3 bacterium
CTTCAATGGCCTTGGTCAGAGTCACGTTGTGAGTCGATAAAATGAATTTCATGACTCAACAGTGCATTATTTCGAGAGAAAAATCCAGCTAAAGGATGCCTTTTTGATCGGCCCAAAAACGAGGGATCACCTCCCGCGCAAGCGATTGCTTGTCAATCTCTCTTTTCATGCACAACCCGAATTGTCCGTCCCTTTTCAATACCCTGGCGGACGTCCGTTTCGTTGGGTGGGTTGCTGCTGTTTCCCCCCCGCTTTCTCCAGGAGATCTGCCGCCACTTTCTGTTGTTCCAGCAATGCGGCCCTGTTGGCTAATGGAGGGGGTTCCGCGGTGCCCAATGGATCTACTCTGCCAATGCCGCGCTGAATCCAAAATACATTTGGCGACATGCCGGGCCGTTTGGCCAAATCCAGGGGAGTTCGTTCCATCCCATCAGCCATGTTAACCGCGGCGCCGGAGGCCAAAAGGAGTCGGATGAGGTTGGTCTGGCACATGGCGGCGGCCAAATGCAGCGCCGTGTCCTGATTGAAGATCAAGGATTCCGGCCCTGCCATCATCGACAGTCTCAGCCTGGACTCGGCGGAGGGTTCCGCTGTCGGCAGGGTGGGATCGGCCTTGTTTTTAAGCAGCAGCGCGGCGGTGTCGCTTGCCCCGAGGAGCGCTGCCAAATGCAGGGGAGTGAAGCCGAAGAGGTCGGGCGCATTCACCTTTGCCCCGTGCTCGATGAGCAACGTCGCGGTGTTGGTCCGGTTGTAAATTGCCGCCGCGTGCAACGGGGTCCGGCCGTCGCGAATATTGACGTAAGTCGCTGGCGCACTGTTCTCGAGAAAGAGCTTGAGGATGCCGGCTTGACCGGTCGCAGCGGCAATTTCCAAAGCCGACACGCCCGCGGCATTGGTGCCCAGCGCGAGCGAATTGTCCCGTGTGATGATCAACGAGGCGGCTTCCTCCAGCCCACCGGTATAAGCGGCATCGAAAATATTTTCGGCAGCCCCACGTTGACGTAAAGCTGCGGCCACCTCCGGATGCTTCTGCAATAGAGCCGTGCCCAGCGGCGTCAGGCCCCGAGTCTCCTTCGCCCGCAAATCAGCGCCGGCGTCCAACAATATCCGGGTTGTTTCCAAATCGGCGCTCACGGCGGCCAGATGGAGCAGCGAGTTGCCGTAGTTCTTGGCGGCTATCTCGCCTGGCGCGCGAGCCAGGATTTCGCGCAGGGCCTGGGTCTTGCCGTCCAGCACTGCCGAAATGATGTCCCACTGGGCGCCATGTTGCTCCAGAAATTCAATTGCGTTGGTGCGGTGAGACAGGACCGCAAAGCGCAGGGGCGTCAGGCCGGATTGGTTGGTGGCATTCGCCAGTTTTGGGTCCGCTTTAAGCAAGGCCGACAAGGGTTCCAATTTTCCCTCACGCGCGGCGACAAAGATGTCCGTTTGGGCATCGGGCGGACCGGACCGAGAGAAACCTTTTGAACTGTGCGCGGAGATCAGGCGGGGTGTTTCGCCGGCATTGTTGGTTTCATCCAGGCCCGCACCTTGAGAGACGAGCCAGTCAAACACATCGCTCGTCCCCGTTTTGGCTGCGATATGCAACGCGGTGTTGCCGCTATTGTCGCGCGCCTTGAAATCCACCTTGGCCGTCGCAAAAACCTCTTTGATGCCGCGAATGAAAAACATCGGATGTTGGTCGCCCAGGGCCGCCAGATAATGGAGCGGTGTTTTGCCCTCGTCATCCTTGGCGCCCAAATCGGCCCCCGCTTTGACCAGCATAGCCAGGCAGTCTCCCGACTCTCTCCACGGCCACTTGCCCGAGAGAAAAAGATGCGCGGGCGTGCGTCCGTGTTTATCCCGCAATTTAGGGTTGGCCCCGGCATCCAGCAAGGCTTGGGTCGCCTCCCGCTTGAAGGACGTATCGGCGGCGGCCAAAACATGCAAGGGCGTCAACCCTTGATTGTCCTGAACGTTCACATTCGCCTTATGGTACAAGAGCAGTTGAAAAGGCTCATTGACCGCCGGGGTGTTTTCGTCCCACCCGCCGATCTCTTCCGCCGCTTTGTGCAACGGGGTTTGGCCCAGATGGTTGGTGGCGTTGATATCCGCGCCGCCGGCAATGAGAGAGGCCAATTCTTCAACGGCATTGCCATCAACTTTATTGACAGATCGGTGCAACAGGGTGTCGCCCGCGGCATCGCGCTCGTTGATGTTGACACCGGCGCCGCCCAGCAGCTTGAAAAGCTTTTCGCGATCATCCTCAAAAAAGAAAACGCCCCGGCTGATCTTTTCTTCCGTTATAAGCTGCATGACCGTTTGCCCGGCGTGATTGGTGGCCTGCGCGTCGAGGCCGCAGGCTAACAGAAAACTGGCGCCTTGCAGCACGGGATTGGGGCCCTGCTCGTATCGGCTCACTGTCAGATATTTGATGAAAGTCTCCTTTTGGGGATTTTCCCGCAGAGCGGCCACCCAGTTGGTCCTCGGACGATCATAGACTATGAAACGATCCTGCAAAAAAATCTGGTGCAGCATCGAATTGCCCTCCGGATCGCGCACATTCAAATCCGCGCCTTTATCAACCAGCAGCGCCGCGGCGGCCAGGTGGCCTTTGATCACCGCGATTTGCAGCGGGGTCAGACCCAGTTCATTGCGGGCTTCCAAATTAGTCTCCGTTTCCAACACGGACGCGAGAGCCACAATATTTCCCGAGGCGGCCACCGCGTGCAGTGGGCCGGCAAAACCGCGCTCCTGATGGAGCGGCGCGGATTTGTCGGCTAAAAGCAAATGGATGCACTCGGATTGTTTGGCTTGAATGGCGGCGTCCAGCGGGGTCCAACCGTTTGTATCACGAATATTGGCCGGACTCTGCGCGGCGAGCAAAGTTTTAACCAACTCGGTTTTCCCGCTGACGGCCGCAACGTGAAGCGCGGTCTGCCCGGCGCAATTGGTGGCCGCGAGCGGCGCGCCGGCTTGAATCCAAAAAGAAACCAGCGGGGAAGAGTCCGCGTTGACCGCCCAGAACAAGGGCGTCTGCCCGCTGTGATCGCGCCCCTGCGCCACCTGTTGGCTGGCGGAAACCAGACGCGTCATCCGATTAGTGTCTCCCAAGGCTGTCGCGGCAAACGCGTCGTAATCCGCGCCGTGCTCGATGAGCAGTTCGAGAATTTTCTGCCAGCGTTCCGGGGCCAGCGCCTCGGCCTTCTCGGCCAGTGCGGATTCCTGGGCATGAAGCGAAGCAACATACTTGGAATCGGCGCGAGCACCATAGTCCCTCTTTGCAGCGTCCTGGGCGCGGCGCCATTGTTCGATGACCGACGTGCGGCGGCTGGTTGCGTCGGCCGCGGAAAGAGCAAACGATTGCAGGATGGGCGGATTGTCGGGACTGGCATTGGTGACCATCACGCCGGCTTTAATCAAAGCCTGCACCGCCTCCAACTCACCCCGAGCCGCGGCTGCGGCCAGGAGGTCGCCCCCATGCGCACTCAATATTTCAGGGGCGGTTCGAATGACCCGGCGCGAATTTTTGATTTGACTTGGTTTTTGCAGCGATTTTGTGCCGAGCTGATGTTGCGGTTCCTGGCCCAGCATCCGGGCTGTCAGCCGGCCGCTGCTGCGCGTGATGGCCAGTTCGAAGGGCGTGGTCTTCTCGTTGGTAAAAGGCTTTTCCTCGAACGGCTCGGCGCCGTAATCCAAAAGCCAGCCGGCCATCTCCTCGCGGTTCTCAGAAAACGCCAGATCAAGAGGCGTCACAAACCCAAAGGCCGTGACATTGGGATTCGCCCCGGACTCCAGCAACGATTGACAGACGGCAGGCTGGTTATATTTGATGGCTTCGTGCAAGGCCGTCATTTGACTGCCGCCGCTCATGCGCGTGTCACCGGTGACATTGATGTCGGCGCCCAATTGGAGCATCCGTTTTACCAGGGCGACATTCCCGGCCGCCGCCGCCTCCAGCAGCGGCGCCTTGCTCAAATTCTCGGTGGCAAACGCCAGGTTGGTGTTGCTTTCCAAGAGAGCCGCGGCGGCGTTGGTGTCGCCCATTTGGATGGCCGTGAGGAACCCCTCAAGAACCTGCCAGCGTGGAGGATTGTTCTGTGACTGCATCGAGCCTGTGGACTGGAAAAAAATCCACAGGCCGATGAAGGTTAAACCACAAGCGCTGCGCGCACGGGATAAGCACATGCCGCCATCATAATATTCCGCGCGGCCCGCGCCAGCGTTTTCTACACTCGCGGAATGGCTGCCCTTGCCGCGCGCAGCGCCCTGTAGCCAACGAGCTTGCCGCGCTGTTCATCCCAGAGTCGAAACGTCAGCGCTTTGAAACCCTCCAGGAGCGTTATGGGTTTGACATTCTGAAAAAGCGGCACCTTGTTGTGGCAGCGCTCAAGCTTGTAATTGGGAATCGCGGGACTTAAGTGGTGAATGTGGTGGAAACCGATGCTGCCGGAGAACCATTGGAGAACTTTGGGCAACTTGTAAAATGAACTGCCTTCAAGCGCCGCCTTGGTGTAATCCCACTCCGACTTGCGCGCCCAATAGACGCCTTCAAACTGGTGCTGGACATAGAACAGCCAAACCCCAGCCGCTCCGGAGATCCCGACCACCAGCAATTCGATCAGCAGCGTGGCTTTGAAGCCGCAGAGCATTCCCACCGTCCCCACCACCCCCAGGCACGCCAGGTTTGTCCAATACACAGACATCCGCTCGCGCCGTTTGGCTTTGGCCGAAGGCACCCGCTGCTGAATCAAGAACAGATAC
>CAIMLG010000015.1 GCA_903842235.1 uncultured Verrucomicrobia subdivision 3 bacterium
GCGAAAGCCCTCCGCGCTTTTTTATTTTAAAATTCCGGAATGCGCTGGTCCTAAAGTCCCGGCGGCGCTTTCGCTGCGAACCGGGACCCCATTGCCGGGACCACTCCCCGCATAGACCTAGAAACCGCAGTTCAACCACGGATGGGCACGGATCAACACGGATAACTCGTTTCTCGCAACCCTGGGCTGATTGACCTTGCCCCGTTGGGGCAAAACCAACCGCGCCGGAAAACCTCCCGCGCACCTCCGAAGAAAACGCCCGCGGTGAAGGCGCGCCGGGCCGGACGCGAAAACCACCGTGCACGCACGGCGGGTCCCGGGCGGTCAGTCCACGTCGGTGCGGAAGGGGGAGGCGGGCAGGCCGGCCTGGTTGTAGAGGTTGACGTCGGGGACGTTGCTCCAGCCGTAGCGGACGGCCACGGGCTGGGCGACTTGGTCGCTGCTGACGACCACGGTTTGGCCGCGGATGACGGCGTGCGCGGGCACGAATTTCTTGTCTGCGCCGCAGAGGGTGAAGCCGGTCAGGTCGCCGCCCTTCGCCACGAGGCCGCCGCCGAGATGGGTGAAGCGGAGGATGCCCTGGCCGTCCTTGAATTTCACACCTTGATAAAGGGGGCCGGAGCTTTCGATTTTTTCGCCGTAGGCCAGCGCTCGCGCCGCCACGGCCAGGCGGGCGCCGACGGTTTGTTTGTCGGTGGGATGAATGTTGTTGGCATCGCCGGCGTCGGTGATGACCGCCATCGCGGTATTGGGCGCTTTTTTCAGGGTGAGCAACTGGGCTTCGCGAATCTCCGGCGTCATGAGCTTGTAAGGCGCAATTTGCACGAAGAGGAAGGGGAAATCGCCCAAGCCCCAATGCCGGCGCCAGTCGGCGATGAGGAGCGGGAACAAGGTGCGATACTGGCGCGGGCGAGTCACGCCATCGCCGTCGTCGTTGGATTCGCCCTGATACCAGATGACGCCCTTGAAGGGAAAGGGCTGGAGGGGTTCGATCATGCCATGGTAGAGAACGGTGACGACGTTGGGGTTGCCGGCGGGATTGGCGGGGACGGGCGGCAGTTTGGCCAGGGCGGTGGTGGCGCGATAACGCCATTCGCCGGCGAGGGAGATGGGCGGAATTGGCGCGGCGCTGAGGATTTCCAAGTTCATTTTATCCGCCTTACCGCAGAGGCCGCCGAGGCCACCGGTGTCGAGCACGCGGACGGCAATGACGTTTTTGCCGGCCTGGAGCACGCCGGCGGGAACGGGATAGTGGCGGGTGACCATGTGGGAGTGCGAGGCGCCGACCGGCACGCCGTTCACCCAGGCGGTGTCCTGATCATCCACGGAGTCCAGGTGGAGAATGGCGGCCTGGCCGGCGGCGGCGGCGGGGACGGTGATTTCCTTGCGAAACCAGACAATGCCGTTGAAATCGGGCAGGCCGGCGCGCTGCCAATACGTCGGAAGCGTCATGGTGGCCCATTGGCGGTCGTCGAGCGCGGCGGCGGACCAGGCGGGCTGGGCGGCGGAGCCGGGATCGTTCTGCGCATAGAAGGCAGCGAGCTTTTTGGCGAATTGTTCGGGACTGGTGTCGTGAATAGCTTCCAGGGCGTTGGTGAAGTCGGACATTTTCTTAAGCGCTTCGGCGCTGGTCCAAGCTTCGGCGATGGTGCCGCCCCAGGCGGAGAAGAGGATGCCGATGGGCACTTTCACGGCCGGTTGCAGATCGCGGGCGAAGTAGTAGGCCACGGCGGAATAGTCCGGGGCGGTGGGCTGCGAAAAGAGGCTCCAGTTGCCTTTGACGTCGGCGATGGGGTTAAAGGAGGGAACCGTTGGGACTCGGAATTGGCGGATTTGCGCATGGCTGGCAGCGGCCTTTTCCGCCTCCCCATTGGTCATGTGCGTGGCCCACCAGTTGGCTCCGAGGAGATACTGCATGTTGGACTGGCCGCTGGCCAGCCAGACATCGCCGACGAGGACGTTGGTCAGCGTCACGGAATTATCCGCTCCCGCAATCCGCAGGGTGTAGGGGCCGCCGGCACCATGGGCTTTCAGGCGCACTTGCCATTGGCCGTTTTTGGCGACGGTCGAGGCGGTGCGGCCGTCAAATTCCACCGTGACTTGTTCGCCGTCCGCAGCGGTGCCCCAGACGGGCAGGGCGACGTCACGCTGCAGCACGGCGTTGTCGCTGAACAGGCTGTTGGGGGCCACGGCGGCCGGGGCCAGCGGGGCCAGCAGCGCGGCGGCAAACATGGCAGCCGTGGTTTTCCGGAAAGAGGAAGGCGGGGGAAAGGTCATGGTGGACAAAATATTAAGGTGTTAAGCGCAAATCATCACACAGGGGCAAAATCTTGACAAAGAAAAAATGCGGCACCCCGGTTGCCTCCGAAATCTTCCATCAGGTTACGCTTGAGCGCATCCCTGGGGTTCGCGTTGGGCGGCGGAATTGGACTTGCAAAGCGCGGCTCAGCAATGAAAATTTCCTCAACCCGCGTGGGGATTGCCGACAATAACTTTGGAAGGAAAATGAACGTGTCACCCTATTTCATCACCGCCAACACCGCTCTGGATGAGGCGGTGCTGCAGGCCCTCGCTTATCTCCCCACGGAGCATCTTTCGAAACTGGTTGATCCGGCTTTCTTCCAGAAGCTGGCGGATCGTGATTTCATGCGCCTCGCCACCTGGCTGGCGCAGAAATCCTATGCCGAAGGCGGCTGCCCCATTGGCGGGGTCATCATCGACAATCGCACCCGCCAGATCAGGGGCAAAGGCCATAATACCCTGGGGCAGGAGAACGATTCCACGACGCATGGCGAAACCGCCGCGCTCCGGGATGCGGGCCGCGTCGCCCGGCTCCGGGGGGAAGGGCCGGTGGATTTTCGCCCGATGACGATGTTCACCACGCTGACGCCCTGCGCGGTCTGCTGCGCCCAGATTTGCCACCGCTGCCATTTTGAGAAGGTGGTGATTGGCGACATCACCAATGCGCCCAGCACCGCGCCGGCGCTGCGGGCCGGGGGCATCCAAAACGTGGAGATTTTGGAAGACGCCCGGGCGATTGCCTTATACCGGGAATATTCCCAAAAACGGCCGGACCTGCATTTCCTGGATTGGGGCGGGCATCAAAAGCTGGCGGAAGCCCAGGCGGCCGGGCTGGTGCCAAGCACTTTAGCCGACCATAAACCCAAGCCGTAATGGGCCGCAACCGATGATAAGGACCCGTGATTTCCGAAACTTGAAGATTCGGCCCGAGAACCGCAGGCTCACCTGATGCAGACAGTGGCCGATCTTCCCACGCGGCAGGCCGCCCTCCGGCAGGCGGTCACGCCGCTGCCGGGCAGCCGCCCGCGGGATCACTTCAAGCCGCTCAATATTCCCGGCCCCTGCGACGGTTTATCGCTGCTGGCCGCGCTGGGCCGCATGGTGCACGGGGTGTCGCCGGCCGCGTGGCAGGCCGAATTCGCGTTGGGCCGCGTGGTTGACCGGAACCGGCGGCCGGCGGCGCCCACGCAACTCGTCCGGGCCGGCCAGCGTTACCAGCATTTGTTTCCGCAGGTGACCGAGCCGGCGGTGAACGGGGCGGTGGAGATCCTGCACGAAGACGCGGCGTTGATCGTGGTGAACAAGCCCGCGCCGCTGCCGATGCACGCCGGCGGCCGGTATTTTCTCAACACGCTCCAGCACCTGCTCAACGCCGCCTATCAGCCGCAGACCCCGTATCCGGCGCACCGGCTGGACGCCAATACGAGCGGCCTGGTGCTGGTGGCGCGCACGCGGTCAATCGTTCGCGAATTGCAGGCGCAATTTGCGGCGGGGCAGGTCGCCAAAAAATATCTGGTTCGGGTGCCGGGCCGGCCGCCGGCGGATGAGTTTTATTGCGACGCCCCCATCAGCTCCGGGGCGGGCGAACAATGCTCGCGCACGGTGGATTGGGAAAACGGCCGAGCCGCGCGGACGGAATTCTCTGGGCAGCGACGCTTCGCCGATGGTTCGAGCCTGCTGGAAGCGCGGCCGCTGACCGGGCGCACGCATCAGATTCGCGTGCATCTCTGGCATCTGGGGATTCCGGCGGGGGGCGATCCGGTTTACCTGCCGGACCAGCAACGCGGGCCCACGCAAACGCTGGCGCTGGACGATCCGCCGCTCTGGCTGCAGGCGGCGGGGATAAAATTTCTGCATCCGGTGAGCCGGAATCCAGTCGAGTTCAGCGCCCCGCCGCCGGCCTGGGCAAAATGATTTGTAAAAGGGGTCCGCCCAGGCGCGGCGCGCGCGGCTCCGGCTCCCGGGGGAGAAGGCCGGGATGAGGGGGCCGGGTTTAGAAACACCGGTCACACCGGCTTATTGCGGATGCTGTAATTCGAGGATTTGCCGGGCAATTTCGCGCTGCTGGGGGGAGTTCTCGGGCAACCGCTTGAGCGCCGCCGCCAAATGTTCGATCGCGGCATTGGTCAGCTGCCGGGCCAAGGCTACTTGGGCCAGGCCCAGCTGGCCAACAATTGAATAATCGTTCAGGGCTGCAACCCATTGGTAGTCCTGCTCGCTCTGATTTAACCGGCCGGATTTAAAGTTAAGCTCGCCGTGCAACAGCCGGGCCGCGGGGTCGTTCGTCAAGGCCAGCACCCCATCCAGGGTCGCGAACGATTGTTTCTGGTCGCCGGCGCGGGCTAAAATTTCCGCCTGGCGGTAAAGCAAACGGGGATCGTTTGGCTGGCCGGCCGATAATTCCTTCAGCAGCGCCAGCGCTTGGGGATATTGACCGTAGGCGGCATAAACATCGCCGACCTGCTGTTTCACCTTGGCCGCGCCGGAATGCTCCGCCAGCAGGCGCTGCAAAACTTGATCGGCCTGCGCCACATTGGTGCTCGCGAACCAGGCGCCCGCCTCCACTAAGGCGAGGTTCACGGCCAGATTGACATTGGTTTTCAGCCAGCCTTCCGGCAAATCGGAGCGAATCTGCCGGAGGGCGGTTTGGGCTCGAGCCCCCCGGCCCGAACGCACATAAAGTTCGGCCAGCGCCAGCCGGGGCGCCAGGGCATTGGTCGCCAGGCGGGCGGCCCGCTCGAATTGTTCCATGGCCTGCCGGGCCAGTCCGGCTTGCGCCTCGACCCGGCCCGCCACATAACAAAAGGCGGGCTCATCCACCGGCCCATAGCGCAGCAGGAACCGGCTTAACGGCGGCGGCCCGGTGATTTGCGCCGCCAGCGTGGCCACGCCCGCAACCGACAAAGCCCGGCCGGCCTGCAGGCTGGCGTTGCATTCCAAATTCACCCGGGCGGCCACATTGTCCGGGTTCAAGGCGCTGGCTTGCAAAAACCGCTGCTGCGCCGCCCCTAATTGTCCCGCCCGCTGCAGCTCCACCCCCCAGGTATCCAATCCCGCAGATAACATTTGATTGATGGCTTTGGTTTGGGCCAGCTCAATCGGCTTGAGATACAGGCGACGGGCGATCGCTCCCACCCCCGCCGCCGGCGGTTTCTTGGCGTCCAGGGGCGGGCGGGGGCGGGCGTCCCCGACCAACTGGTCCCATTGTTTTTCCGCCGCCGCGATCAATTCCGGCGCCAGGCGCGCGGGTTGGGGGGGCGCGTTCCGAAGGGATTTTACTGCGTAAGCCAGGCCCAGCGGCTGGAGGTCGTAGCTTTCAAACAGCCAGCCCGAACTGGGGTGCAGATAATAAACCCGATTGGATTGGTAGAGGTGGTTGAAGCGGACCAGCAATTCCGGGTCATCCCAAGTCAGGGTGAGATCATTGGTCCGCGTTTCTCCCTGAGGCTGGCGGGCCAAATGCCGGCGATAGTTCCGGTTCGCCCATTGGCTGGTATCAATGACCCACCATTGGCGTTCCTTGCCCGATTCGGCCACAGCGATTTGAAATGAAGCCACCCGCAAAGGCGCATCGCCCAACATCACGCCCCCCCCGGGCGGCAAACTGCGCAAGATCGCCCGGCCATATCCGGCCAGGGGCTGCCGGTTCACTTCCGTCACCGCCGGGGCGTTGCGCCCCACCAATCCGATCAGCATGACCACAAAAATGCCGGACAGCACGGGCGCGAAGGCCCTGGCCAGGGTTCGGATAAAGGGGTTCCGATGGCGCCGGGTGCGGGCTTCCAGATCAAAGGCCAGCAACAGATTGCCGGCCAGCAGGGCGACGCTCAAGGCCAGGAGATAATCCAGGCTCAACAGCGGCGTCGTCAGGTCCGCCTTGTCCCGCAAAATCTGCCGCAGGCCGATGGCCGGATCCAAGGCCAGCCACAGGCAGGCTAAAAGTAGTCCGGCCTGCAGGGCGCGCTGAAACCAGATTTCGTATTGATCGAAAGTGCCCTTGTTGCGGGTGCCTTCGTCCCGCTTGTGAATCAGGAGCGGCAGGAGGGACAGCAGATAAAAGATTACGACCGCCAGGGCGGCCTGTTTTTGGCCGCGCCAAAGGCCGACGCTGGTGTTAAAGGACAGATGTTTCAGCGTCTTCAACTCCAGCCACAGGTGCTGGCCCACCCCCGCCGGGGCATCGGGGGCCAGGCCGTTCACCAATGGCAGCAGCAGGAGGAGAAGGGAAGAACCGGCCAGTCCCGCCAGGCCCAGCGCTGCCAATACCCGCCCGTTCAACAGCCGCACCTTGCCCAACCAGAACAGGGCCACCACAAACAGGGGCAGGGTGATGAGCATCATCCAGTTTTCCACCAGGCCGAGGCTCCAGACCAGAACCGCCAGCTTCAGCCAGCGCAGGTCATCGGACCGGCGATAGTGCATCAGGGCCCAGATCGCCCCCGCCAGCAAAAGAATTTGCAGCGCCTCCCCCGTGGCCTGGGTGGCGGCCTGCCAGAAGCTAAACTCCAGGCCGCAGACCAGGGCCGCCAGGATCAACGGCAATCGGGCCGGCCACCGGTTCAAGGTTTCCAGCGGCCGATCCCAGGCCGCCAGTTCGAGGGTGGCGACGAGGCAGCCGAGCGTGAGGGCCGCACACACCGCGGAAAAGAAATTCAAGGCCAGGGGAATTCCGGCCGCGGGCAGCAGGCGCACCGGCAGGGTGAGCAGCCAGAACAAAGGCTGGCTGGTCATGGGCACATAATCCCAGCCCGCGATATTCCCCGTCAAACCCAGGCTGGCAATGGTCACGCTCCGCGCCAGGGTAAAGCCATAGACAACCAGGGCGGCGAGCGCGACCTGCACGGGCAGGCGGTGGATCAGGGACATTCGCATCGGGATGATTCTTTATCAGCTTAACGGCCAATTCAGCACGCCGTCCAACAAAAATCCTCGAATGAATCCGCCCCGCCAACCCACCTGGCGAAGAAGTCAGGGCCCGCGACGGCGCGCGGCCGCCAGGCGACGGCAGCCTTCGCGCCATTGGATTTGCGGAAAATCAGGCTGCTAAATAAATTGCGGCCCGAACCCCGCCAAGGTAGTTTGGGTCATCGCCAAAAAACGCAACCAACCCCAAAAATCGTTTCATCAAAAACAAATGGTGAGGGTGACGTTTTATATCGGCACCCTGCTGATTGTGGTCTTTGCCTTGGCGGTTTGGTTTCTGAGCCATCGCAATCCCATGGGGCGATGATCGGGCGTCAGGTCCGCCTAAGCCGGCGGACGCATCCGGCAGCACGAGTCAATGGGGCTCGGAAGCACTCCGCCCAAAAATCAAACCGAAGCCGCCTTCCGGCATTTCAGCCAGGTATGAAACTGCCCCACTTGGTCGCGCTGTTCAACAACGGAGAGGCCGCTTTCGGCCAGGCAGCGCAAGAGGTCGGAGGAGTGAAAAAGATAGAAGAAATCGCGCTCCCGCAAAGACTTCTATCTATCCATGGCATTTTTTGCAACGGCATATTCCGGCCTTGTTTTCAGCTCCAATAACGCCCTTTGATCTGCATCATTGTTGCGACGCGGATGGAACAGGAATTCATGGTGCCCGTCCGGCAACGTTGGCAACACCTGCACCACCTCGCTCGCCTTCATGGTGAAAGGCCGGTCCAGCCCCCACAGACTGTCCGTCCGCCGGTCGGCGGGCCACAGCTTAAGCCAGTTCGCCGACCATCGGCGCAACATCCAATAGGCCATGCGGCCGCGCGGGGCGGCGGCAAAAAAGTTTACCGCAAACCCGCGCACCCAACCGGCGAAGGAGGCCGGGACTACTTGGCGCATCTCCCGCGCGATGAAAGGATGAATGTGCAGATGGTGGTGACCATTAATGAAACGGCACGGCACGCCCGTGGCTGTGAATGCGTTCCACTGTTCGCGCAATTCACGGCGGATCAATTTGCGCGCGGCGGGCGAAAAGGGGAGGGCGATACCGGTCCGCGCCGGTGAATTTCCCCACGGCCAGGCGCGACAGGTCAGCGGCACGGAATCGCAGGCGTGAAAATGCCAGCCAATTTGCAAGTCCGGGTTGCGACGAATGATGTCCAAGGCATGCGCCCCGCCCGCCTGCCCCAGCATCAGGCTTGCAGCGGTCAGCACCCCTTGCCGATGGGCCCGTTCGATCGCCAGGTTTGTCGGCTCATCCAAACCCAGGTCGTCGGCGGTAAATGTTATGGTTTTTTGCATGGTTGCGCGCTGGCGGCAATCCGTTAGTCGTTCTATAAAACTATACTTGGCTGAATCTAATTGGTAAATAAATCGCTGTGGCAAGCCATGACAACACAGAAGGAGAAAAATCGCTCATCACAGGAGCCACCGGTTTTATTGGCCGCCATTGTGTTCGCGCCCGGCTCAAAATGAACGCCCGCTTGCGGATCCTTTGCCGTGATCCGGTGAAAGCTCGCCGGCTTTTTGGCAACGAGGTGGAGATAGTTGAGGGTGATCTATTGAATCCGGCGAGCCTAGCCGCCGCCTGTCACGGGGTGCAGACCGTTTATAATCTGGCGGGCAGTTACGAATTCGGCCCGGCGCACCGAAAGGAAATGTGGCGGGTGAATGTGGATGGCACCGAGCATTTGCTCGCCGCCTGCTGGCGGGCGCGGGTTGAGCGCGTGATCCATTGCAGCACGGCCGGCATTCTTTCAGCATCCGGAAGATTGATAACGGCCAGCGATTTTCCGCAACGCCCGCCACGGGGGTGCCATTACAAGCAGTCAAAATGGCACGGCGAAACGTGCGCGCTTCACTGGGCCGGACGCGGCTTGCCCGTGGTGATCGCCAGCCCCACTGCCCCGGTCGGCGCCGAGGATGAACGACCCACTCCCACCGGGCGAATGTTTTTGGATCTGCTGCGCGGAAGGTTTCCGGCCTGCACCCACACAGGATTGAATATTATCGCCGTGCAAGATCTTGCCACGGCGGTGCTCGCAGTGGGACGCCATGGACAGATTGGTCAGCGCTATGTGCTGGGTGGAGAAAACATCTGGTTGCGGGAACTTATGGCGATAGCGGCTCAGGCCGGCCACTGCGCTGCGCCTCGATGGAGAGCACCTTGGGGGGTGGTGGCTTTGGGTGGTCTGGCCGGCGAGATATGGGGACGCGTGAGCGGGGCCGCCGACACGCGGCTTTGCTGGGAAACCGCCTACTTTGCCCGACAGCGTCAGTTTTTCGATCTCAAACCCACCGGGACAGCGCTGGATTGGCGGGCGGAAATCACGACAAAAAAAGCCGTTGCGGAGGCGATCAACTGGTTTGCAAAAATTTCCGGAAAAAATCCGGCGGCGCAGGTGGCGGCGCCGTGTCCGCCCGTTACTTCATGAAGGTGTTTTTGATCATCTGGTCCGGCGCGGCGTTTGTCTGGTGGTTGATCGCGCTGATTTTATTAGCGCTGGGCTGCCGTCAAAAAACTGCGGGAGCTTTGGGAAAGCGAGCTTCGATTTCCGTGTTCAAGCCGCTGCCTCCCGTCCGAGACGAACAGGAATGTGCGGCGCTCGCGGAAGCCATAGGCACATTTATCAGCCAGCTGGCTGCGGAAGATGAAATAATCATTGGCATGGATGCCACGGATGCCGCCGGCTGGCAGCCCGGGTTGCAGGCGTGGCGTGAGTCCTGGCCTTCGGCCCGGATCAAGGTGATTGTGCGCGAGGTTCCCCGACAGTGGGCCAATCCAAAAATTTCCTGGTTACAGGTGCTCGCGCTCTCCGCGCAGGGCGAAGTCTGGGTGTGGTCAGATGCCGATGTGGTGGCCCCACCCGGATTTCTAAGCGACATCGTTTACCAGCTTGCCACCAGCGGCAGCAATGCGGTGACATCCCCCTATGCAGTTCAGCATATTCAGCAGGCGCCGGGAGTGCTCGACGCTTTGTTTGTGAACGTGGAATTTCTACCGGGGGCCCTGTTGCTGGGACGCTTGAGCCAGCGGGATTTTTCCTATGGCGCGGCCACCGCCTTTCGCGCGGAGACATTCCGCGCGCGGGGCGACTGGCATAAGCTGGGCACCGCGCTGGCGGATGATCACAAGTTGGGGAAATTGTTGAAGCCGGTGACGCTGTCGAAAACCATGGTTTCGACCATCACCAAACCTGCGGGCTGGGCCGAGGCGTGGCAACATTATTATCGCTGGCAAAAAACCGTGCGCTGGTGCCGCCCCGGCGGCTACGCAGCGCTGTTGGTTTTGATGCCGGTGATGGGATGGGTGCTGGCGAGCCTGTTCAGCGGCCTCAAACTGTTTTTTGTGGCCGGCCTCGGGGCCGCGCTGGGCGGAGAAATTCTCGTGGCGTTGCTGGCCTGCTGGCTGGTTGGCTGCCAACTTCCGGCGGCCACTTGGGCAGGCATTCTGCTCTGGCCTTTTTTCCGCGCCGCCACCTGGCTGCTAGTCTGGCTGCCCCTGCCCGTGTTGTGGAGCGGACGCCAGCGAGCCTGGTTCTCACCGCAACAAGAATAAGAAGTTGCTACGCCAGCTTCGCCCGCCGGGACGCGATCCGCCGACTCCGCAGGCTGCCAAAAAATTCGTAACCCTCGCGGCAGCGGCGCACAAAGACATCCTTGTCCTTCAGCATGGAGCGCACAATCCGCAAAATCGGGCCCGGGCGGAAATAGTATTGCCGGTAAAAGCGGTCCACGGCCTCGTAGATTTCGTCGCTGCTCACATCTGGATAGACCAGCGTTGTCGCTTGAAAGCCATCCGCGCGGATGGTTGAACCGGAGCCGGAAGTTTTCATCCAGCCATTTGCCAGCGCCTGCTCGTAAAGCTCCGTTCCTGGGTAGGGCGCAGCCAGGGACACTTGAATGCTGAACACGTCCAATTCTTTTGCAAACCGGATGGTGCGCTCAATCGTTTCCCGCGTTTCCACCGGCAGTCCCAACACAAACGTGCCGTGCACCAGCACTCCGGCAGCCCGGCAGCCCAGCGTAAACCGCCGCATCTGCTCAAGCGAAACGCCTTTTTTGATGTTCTTGAGGATCTGCGCATCCCCGCTTTCGTAGCCGACCAAAAACAAACGCAGTCCGTGGTCGCGGAAAAAACGGATTGTTTCCGCATCCAGGTTGGCCCGGCTGTTACAGGACCAAGTAATGCCGAGTTTTCCAAGGCGTTTGGCAATTTCCCGGGCGCGCGGCAGGTTCGCCGTAAAGGTGTCGTCGTCGAAGAAAAATTCTTTCACCTGCGGAAACAATTTTTGCAAATAGGCCATCTCCTCCGCGACATTTTCCGCCGAGCGCACCCGGTAGCGATGGCCGCCAATGGTCTGTGGCCATAGGCAGAAGGTGCATTGCGCCGGACAGCCGCGCCCGGTGTAGAGGCTCAGATACGGGTGCAGCAGATAGCCGATGACGTAGCGTTCGATCTGGAGATTCCGTTTATAGACATCCGCCACCCACGGCAGCGAATCCATGTGCTCGATCAGCGGGCGGCATTCATTATGATGGATACGGCCGGAGCCGTCGCGATGGGAAAGCCCGAGGATTCCGGCCAGCGGGCGATCTTCGCAAACTTCCTTACAGGTGAAATCAAATTCCTTTCCGCCAACCCAGTCAATCGCGGACGATGCCTGCAGCGTCTCCTCCGGCAGCACTGCCGGGTGCGCGCCCACAAAACCGATGACCGTTTCCGACGACTGGCGCTTGATGGCTTCCGCCACCAACGCATCGTTGCGGAGGGTCGGCGTGGACGTGTGGATGATGACATGCCGGTGGCCGCGCGCCTCCTGGAGGCAGTCATGCAATCCAAGCCCGTGCGGCGGGCAATCCAGCAGGCGGCTGTTCGGAACCAAGGCAGCGGGCTGGGCCAGCCAGGTAGGATACCAGAAGCTAGTCACTTCGCGGCGGGCCTGATAACGGGCACCGGCACCGCCATCAAAGCCGACCACGCTCGGCGGGCATAAAAAAAGGGCCATATTTTCTTAAATGAGCCTGACGCGCCCGGCTCGGTCTTCAATGGCAATTGCGTCAATGGCTATTAAACTCCTGTTGAACCGGAATGATTCAAGGTTCGCCGCCGGATTGCAAGCCCGCAACCTTCCGTTTTCATTTCAACTAGTGGTGTGAAATCCTTTTCAATCATCGCCGGATTCGGCATCCTGCCGACTGCGAAGAATGCGGCGGAAAAATTCACATGACCGATCCAAAGCCAACCGTCACAGGTTTGACAACCAACCGCGAACGCAATGACCGGCCAACCGCTGCGGTTTCCGCCGGCCATCGGCTTCGTCATTTTCTCGCAGCTGTATTATTGGCCAGCCTCGCGTTTCTCTGCGGGTGCCAGACCGCCACCCAAAGCTTGTTCACCGCCACCGGTCCGGGCTGGCACGTTCAGCAAGGCCAGGCGATCTGGCGACCCAAAAGCGGCCTGCCGGAATTCGGCGGCGACCTGGTGCTCGCCAGCGACGACACCGGACGCTGCCTGATTCAATTCGACAAAACCCCGATAACGATTCTTTCCACACAGACAATGGCGAACCGCTGGCTGATAAAATTTCCGCAGCGGCAGATGAGCTTCAGCGGACGCGGCCCGGGGCCGACGCGTTTTAGCTGGCTGTATCTTACCACCGCGCTTGCCGGGAATCCCCTGCCGAAGCCATTGCATTTTAAAAGCAAGCCGGACGGCGGCTGGCGGCTGGAAAATTCCCGCACCGGCGAAACTTTGGAGGGCTTTCTGTCGCCGTGAGTTCCTTTCTGAAACGCTGGTGGTGGGTATTGCTGCTCGTGGCGGTTGGCCTCGGCCTGGCGCGGCTACGCTTTGACGTGGACATTCTCAACCTGCTGCCGCCGGATGAGCCTTCCGTTCAAGGCCTGAAACTTTACCAGCGGCACTTCACCAACGCCCGCGAACTGGTTGTCACCTTGCGCGCACCGGATTCTGACGCGGCGGAAAAATTGGCTGGCGAACTCGCGGCGCGTTTGCGGCAACAAACCAACCTGGTCGAAGAGGTAACGTGGCAGCCGCCGTGGATGGAACGTCCCGACCAGCTCGGCGAATTGCTCGGCTGGCTGTGGTTCAACCAGCCGCCCGGAGATTTTGCCGGCCTGACCAACCGGCTCGCACCTGACCAGCTCAAGCCGGCGCTCGACGAAACGCGCGAGCTGCTCGCCACCTCGATGTCGCCGATGGACCTCGCGCGACGATCATTCGACCCGTTCAATTTGCTAACCATGCCCGCGCTGACCAACATCAGCGGCATGTCCATGGAACAGGGCAACCAGATGTTCGCGTCCGCCGATGGAAAATATCGGTTGCTATATCTGCAATCCGCCGTGGACCTGACCAGTTACCGCGCATGCGAAAGCTGGCTGAAATCCATCCACGCCGTTGTCGCGGAATTACAG
Organism: uncultured Verrucomicrobia subdivision 3 bacterium; assembly: GCA_903842235.1. GTDB lineage: Bacteria > Verrucomicrobiota > Verrucomicrobiia > Limisphaerales > UBA11358 > UBA11358. The sequence goes on from CAIMLG010000015.1 coordinate 13,651, forward strand.
TCCGGCCCGGCGAAAGACCCTTGGAAAGGCGCGGTGGTGCGCTACACCGGTCGCCCGGTTTTCGTGGAGGAAATCGCCACGAGTATGCAACACGACATGAGCCACTCCGTCAGCGCGACCTCCCTGATCATTGCCATTCTGTTCTGGCTCACGCACCGGCGCTGGAAACCAATGCTCTGGCTGCTCGCGCTGCTGGGCTTGATTTTATTCGCGACGCTGGCGCTCGGCGCGCTGGTGCTGGGCACGATCAGTGTCGTGGCGCTGGGTTTCGCCGCCGTGCTGCTGGGCTTGGCGGTGGATTACGCCGTGGTGCATTACCAGGAAGCGCTCGCGCATCCGGAGATGACCGTGCCGGAAATCCGCCGGGCGATTGCGCCGAGCATTTTATGGGCGGCCATCACCACGATGAGCGCGTTTTTGGTTTTGAACCTCGGCGGACTGCCCGGCCTCGGCCAGCTCGGCTCGCTCGTGGCCATCGGCATCGGCGTGTCGGCGCTGGTGATGGTGATGATTTATCTGCCGCCGCTATTTCCCGAACGCCGTCAACCGCGACCGAACCAGGCCCCGTTCCACTGGTGGAATTATTTCATCGCGCCGCACGAACCGCCGGTGGCTGAAATTGCGTCCACGGGAACAACTTCTCATCGCGCCGCGGTTCGGCTGACCGGCTTGATTTTTCTGAGCGCGTGCGCCGTGCTGTGCTTTCAACGGCCGGGCCTGGATCGCAGCGGAAATGCCTTGCAGCCGGCGCACGGCGAGGCGCAGACGACGCTGGATGAAATGACCGTCGAACTCGGCCTGCCGCCGCAACCGCTCTGGCTGATTGTTCCGGGCCGCAACGAAGCGGAAGTTTATCAGCGTCTCACCAAGGCCGAGAAGTTGCTGGACGGCGCGGTGACGAATCATCTCATCGGCCATTATCTTTTGCCGGACACGTTGTGGCCGCGCGCCAAATTTCAAACTGCCAACCGGGCGACGGCGGAAGCCCTCGGCGAAAAAGGTCCGCTGCTGAGTGCCGCGCTTTTGGACGCAGGATTCAACACCAACGCCTTCGTGCTCACGTCCGAACTGGTGCGGACCTGGTCGCGCGCCGGGGCCAGCACGTCGGTGATCTGGCCGACCAACCACGTCAGCCAGTGGCTGCTGAAACGCTTTGTCGCGCGGACGCCGGACGAATGTCTGGTAATGGGGTTGATTTATCCCGCGACCAACAAAGTGGACGCGGCGGAGCTGACGGCCCTGTCGAAGCAGCTTGCGCAAAACCACGCGCTGCTGTCCGGCTGGGAACTGCTCGGCGACGCGACGCTGAAGCGCGTGCAGTCAAAAATGTGGCTGGTCGTGACGCCGATGGTTTTGCTGGTGCTGCTTTCGCTGTGGTTCGCCTTCCGGCGGATGACGGAAATTTTGCTGGGCGTGGCCGTGCTGGGTTTGAGCGGCGTGGGCCTGCTGGCCACGATGGTGCTGACCGGCTGGACCTGGAATTTGATGAACCTGATGGCACTGCCGTTGATCCTTGGCACGGGCGTGGATTACACGCTGTTCATCCAGCTCGCCTTGCGCCGCCATGGCGGCGATCTCGCTGCCGTGCGGCGATCCGTCGGCCGGGCGCTGATGTTGTGCGGCGGCACGGCGGTGGCCGGCTTTGGTTCGCTTGCTTTTTCCAGCAACCTCGGCATGGCCAGCCTCGGCAAAGTGTGCGCGGTGGGAATCGGGGCCAACATGCTCATCTCGGTTTTTCTTCTGCCCCCGTGGTGGCGGTGGTTTAGAGGTGACAGGGGGCGGGGGACAAGCGACAAATCGCACGGCGCGCAACCCGCGTTTTATTGTGGCGGCCTGTGGCGGCTCGGACTTGCTGGCGCGCGAATTATTCCCGCCGCGTTGCCGAAGGCAGTTGCCGCCGGTTTGGCTGATTTGTATTGGCAATTTCAACGCCAACGCTGCGAAGTGGTGGTGCAAAACTTTCTGCCCGTTTTCGCCGGTAACAAGCCGGCCGCCGAAAAAGCCGCCCGCGCCGCGCACCGGAATTTCGCCGCCAAGCTGATCGATTTGTGGCGCATCGAAAGCGGCGAAGTCGTTCGCAACTGGCTCACCACCGACGGCGAACTGGAAATCATCCACGCCGCCCGCCGGCGCGGGCGCGGCACGCTGTTCATAACACTGCATCTCGGCAATTGGGAACACGGCGGCCTGCTGCTGAATCAACTCGGCATCCGGCTGACGATTCTCTCGCAGGCCGAGCCTGACGACGGCCTGACTGACCTGCGCAAGGCGGCGCGGGCGCGTTATGGCGTGGACACGCTGATCATCGGCGACGACGGCTTCGCTTTCGTGGAAGTCATCAAGCGGTTGCAGGCCGGCGCGGACATGGCTGTTTCGCTGGACCGTCCGCCGAATCGCGGCGGCGTGCCGGTGGATTTCTTTGGAAGGCAATTTGTGGGCTCGCTCGCCGCGGCGGAACTTGCGCGGGCGTCCGGCTGCGCGCTGGTCGGCGTGACGATTATCCGGCGGCCCAATGGCTACGCGGTGAAAGTGCTGCCGGAATTCGTTTATGACCGGAAAAATCTAGGCAGCCGCGCCGCGCGCCGTGAGCTTACGCAGCAAATCCTGCGTGCATTCGAGCCGGAAATCCGCAAGGATATTGAGCAATGGTATCAATTTACGCCCATCTGGCCGCCGGGAAAATGACCTGCGCTTTTCGCGCCCTGCGCGGCGGCTTTTGGGTTTTCATCTTTCTCGCCACGATCGTTTCCCGCGCCGCCGATTATGGATCGCAGTTCAACAAATGGTTTGAGGTGCAGACCAATCTGCAAAGCTGGGCGGGTGATTTCACACAGACACGGACGCTGACGGTCTTGAACCAGCCGCTGGTGTCGCACGGCAAAGTCTGGGTGAAGCCGGGCCAGTTCCGCTGGGAGCTGGGCCAGCCAGCGCAAACCATCGTGCTACGCCAGCCGGATCAATTACTCATCGTTTATCCGCGGCTCAAGCGCGCGGAAAAATATCCGCTCGACGGCGTTCCCACCGGCCCGATGCGCGACGCGCTGGCCCTGCTGGACGCCAGCCTGCCCCGCGACCGCGCGGCCATGGAGAAAAATTTTCAACTACTGTCGGCGACGGCGACGAACGCGACGCTGCAAATGGCCCTCCAGCCCCGGAGTGAGTCCGCCCGCAAATTCATCGGGCAAGTGGTGATTGCCTTTCACACGAACGATTTCACCATCGCGGCGACCGAAATGAAATTTGCCGACGGTTCCAAGCTACGGAACAATTTCGCCAACGTTGTGCTGAACCTGCCGATTGACCCGAGACTGTTCGCGACGGATTTGCCGACGAACTTCACCTTGGTGGAACCGTTGAAGAAATGAGCGCCTCGCCTGAAATCCTCCAACTGGCCATGCGCTCGCTGCCGCACGGGCAAGAGTTCCGTTTCGTAGACCGGATGGTGAGCCTCACACCCGGCGTGCGGGGCGTGGGTGAATACCATGTTCGCGGTGACGAATATTTTTTGCGCGGCCATCTGCCCGGCGAGCCGATCATGCCCGGCGTGCTGATGGCGGAGGCCGCCGCGCAAGTGGCTGGCATGGTGGCGCAGGAAGACCCGGCGAACCCGCGCTGGCCGCGGCTCAAGCTGACGGCCTTGCGCGCCGTGAAAATCCTCGGAGCCGTGCGTCCCGGCGATACGTTGCGCATTGAGGCTGTCGTCACAGGCGTGCTGGGCGACATGATTCAGGCGGAGGTTTCTGCGTCCGTATCTGGCACAAAAGTTTTGTCAACAGAAGTAACCTTGAGTGGCGTGGATCCAGCCAAAAGCGCATGACGGCATCGGTGGAAAATCCACGTTTTCAATTCGAGGGCGACACCTTCGCGTTCGCGCACGAATTGGTGTGGAAATACCATTTCGACCCGGTCACCGGTGCGATGACCACTTATAAGGCCGAGCCGCCGCCGACGTATTATCATCGCTGCTTCGTGCTGGTGCGCGCCACCCGGCTGTTTTTTGATTATGCCCGTTTCGCATCGGAACTGCCGCCGGTGGACGGCGAAACTTACCGGGCGCTTGTCCGCAAAATAATTGCCAGTGATCCGCGGCGGAAATGTGCGGAGGCAAAGCGCATTGTAATTCCGGGTTTTGACGGGTTGCGTTCGTTCAGCCAGGCGCACGAATCACTCCTCAAGGCGGAATGTGGTGCAGCGTGGGAATCCTATTTTCTGCGCAGCCACTGGCGCATGATTTTTCGCATCTCCGGCGGGTTTCAGAAAAAAATGGCGGAGAAATTGAAGCGCTCGCTCCAGCAGCGCGGCGTATCGCTGGTGCATCTGTTCCGGTTTCCCCGCATCACGATCAATCACGGCATAGTGCTGTATGGTTTCACCGAGTCGGAATCGCAAATTGAGTTTGAAGCCTACGACCCGAACATTCCCGCGCATTCCGTCAAACTGGTTTACGAAAACAATCGGAGAGAGTTCATCTTCGCGCCCAACTGCTATTGGGGCGGCGGCGGATTGAGCGTCATGGAAATTTACTGCGACTGGCCATATTAATCCGGTTTTTCACCGCGTCGGCGCCGTGGCTGCCAGAAGGCGACGCCGAAGAACAAGGTGCCGCAGGTGTTGAGACCGAGAATGTAGCCGATCTTGTAGCCGCGGCCCACGTTGTTCGGCGCATAAATCGGCAGATCGTGTCCCCCCACCAATCCCGGGAGCGCGGCGGGCATGAGCGCGCCTTCCAACAGGCCGGTGTAGAATCCCGCGACGTGATCGGGCTGGTAATAGCGCGGGGTCGCCCAGCTTTGGGCAGAAATCAATGCCAGGCTGATCGCGGTCAAGGCGATTATTTTAATGACGATTACCTTCGTTTTGGACAAGCCGGCAGGGGTTGCGACCTGCTCTTGAATAGTTTCAGACATGCGGCAAAGCTTGTTCAGTGGATTCAGGCCGGGCAAGATTATTATGTCGCTGTCGGTTACGATCTGCTGCGATTACGCGCCTCCCGAATGCCTCCAAGCTTGACGCCATTTTCCGCCGCTTCATACTTGGGCAAATGAGTTTTGCGGAAGATCGGAGTTGCAAGCCGTGCGACTTGGCCGGGTTTAAACACCGGTCATTTTTTTAGCCGACGCATCTTGTTTTATCGTGCCGGCCAATTTGAACATCGCCACCAAATCGAACCCGTAATGACACCCGAAAAGGACCCCAAGATCATCGCCGCAAAACTTTGCGAATTCGCCCACACCAACTTCGTCGCCGAGGGCGTGGAATTTGATGAAAATAGCCCCTTGTCGCAGGCGGGCATTGATTCTTTTGCGCTGGTGGAACTCGTGCTTTTCTGCGAGCGCGGGTTGGGCGTCCGGGTGCCGGACTCTCATTTGACGGGCGACAATCTGGCGTCCATGACTTCGCTTGCCAACTGCATTGCCAAACTGGCGCTCGACGGCCAGCCTTCGACATGAACATATCCGGCCGCAACCATGTCTGATCTGCCTCGTCAAATCCGGCTGGCTGCCGGCGATTACTTCATGCACGGCCAGGATTGCCGGATGCGGCAGGCTGGATTGCCGGGCAACGTCTGCTGCGCGGTCATCAAATTGGACCGCGGCTTTGACGTGGAACGACTGCGCCGGCGCATCGCCGAATCCCCCATCATGGACTGGCTGGCGCGGGTAAGAATTTTTCGTCCGTTGCCGATGTTATTTCCGCCGCTGTGGCGCGCCACGGGAAAGCCCAAAACCATTTTTTTCGAACACGACGATTCAAACGAAGTGGCCGCCGGTCCGGGGTGTCTGCCCAAGATGGTGGCGGACCGGGAGCTACACGCGAGCCACGGGCCGGGTCTGGTGTTTGACGTGATGCGTCACGCGGACGGCACGAGCCATCTATTTATTTCCTGGAACCACACGCATCTCGACGCGCGCGGTCTGGATTTTTTGTTGAACCATCTCAACGCGGACGAAACGGCGCAGACAGCGACCAAGGCACCCAACTTTATCAACCCCAAGCAACTCGGTTCGGGCTTGGCTGGCTGGTGGCCCAACGTGAAACAGGCGCGCGGTTCCGTGAAATGGCTTCACGAATCTGGCGACGAACCGTTGTTCAGCCTGTTGCCGCCCGGGCCGCGTCCCGCTGCGTGCCGGAACAATTATCGCGTTCTCAATTTGACCGCAGAAGAGACGGCCCGGATTGACGCGCGCTGCCAGAAGTTCAACTGCGGTTTCCGACGCAGCCATTTTTATCTCGCCGCGTCGCTCCGCGCCTTGCACAACGTAGCGGTTCAGCGCGGAAATACAGACGGCGCCTACTTGATTCCCGTGCCGCACGACACGCGCAAACGCGGCGCAAACGGCCCGATTTTTTCCAATCATCTCTCCATTCTTTTTTACCGCATCGAACCCAAATTTGCCGGACGCATCACCGACATCCTCGGCGAATTGAGCCGGCAGATGACCGACCAGATCCGCGACAAATTTCCCGAATCCTGCATGGCGGCGCTGGACATGTTCAAGCCGCTGCCGCTCGGTTTTTACGTCAATCATCTGGGCAAGCCGACGCGCGGCAAGTTCGCCACATTCAGTTTCTCGGACTCCGGCGAAACCTGCGCGGGCATGAAAGACTTTTCAGGCGGAAAAATTCTGGAGGTCACGCATCTGGTGCCGGCGTGGCGTCCGCCCGGATTGATGGTGGTGTTTTTGAGATTTGGCAACCGCCTTTCCGTGCAGATTTCCTGGGTGGACGATTGCGTGACGCCGGCGGAAGCGGACAGCCTGGAACGCGACGTGCGCAAGGCTTTGCTGGAGGAGGAACCGGCATGAAAGTTTTATTGGTGGCAACGAATCGCGAGCGTTCACCCTATCCGGTGGCACCGCTGGGCGCGCTGTGCGTCGCCGGGGCCGCGCGGGCGGGTGGTCATGAAGTGGAATTTCTAGACATGGGTTCGGCGCGCTTTCCGAAAATGGCCTTGCGATCAGCCCTGGCCCAAAATGATTTTCAAGCCGTCGCCTTCGGCATCCGGAATCTCGACAACTGCTGGTTCTTCGCGCCGCGCTCGTATTTCGACGAGGTGCGCGAATACGCCGACATCGTGCGGCAGCGTTTCAGCGGCCCGCTGATTCTCGGCGGCACCGGCTTTTCGGTTTCGCCGCAGGGCTGGATGCGCCGGCTGAAGGCGGACTGCGGCGTGATGGGCGAAGGCGAGCGGGCGTTTCAGGAAGTTCTGACGCGATTGGAAAAAGGCCAGCCGCTCGAAGGCATTGACGGCGTCATTACTGCGCCAAGAAATTCCGCCCCGTCCGTTGCGGTTCCGACCAAGGCCATTGCCCAGCTCGGTGAACTGCCGCCGCCGGCTCACGACCTCTGCCACTATTCGCGCTACACGCGCGGCGGCGGATTCGTGGGCGTGCAAACCAAGCGCGGCTGTCCGTTCAAATGCAGCTACTGCATCTACCCGCAGCTCGAAGGCAAACGCTACCGGCTTCGTCCGCCGGAAGCAGTGGTCGAGGAAGTCGAAAAGGTTTTCCGGCAGTCGAAGATGCGCCATTTCTTTTTTGTGGACAGCGTTTTCAACGATCCCCGGAAACACGCGCTGGCGGTCTGCCGGGAACTTACCCGCCGCAGGCTGCCCGTCCGGTGGAACGCGTTTTGCAATCCGGTGGGCTTTGATTTGGAACTGGCGCGCGCCATGGCGGAGGCGGGCTGCTCCGGCGTGGAATTCGGCCTCGATGTCGCCAGCGACAAGATGTTCGCGGCGATGAACAAACCTTTCGGACAGAAGGAAACGCGGATCGCTTTGCAGGCCACGCACGACGCCGGATTGCCGTTTGCAAATTTCATGTTGTTTGGCGGTCCCACGGAAACGTGGAAAGATGTCCTGGACACGCAGAATTTCTTGAAGGATTGTGCGCCGGCCAACGCGGTGTTTGCCACGATCGGCATCCGCGTTTTTGAAAACACGCCGCTGGCGGCGACGGCCATCCAGGAAGGACAGGTGACACCTGACCGCGACCTGTTCGAGCCGACGTATTATCTCTCATCCGCGATGGCAAAAGACACGGAATTGAATCTCGACCGCATCGCGCGGCGAGACGAGTCCTGGCAATCGCCGGTGGACTGGCGCCGGTTCGTGACGAAGTTCGGCCAAAAAGTGACCGTGATGCTGAACGTGCGGCCGCAGTGGAAACATCTCCGCAGCTACGGCCGGCACATGCGGAAACAGGAAACGTAATAATTGCCGGACATGAGCACCACGACTTTGACTTGCGACGTGCTGGTGATCGGCGGCGGCGCAGCGGGCGTGGCGGCGGCCACGGCAGCCGGACGTGCTGGCGCGCAAGTGGTGCTGCTGGAGCGCTACGGTTTTCTCGGCGGACTCGCCACCACCGCGCAAGTGGGAACGATTTGCGGAATGTATCTCCGCGACACAACCAGCACGGAGGCCACGCCCGTCGCCGGAGGGTTTGCAAATGAATATGCCGCGCGACTGCAAAAATCTGGCACCACAAAACCGCTCCGCGTGGATCAAGGTCTTTGGGTGCTTCCATATTCGCCGCCCGCCTTTGCGCGTGTTGCCGATGCCGTGGTGAGCGAATCAGGGAATGTCACCGTGATTTTGCACGCGACTGTCGCGGAAGCGCGGGCTGAAAAATCGCGGATGAATCTGGTTCGCGCTTTGGCTTGGAACGAGCTGCTTACTTTTCAGCCGAAGGCAGTGGTGGATTGCACCGGCGAAGCGACCGCCGCTGCTTTGGCCGGAGCCAACTCGGAAACCGGTGCCACTGATCAATCGCCCGCCTTGGTTTTTGTTTTGGAAAAGGTTGATCCCGGTTTGGCCGAACGCGGGCTGCTCGAAGTGCGCCGGGAATTGCGCCGCGCCGTCGAGAATGGTTCGTTGCCCGCCATCTGCGAACGGCTCGCGCTCGTTCCCGGTGCCGGGGCGAATGGCCGGCTCGCGCTCAAATTGAGTTTGCTTCCCGCCAATCCCGACCGGGCACTCTGGCAGCAGGTGACCGATTGGGAACGCGAGTCGCGCGCGTTGCTCGAACCGCTGCATCACTTCCTCGTTGAAAATGTCCCCGCCTTTCGGAATGCGCGCCTTGATTCCGTTGCGCCGCAACTCGGCGTCCGCTCCGGGCGTCGCATTCTCGGACGCGCCCGGCTGGCGGATGAAGAAGTTTTGAGCGCGCGCAAATCGTCGCTTGGAATCGCGCGGGGTTGCTGGCCGATGGAGCGCTGGGGAAAAAGTCCGCGCCCGGAAATGAACTATTTCGCCGAGCGCGATTATTACGAAATCTCGCTGGACTGTCTGCGCCCGGTGGAATTAAAAAATGTTTTCGTGGCCGGTCGTTGTCTCTCCGCCGAAACGGGCGCGATGACTTCCGCCCGCGTCATCGGCACGGCACTGGCGACTGGCTGGGCGGCGGGAACGGTTGCTGCGTTTCAAGCTTCTGGCCATTCGCTGGATGACGCCGTGGCGCTCATTCGAAAACAAACGAGCTGAATTAAACAGGATCGGCAAAACGCAGAGACGCCGAGAACGGAGAGGTTCGCGGAGATATTGCCTCCTTTCCCAAGAGCGCCGTTTGGGATCAGAATTCAGACAAATCACGCTGCGTTTCTCCGCGTTCTCCGCGTCCCTGCGTTGAACGACCGTTTTTCCTGCGGCATGGGTTCGGCTGAAAAATTATTTGCGACGCATCCGAGCCTTGCCCCGGGCTCATCTGAAATTTATTCTTCGCACATGAACGTTTTTGACACGCTTGCCCGCTCCGCCCGCCAGTGGCCCGAACGCACCGCCATCATTGATGCCGGCGGCGCGCTGGACTACCAATCGCTCGGGCGCGAAGTCGAGGCGCTGCGCGTCCAACTCGACCGGCTCGGCGTGCGCGAAGGGCAGGGCGTCGGCGTGCGGGCGCGCAACGGACGCGCGTTCGTCATCGGCGCGCTGGCGGCGCTGGGCTGCGGCGCGGTGATCATGCCCATTCATCACCAAATGAAAATGGATGAATTGAACGACCTGATCGCTCAGGCACCGTTGTGCGCGATTCTCGACGAAAGTATCGGCACGCCCTATCCCGGCAAAACCGTCGCACTGGAAAATCCCGGCGCAAACGGTTTGCGCTTCACGCGGCTGGACAACGATCAGCCGCCGCTCGCGCCAGGAATGGCGGACGCCGCGTTCGTGCGTTTCACTTCTGGCACGACTGGCGCGGCCAAAGGGGTTGTCCTTACGCATCGCGATATTTTGGAGCGGACGCACGCCGCCAATTCCGGTCTGGGCCTGACCAGCGAGGACAAAATTCTCTGGGTGCTGCCGATGGCTTATCACTTTTACGTTTCGATCATTTTGTATTTGGAAATCGGTTCCACGGTGATCGTCTCCGCCGACTATCTCGCCGGCAGCCTTTTGGAAACCGCCGCGAAACATGCGGCCACGTTTCTTTACATCACGCCGATGCACGTCCGCATGATGAACAGCGACCAGTCGGGCCGCGCGCTGCCGCCGTCGCTCAAGCGCGTGATGTCGGTTTCGACCAAACTGCATCCGCAGTCCGCGCTGGATTTTCTCGCGAAATATAAAGTCCCGGTGTCGCAAGGCTACGGCATCATCGAAGTCGGGTTGCCCATCCAAAACAATGACGAGGCCGCCGAACATCCCGAAGCCATCGGTCGTCCGGTCGCCGGCTTTGAAGCGAAAATTGTGGACGACGCGATGAAGCCGCACGCGGAAGGTGAAACCGGCCAGCTTGCTTTGCGTGGTCCCGGAATGTTTTCCGGCTACCTGAATCCGCCGCGCGCGCGCGCCGAAGCGCTGCACGACGGCTGGTTTCTGACCGGCGACCTTGCGCATCGCGACAGCGGCGGTCGCATAGTGCTGGACGGACGGACTACCTCCGTGATTCATGTCGCCGGCCATAAGGTATTCCCCGAGGAAGTTGCCGCCGTGCTGGACCATCATCCGGCGGTGCTGCGCTCGCGCGTTTCCGCCCGGCCGCATCCGCAAATGGGCGAAGCCATCCACGCCGAAGTGCAATTGCGTCCCGGCCAGCAGACGACCAGCGAAGAAGTCATCGCGTTTTGCCGCAAACGGCTGTCGAGCCAGAAAGTACCGGCCACGTTGGACATCGTTGCGGAAATAAAAACCACCACCAGCGGCAAAGTCCGCCACGGCTGATTTTTTACGCGACCACAGTTTGCTGCGCGCGGTTGGCGAGAAAGTCCCGCCGCCACTGGCTGCGGGAAGGTTTGCCGGTGCCGTTGCTGCCGATGGAATCCACAAACCACCATTCACGCGGCACCTGCCACGCGGGAAGTTTCAGAAGCAGGAAATTTTTTAGCTCGTCCCTTGCAATCAGACGATCCGTCGCGATGCAGGCCACGATGAGGTCCATCCGGTCAACGCTGCCGCTGGGCACGCCAAAGACCACGCATTCGGCGACGGCCGTATGCTCGCGCAACGCCTGCTCGATGATGGTCGGCGACACTTTGCGACCAGCCACGTTGATGTGGTCGTCGGTGCGACCGCGCAGAAAGATTTCACCATCCTTGATTTCGGCCAGATCGCATGTCCGGAATATTCCATCGCCAAGCGCCGGTTCCGGCGTCGGCCAATAGGTCTCGCCCACCGCGCGGCTGCGCACGATGAGCGCGCCATTCACGCCGGTTTCCACCGACACATTTATCAGCGGGCAGCCCACGGAGGATTCATCCGTGCGCGGCGTCAGGGTCGCGTCGTAGGCGATGCCGCCGCATTCGGTCGAGCCATAAAAATTATGAATTTTCACGCCGTGTTCCTCGAAGACGGCGCGCTCCAGCGTGAGCGGCAGCGGCGCGCCGGCGGAAATGGCCAGCCGCACGTTGCGCAGGATCGCACCGGCCTTGTGCCAAGCGTGCCACAGCGCTGGGACGGCAGCCACGGTGAGATTCCAATGCGCGTGCGCCGCGCACCGCAGCGCCACCGGCAACGGCGACGGCACGAGAAACAGCGGAATGCCGTGCAACAGCAGCGGCAGCACGAGGCTCGAAAATCCGTAGGAATATGCGGGTGAAATCACGCCGAGATTCGGCCAGTCGGGACGCAGCCCCATCGTGGCAACGATGTTCTCCGCGTCGGCGACCAGTTGTTCCTGCGTGAAGGCGACGGCGCGCGGGACGCCCGTGTTGGCCGGCGTGGTCTTGAGATGGCAGCAGGGCATTTGCGGCGGAGAAACGGACAGCGGTTGATGATGCGCTTCGAGCGGACAAACCACGATGCGTTCGCGCCATGCGCGCAAAACGGCGATGATGAATTCGGGGGAATTGCCCTGCGGATGGATCATCGCCGGATGTCCCGGCGTGGAGGTTTCGGCTTCCTCGGCCAGTTGGGAAAACGTCCAGTCCCGTCCGGAAGCCAAATCGCGCAGGGCAATTTCATTTCGTCTTTCATGGGCCACCCGCTGCCAGCGTTCGTAAAGCATCTGATTTTTTACTGGTAATAAGCCATCATTCGTTGCACTTGCAAGCCCGATTTTTATTCGATCAACACGCTGGGTGCCGGAGGCACGCCAGAAAACCGCCGCCGAAACGGCTTTCGCCCAGCCGGGGCTATGTTCGTTGGAAAAGTGAGGCCCACGGGCCTATGAAAAGAGACTGGCAGTTCGAACTGCACTTCCAGAGTGGCCATTTAGTGAAAAATCCCCCGTTAATGATGGGTTGTCAGGAGAAGTTCTGGTTTTTCCAGTCCTGCTCAAGTTGGGTTTTGAGGCATTGAAGGCTACTTCAAGCGGAGCGCGGGCGCATTTTGATGTTCTAGAAAGGTTTGGTCGGTATCCGTATCTCGATTGGGCAACCAGCGGACTTCTGGAGAATCATCACTTGGGTGATTCCTAAAAAAAATCGCTTGCAGGTAAGTATTTCAAAACCCATTTCCCGGAGGATCTTTTGCAGTTGCTCACGGCTTGGATAAGCCTTAAGACTCGCCGAAATATAACCATGCACCCTTAAATCACGATGAAGGAGAAGCCCCCAAAACCCTCCCCACATTTTCAGAAGCCAATATTCTATGTTTTGCAACACTTTGTTTTCGGGTTTCGAAAAATCAAGAAAAGCTGCAGTTCCACAAGGCTTAAGCACCCGGTGAATCTCTGCCAAAGCGTGTTTCAAGTCCGGAGCATTTCGCAGTGCGTAACCTCCGGAGATCAAGTCAGCGTAACGATCGGGATAATCCAGGGGACACATTTCCTTTTGGACCAAAGTTACATGCTGATAACTATTGCGCCGTCGGGCGATGTCTAACATGGGTTGAGTGATGTCGATCCCCTCAATCCGCCCTTGGGGGAATTTTTTTGCCAAATTAAAGGTGATGTCGCCGGTTCCGCAGGCCAGATCCAGACACACGGGATTTTTCAAGGGAGGGAGTGCCTCAATTAAAAAGCGTTTCCATTTTACGTCCTGACCAAACGATAAGACGCGGGTTGCTAAGTCATAATGGGGCGCCGAAATTGTGAAATGAAGTTCGTTGAATTGCCGTTTGAGAACTGGCGTGGACAGATTATTGCCGATTTTAGAAAGACGTTTCATTGCTGTTAAGAGATTGCATTTTATGCCACGTCCAACAACGCACCGTGGCAAGAGAACCCGGCACCAAACGATGACATCCACCAGAGGCCGCCCGGGGCGTTGTCCGCCAGCGCTGTCTGCAACACAAATAATACGGACGGACTGCTCATGTTTCCGTATTCGCGCAGCACGGCTTCGCTCCAGCGCACGTCGTGGCTGGACAATTGAAGTTTTTTGCGCAGGGCCAGCAGCACATCGCGTCCGCCCGGATGAAAAATCCAGCCGCCGATCTGCGATCGCGTCACATTGCTGCGGACCAGCGTGTCGGCGAAAACAGTTTCGCAATGTTGCGCGGCCAGCGCCGGCACATCCGGCATGAGAATGTTGCGGAGCATTCCATTTTTTTGCTCGAACCGCAACCGGTCGCGGTCGGCCGGTTCCAAGAGAGAGCCGCCGCTTTTCCATTCCACCCGCCGGCCGTTGCCGGCGGCCGCCGAAAGCACCGCCGCCGCCGCGCCGTCGCCGAACAAACAGGCGCTGATCAAAACGCCCGCATCGTCATCCAGATAAAAGGCAGCACTGCACACCTCGACGCAGATGGATAGAACGCGTCCGTAATTGCCGGAAGAGACCAGCGCCTGAGCCGTTTGCAAATTGGGCAGCGCCGCACCGCACCCCTGTCCCACCAGATCGAGCGCCAGCACGTCCGGCCGCAGGCCCAGCCGTTCGCTGGTGTAACCCGTCAGGCCGGGACACAAGTAACCGGTGCAGGTGCTAATAAGGATGGCGTCGATCTCGCGCGGACCGGTTTTGGCATTGGCGAGCGCGCGCTCCGCCGCCGCCGTGGCGAGGGCTGGGGCATTTTCCAGAAACCGGGCGTGGAGCGCATCCGGTGTGAGGTCGAAGGCGTGATCCAGCCTGTCGAGGGCGAGGTAGCGCGTGCCGATGCCGTTTTCACCCATCAGCACTTTCTTCAAAATCGCCCGCGAGCGGGGATTCAATTCTTGGAACCGCGCGGAATTTTTCAGCTCCGTCCAGCATTCCTCCTGGGTATAACGGCGACGCGGCGTGGCCGTGCCGATTCCAGTGATAAACATGGGCGAACCATAGTGCACCCTGGACAACCGCGCCAGTTAATCCATAGGAAATCCTCCGGCTGTGCCGGAAGACTCCCGAAGTTTGACAACACCGGGAGTCGTCAGTGAGGCTGACTTTCGTGAACCGGTCAAAGTTTACGAAAGGAGCAGGCCATGCAAACGCATGAAAGTCTGAAACACACGACGTGGGAATGCAAATACCCTGTGGGGTTCATCCCGAAGTGCCGGCGGAAGGGGCTGAATCAGGGAATCCGGCAGGAGTTGGGGGTGGTATTCCGCAGTTTGGGGAGCAGTGGGAAGGCAAGGTCGAAGAGGGGCATGGTCCCGTGCACAGGTTGTTGAGTGTGCCGCTGAAGTATTCGGCGTCCAACGTGATGGGGTTCATCAAAGGGAAGAACGCGATTCATATCGCACGGGTGGATGCCGGACGGCGTAGGAACTTCGTCGGCCAGCATTTTGGGGCGCGAGGTTACTGGGTATCAACGGTCGGCAAGAACGAGGCTGCCGTGCGTCAGTAGATCCAAAACCAGGAGAAAGAAGACAAACGCGGGGGCTCGCCCCACCCGGAAGGCGATTTACACGACCAACGCGATTGAATCGGTGAATCGTTCGCTGCGGAAGATCAGCAAGAATCGCGGCGTCTTTCC
>CAIMLG010000016.1 GCA_903842235.1 uncultured Verrucomicrobia subdivision 3 bacterium
CGTGAGATCGCGTCCTCCAGGGCTGTCGGCGGCGCTTTTGGCCGCACCGGACAACACCGCTCCCGGGAACGGGGGCAAAAGCAAAAGGCAGGAGCGGCGGCTTCAGTAACTTCGGAGGGCTGGTTCAACCACGGATGGAAAGGACGCTCCGCTGCGCTCCGGTCATTTCAATCCTTTGTCGATTAGGCCACCAGCTCATGACTGACTCCTGAATCTTCTGTAAATCATGGCTGTAACGCTTGCTGGAATCAGTGCGAAAACAGTCATCACAAATATCTGCGGCAACGAGCCGATGCTAATAAAAAAAAGCACCTCTGAAAGTGTGGGCTGCTCTTTATAGCTCACATCTATCATGATCGAAACTGTCCAGCCGATCCCAATCACGATGCCAACCGGAATAGTTGCACCGCACACACACGCCGTTAGGCTTTGCCGACCATACCGGCGCCGCATGACAGACCACTCCAATAGCGCTACCGAAGCAACGATGAGGAGATAAAATAAAAGCGCGCTCATGGTGGCCTAACGCTCCGGCTCAGGCACGCCGGGCCAAGGGTGTTCTATTGTCAACCGAGGCGCGATCCCGGCGTTGCCTGCAGCCGGCTGGTTGGGCCAAATCTCAATCATTGCGCCTGACTCCGGTTTACCTCGAAGGATATAACTGGCTGGTCCGGTTTCCCGTCTTCGAAAACCACAATTACCTCCCAGGCGTAGTGGTCTTGAACGACGAGTGCCATTTCCCACGCGCCGGTCTTCGGGACTTCATCGGAATACCAGGTCAGCGCCGCCGGAGTGAGTTTCTGACCTTCGCGCACAAGTTTAAATCCTGGCTTCGTAGGTGGCTCGTCAAATGAGGTCGTAGCAAACGTCTGCCTGTCCAACTGCTCGTGTGTGCGCACAAAGAGTTTGAATGGATAGTCCATTCCGGTGCCTGGCGATGCTGAACCAGTGGAACTGCGCAGAGTCGCCTTCAGAACAGGTCGACCTCGCTCCTTCGACAAGGCCCGATTCGCGATCAGTTCCGATTGTTCGGCGAGAAACGAGTTCCAACGGCTCTTGGGGATGAACTGACGATGCCCATCGAGAAACAAAACCTCATGGTAGTCGATATTCTGGCCATCATGGCCCAGTCCAACTTTGTCCCAGATGAGCGCTATGCGAGAATCGTCGTTGGTGTTCAAACCCTCCACGTAGTGCCAACCGCAGCTCTCGGGCCCGAGGACTCCGCCGCCACGCAAAATCTTCTCCACGACGCTTTCAGGAACCGTCTTTCCGCGTAAGACCTCGGCAGGAACCGACTGAGTGCGATAGAGCAGACTCAGAGCTGCTTCGGGAGAAGATTGCCCTGCGGGGAAAAAGCCGTTGTTCTCTTCCGCATACATCTGCAGAGCCGACGCAAATTGCAGTATGCAAGAATGACTCAATCCATACGGGAACCTGTGTCTATAAAAACCGTAGCTCCCAGCCAATAGCACAAAAAGAACCGCCAGAACGCTCCAGGTTCGTCTGTTTGATAATGGCTTCATGCGCGCAGCTTGGCCCAACTTTGTTTTTCTACCGCACGGTGCGGTGCGATTTTTTCCATGGAAACGACGGTATTCCTCGCTTTCCCGTTGGTCAAGAACTGTTTGCCGTAGGGATCGCGCTTAATATTGAAAACCGAAAAATCGCACAGGGCAAGGTGTCCAGAGGGCTGGCCCTTTGGCGTTAGACACGAATGGCACGAATGGGGAAGGACGCGCAGCGCGGCGTCCCTACCTGCGGGTGCGACGGCGAATGAAAAGCCGGGAAGGACGCCGCAGCGCGGCGTCCCTACCTGTGGGTGTGGCGGCGAATGAAAAGCCGGGAAGGACGCCGCAGCGCGGCGTCCCTACCTGTGGGTGTGGCGGCGAATGAAAAGCCGTCAAGCGGAAATAAATAATTTATTTTGCGGGTGCTTGCGGGGCAAAGGGGGCAGGATGCGGCGGGATGCGTGATGGTCTTCTCCGGGCAAAAATATTTCTAAAAACCCGTGCTAAGGTTCGCTCGTGCCGGCGAAGTCCTTGCGGACGGTCACCGTTTTATTTGGCGGGGCGCTGGCTCAAACGAACATGCCAGCCAATTCGACTCATCCTGATTTTGATGCGAACCTCGCAACGTGGTTGCGCGCTCGTGATGTCATTGCCGGTGAGGATGCCGTGAAGCTTGGCGGCATCAAGTATCTGCCGCGTCTGGATTCGCAATCGGACAACGAATATCTCGGTTACAAATCTCGTGCTTGTTTCTTCAACGCCACGAGTCGCACGTGTGATGGTTTTCTCGGTCTGTTGTTTCGTCGTGATCCCGAAGTCAAGTTGCCGGACCGTCATGCTGGCGTTGGGGGTGCTTTGCGTGTCTTCACCGATGATGTGGATTTGATGGGCACGTCGCTGTTTAGCCACTTGAATCCAGGCCCAAATTGCAACTAGCACTTCCAGCAGGTGTTTTGGAAACAAACCTTGATGCCTATGCAACGAAACTGCGCGCGCGGATGGCTTTTTCGACTTCCACGGCGACAAACGTCACCGCTGCGACTGCCACCACCCGGAACCACGACTCAGCGCTGATGGGCGCCGTGTGGAACAGCTGGTTCATGAATGGCGCGTAGGTGAACAGCAGTTGCAGCGCGATCATCGCCACCACGCCGTAGATCGCGGGCAGGTTCGTGAACACGCCCGCCCGCAAGAACGAATGGTTTAAGGAACGGCAGTTGAATAGATAAACGATTTCGACCACCACGATGACATTGATGACGGCGGTGCGCGCAGCGGCGAGAGATTCTCCGCCCGCGTGCTGCGTCCGATGAAACAGCCACATCGCCCCCGCCAGCATGATGAGCGCGACGAGGCCGGTGCGCACCAAGAGCGGCCCCATGACCGAGAGGAAGATCATTTGAAACGGCGCAAGGGTCGGTCCCGGCGTGGCCCGCGTAAAGTTTGGCAGCACCAGGCTCAATACGGTGAACGGGACAATCATCACCAGAAAAATGCTGGCACTTTGGAGATTGTAAGATTGCTCACGGTGACGCATTCCTCCCAACAGCAGCGCAAGGCCGATGAAACCGTTGAGCACCAGCATGACGACTGCAAACATTGTGTCGCGGGCAAGGGTTGGTTTTTCCGCACCGGTGGACATCACAAATGCCACCATCGCCACTTCCAGTCCGGTGATCGTTAGCGTGAGGAGCAGCGTGCCGGCGTGGTCGCCCCACCGGTGCGCCAGCACTTCTTCGTGCCGCACCAGGGCAACCGCCGCCACCAGGATCACGCTGCAAATGATCGTGAGCAAGGCAATCAACATAGCGGGCTGTTCCAGTGCAGCCGTGATCCCACGCTTGCCCAGCAAGGCCAGCGCCAAGGTGAGGATGATGAGAGGCAGCGGCCATTCGCGTCGCCAGAATTTGAAAAATTGAGAATGGGCTGCACTCACAATAAAGCTTCCCCCGGATTCAGAACGGAATGAAACGGATTCCGGCACGGATGATCCAATCTTCCTGGCGTCAGCCTCCCCGCAGTGCGGCTGCCGCCGCAAAGCCACACGCCGACGGAATTGCCGCTCATACCCTGGGTCTTCGTCCAATAAACATTCCCAACCGCAACGCGGTTGCGGCCATTCCGCCCGGCGCGCATGAAATCGGCCACAACCGCGTTGCGGTTGAAAAACATTTTTCACGGTTCACCCAGGGTAGCTCGCCGCTCGCAACCCTGGGCTGCATGACGAAATCCCGTTGGGATTTCCAACCGTCATTTGCAAATTCAATTTTCATTCGGCCCCAATTCCAGCAGGGCTGGCCAATCTGGCCCCTGGCCCGGCCATGCGTTGGCCGCTGGCCTTTTGCCCCGATCCTTGCGTCCGGCCAGACCTTGCGGTCAGCCACCATGTAGCCGGCCACCGGGCAAAAAACTTTTAACGCAAAGACGCCAAGGCGCAAAGGCGCGACCAAACTTTTTGGCGGCGGGAAGCGAAGCGCCACGCCGCTTTCGCCGCTCCCTGGGCGCCGCTCCCATTGCGGCTTGGGCGGCGCGACGGCGGTCTTACTCATGCGGTTTAAGGTTTTGCACCGCCGGCCTCTCGCGCAGCCGCATGATGAGGCAATAGACGGTCGGCGTCGCGATGAGCGAAAACACCAGGGAGATGCAGAGCGCGCCAATGATGCCGATGGCCAAGGGGCGCAACATGTCCGCGCCGTGCCCGATGCCCCACGCCAGCGGCAGCATCGCCAGCGTCGTGGCCAGCGAGGTCATCAAAATCGGACGCAACCGCCGCCGCCCGGAGCGGACGAGCGCCTCCTCGAGGCTGGCGCCGGCGGTCAGGTGATGATCCACGAGATCCAGCATGAGGATGCCGTTTTTCGCCACGATGCCGACGCCGATAATCGCGCCAAGGAAACTCACGATGTTCAGCGTGGTGCCCGTCAGCCAGAGCGCGCCAATGGTGCCCGTCAACGCGAGCACGCTGCCAAAGACGATGGCGACCGGTTCGCGGAAGCTGCGGAATTCCAACAGCAGCACGGTGAACACGAGCGCGATGCCGAGAAAGAGCACCACCAGCAGGTTGCGGAAACTTTCCTGCTGTTGCTGAAACAGCCCGCCAAATTCAATCGTGCCGGGCGGAATCGTTTTATCCGCCGCCAGCACCTGCTTGATTTCGGCAATGCCGCTGCCCAGATCGCGATCTTCAAAGGCCGCGGTCACGGCCACGAGTTGCCGCAGATCTTCGCGGTGCAGTTCGAGCTGGCCGGGTTCCTCCGTGATGTCCGCCACCTGGGAGATTTTCACCAAGCCGCCCGCCGGGGTGCGAATCGGGAGTTCCCGCAATTGATCCAGGCGGACGATGGCGGAGGGCTCGGTGACAACGCGAATCTCCACCACGCGGTCGCCTTCCAGCACGCTGGAGGCGGTGCGCCCCAGCATGGCCGTGTTAAGCGCCGTGGCGATCTCGTCGCTCGTCAGCCCCTGCCGCTGCGCTTCCAGGGCGCGAATGCGGAAGCTGATGGTCGGGCCGGTCATGTTCAGGCCGTCGAAGGTGTCCACCACGCCTTTGACCTTCTCAATGGCTTCCTTGATCTCCGGGGCTTTCTTCACCAGCCAGGCGGTGTCGGTGGAAAATAATTTAATTTCCACCGGCTTGGGCGACCACGTCAGGTCGCCGATTAAATCGCCGAGAATCCCCGGCAATTCCCACTCGGCTTCCGGCAGCGCGGCATTGAACTTCCGGCGCAATTCCTGTTTCACCGCTTCCGTGCTGCGTTTGCGGTCCGGGCGCAGTTTCACGAGGAAGTCGCCGTCATTCGGTTCGCACACCGCCAGGGCGAGGCGGGCGCCGCTGCGGCGCGAATAGCCTTCCACTTCCGGAGTGGCGCGCAGGATGGCTTCGGCCTGCTGCATGATCCGGTCGGTCTCTGCCAGGCTCGTGCCCCACGGGGTGAGATAATCGATGACGAACCCGCCCTCGTCCATGTCGGGTAAAAAGCCGGTGGGCAACTGGCGATAAGCCTGAAAACCGCCGCCGGCGATGGCGAGACAGGCCAGCAGCGTCAGCCAACGCCAGCGCAAGGCGCCCCGCAGCACCGCCTCGAACCAGCCCAGCAGCGGGCGCATGAGGAAACCGCCGGCTTCGGCCTTGGGCGCATGGCCATGCTCCAGATGGGCGCGGTCGCGAAGGAACAGCGACGCCAGCGCGGGCGTGAGCGTCACCGCCAGCACCAGCGACGTGACCAGCGCCACCACCATCGTCAGCGCCAGCGCGCGGAAAAACACCCCGGGCAATCCATCCAGAAACGCCAGCGGGATGAAGACCACCACCGGCGTCAGCGTCGAGCCGATGAGCGGATGAAGGATTTCCGCCAGGCCGGCCTGGATGGCCGACAAGCGCGCTTCGCCGTGCGCCACCTTCGCGTAGATGGCTTCCACCACCACAATCGCATCGTCAATGATGAGGCCGATGGCGGCGGCGATGCCCCCCAGCGTCATCAGGTTGAATGTCATCTTGGCCGCCAGCATCACCACGACCGTCGCCAGCACGGAAACGGGAATGACCACAATGGCCGTGAGCACCGTGCCCCAGTTCTTCAGGAACAAATACAGAATCACCACGGCAAACAGCAGGCCCACCAGGATGGCTTCCCACACGCTGCCCGCCGAATCGCGCACGAACTGCGACTGATCGTAGTAGAACGAAAGCTGCAGATCCGGCGGCAGGGTGCGCCGCAGCTCCGCCAGTTGCACTTTCAGTTCTTCCGCGATGTTCAGGATGCTGCTGCCCGTCGGCTGGGCGCGGATGTTCATGAGCACGGCGCGTTGTCCTTGGGCGTTGACCACGTTGAAGACGGGCTCCGGCCCGCGCTCCACGCGCGCGAAGTCCCGGATGCGCACCGGTTGGTTGTCGCGCATGCACACCACGAAGTTCGCGAGGTCCGGCGCGCCCTTCACCCGGCTGTCCACCAGCGCCAGATAAATCGTGTAATTCTCCATGTGGAAACCGGCCGGCGCGACGAGGTTGTTCTTCTCCAGAGCCGTGGTGATGTCGGTCAGCGCCAGATTCGCCGCCGCCAGCTTCAGCGGGTCAACGATGACGTGATACTCCGGCGCGCGTCCCCCCACGAGGTCCACGCGGGCAATGCCGGGAATGCGGAGAAAGCGCGGTTTCAAGTCGTAGCGCGCCAATTCCCACAGCTCGGTGAGGTCGCGCTTCGGGCTGGTGAGGCTGACGCCGATGATGGGGAAGGCATTAAACGTGAGCCGCCACACCGTCGTCTTCGCGTTCGCGGGCAGGCTGGCCTTGATTTGGGCCATGCGGTTGAGCACATACAGTTCGCTCTCGACCATGTTCACCTGCCAGTTGAAAAACACGTTCACCTCCGCGCTGCCGCGCCCGGTGGCCGAGCGCACCTGCACCACGCCGGGAATATCCTTCATCGCCTCTTCAATGGGCCGGGTGATGGTGGCCATCATTTCATCGGCGGGCATGACGCCGCTGTCAATCAGGACCACGCAGCGCGGAAACTCCGTCTCGGGAAAGACGGACGACGGCATGCGCAAGGCGGCGTAGCCGCCGCCGAGGCAGACCGCCGCGGTGATGAAAATAATGGCCAGCCGATGCCGGATGGCAAACGCGCCGAGGCCCGAACCGCCGGGGGCGCTCATTTCGCCTCCTCCTGGGCGGGGGTGAGGATGCGAATTTTGGTTTCCGGCGGCAGCGCATACGAGCCGAGCGTTACGACCGTCACCCCTTCGGCCAGACCTTCGCCCTCGACTTCCACCAACCCGGCGTCGCGTAACCCGACTTTGACCACCTTCTGCTTCGCCACGTCACCCGCGACGATGGAGAGCGTGCTTTGCCCGGCGTGATCCGTGTAAACCGCCGCCAGCGGCACGGCCAGTTTGTTGCTGTGTTCCCCGGTGACGATCCGGACGTGAACAAATTGTCCGCCCTGCAAGCCGGTATCCGGGGGCACGGAAACGCGCAGGAGCACGGTGGCCGTCTTGGCGTCAATCTGCGGACTCACAAACAAAACCGTGCCGGTGGCAGCGGACTGATCCGCGCCGCTGCTAAAAATCTCGGCCGGCTGACCGTTCTTGAGCCAGGCCGCTTCGGCGGCCGGCACGCCGGCCGTCACCACCAGGCGGCTGGGATCCACGATTTCAGCCACGATGGTGTTCATGTCCACGGCTTGGCCGGGCTGGACGTTGATGCGGGCCACCACGCCGGCGATGGGCGAGGTCAGTTGCACTAGCGCCAGTTGCGCCTGCGCGGCGGCCAATTGTTGCGCGGCTTCTTGCACCGCTTTATCGGACGTGCCACCGGCCTCCTTGAGTTGGTTTTGCCGTTCCATCTGCTGGTCGGCCAGCCGCAGTTGTGCCAGGGCCGCGCGGTCGTCCAGTTTCACAATCACCGCGCCCGCTTCCACATGCTCGCCTTCCTTCGCCGGCACCGCCATGACCACGCCCGCTGCGGACGCGGCCAGCCGCGCCGCGCCTGCCGCTTTGCCGCCGCCCGCCGGTTCCGGTTCCACGACCCCATAGGCCTCGACCTGCGCCCGCAGCGTGGTGCGCACCACCTTGGCGACTTGCACCGCAACTTCCGTCACCACCTTGTCTTCTTCTCCATTGCTCGCGGGCTTGCAGCCCGCCAAGCCCATCGCGCCCGTCATGGCCAGAATTGTGAAGATGGACAATAGCTTTGATTTCATGTGCGTAAATGGTTGTGAAATGGCTTTGAATTTAATGTGCGGATTTGAAGCTGCGCGGTGATTTCTCCGGGATGGCCGCCAGCGCGGCAGGGCTTTGCAGTGCGTCTTCCAGGGCGCCCAGCGCTTCCTGCGCTTGCGTGAGCGCCGTGAGTTGCGTGAGCGCGGCGGTGGTGAGTTCAAGTTGGCGTTGCGCGAGCTCAATGCGCGAAATTTCGCCCGCCGCCAGCATCTTCTGCGCGGTGTGTGACTGCGCAGTGAGTTCGCGGTTCAAGGCTTCGGCGGCGGCCGTTTTTTTCACCGCTGCGCGATAGCCCGCCACGGCCTGCTCAATTTCCGAAAGCACGCGGGCTTGGAGCGCGTTGAACTTCGCCGCCGCCGCCGTGCGCCGGGCTTCCGCCTCGGCAATGGGCCCCTGATTGCGGTTCAGCAGCGGCAGTTCGAGGGAAAGCCCCACGCCCCATTTGTTGTCGCCCTGGTCGTATTCGTAGCCGGGATTCAGGTGGAGATCGGGATATTGCTTGGCAATTTCCAGTTGCAGCGCGGATTGCGCGGCGGCGTATTCGGCGAGCGCGCCGAGAAGGTCCGCGCGGTTGAGCAGCGCCTGCCGCCGCGCGGCGGCGTCCGGCCTGGCGGCGGGGAACTGCTTGAACTCATCGAAGCTCAACTGCACGCCATCGAGCGCGGTGGGCGGGAGCCCGAGGGATTCGGCCAGTTGAATCCGCGCCGTCGCCGCTTGCTGTTCGGCGTCGTGCAGGGCAAACCACGTCTGATTCAGCGCCACGCGGGATTGCGTGACTTCAAACGGCGAAAGCGCGCCGGCCTGGCGTTGTGCTTCCAACAACCGCACACTTTCGGCTTGCACCGCTTCCTGTTGCTGGAGCAGCGCCCCGCTCTCGCCGGCGGCGTAAAGCGCGAGCAGATTTTTCCGCACCCGGCTGCGCACCTGCCACGCCGCGGACGCCAGATTACACCGCGCCGCATCCGAAAGATGGGTGGCCTGCGCGAGGCGATAACCGCGTTTGCCCGCCGTCTCAATCGGTATGTCCAGGCTCGGTGTGACGATCCACGGCGAAGGAAGGGTAGTCGTGACGTTGTAAGCCGCGTTGACGCTCACGGTGGGATTCGGGCGCGCGCCCGCCGTGATGCCCGCCGCGTTGGCACCGGCTAGCTGGGCGCGGGCTAGGTCGAGGTCGGGATTGTAATAATAGGCAACGAGCGCGAGCCGGTTGAAATCCCAGGCGGCGGACGCCGCCGATTCGGCGGGAAGATTCGTGGCCAAAAAGGCGTTCAGTCCGGCATCGGCCAGTGAACGGCTGTCAAAATCCGCGCGCGATTTCTCCGCCGCCAAGGGTTGGTCGTGAAAATGCGCGCAGCCAGTCAACCCGAGCGCAACCGCCCCGGCCAGCCAACTGGTGGTGATCGCTGAAATTTGTTTCATAATTTAGTTTCCATCCCGCCAACAAAAAACTCCTGCGAGCGGACTTGCCAAACGCAAAACCCACTCGCAGGAGTCATCAGCCTGAGGCCAGGCGGTTTACCCGACCAGAACGGGACGGCAGACAAGCCATGGCCGGTGAACAATGGACGATAACCGCATCGGCGGACGCGCGTCAAGCATGTCAATCTTGAATGCCCATTCCCTAGCTGGTTTCGGTTTCCCCCGCGGCTCATTCCTCACCCACCCAAAAAACTTTTGCTTTCCGATTGACCGGCAAGGCGGGTTATGCCGAAATGATAGAACCTATTTATTTTGCCCAGATGTCGAGAACGCCAATCAGAAATGGAAACGGGACGCCGCGCACGGGCGCGAGCAAATACGACGCAAACAACAAGGTTTTGTCGCAAACGTATGGGGCCTTCGCCGACCTGCGCCGGGAGCTGTCCGATTCCAAGACCACCGTCAATGAGCGGGAAGATTTGCTGAAAACTTTTGCCGCCTGCCCGGATTCGCAGCGGGCCTGGCTCGCCCTCGAGGATTATTTTGAGAAGCTGTCCCTCTCGCGCCGGGATTTTCCCGCCAACGACTGGTGGCCGCGGATGCTCGCCGTCACCGGCCGGGCGCGGCTGGAGGAACTGGCGTTTCTGTTTCTGCGGGCCAAGCGTTCCGTGCCGCTGGAATTGTCGGCGCACGCCAGCCCGGATCGGTTTGCCCGCGCCGAGGAAGCCGAGCAGGAAACCCGTCTGGTGAAGGAGTTGGAAAATTGGCTTTCCCCGCCCGCGCTGCTGCATCTGGACACGCCGCGCGCCACGCTGCGCGTCGTTTGCCGGCCGCAGCCGGATTTGCCGGAGCCGTCGCGCTTCCGGCTCGCCGTGCAATTTCTCCTCCTCCGCCCGCGCACGGGCGAGAAGGCGCGTTCGCTCCACGACCTCGTGGACCTCGTCGTCCGCGCCGCCCATGAGCAGGAGCTGTTCACGCCGTGGGACTGGGAATTCATCCAGTGGATTTACGACACGCAGCGCGAGCGCGCCAGCCACGAGACCACATTGCTGCTGTCCGATGCCGAGCTGCTCCAGTGGCTCGCGCGCTGGGGGCACACCCGGCGGCTGGAGTCGGCCGCCAATGGTCAGCCGATTCATTTTCACGGCCACATCGTCGCACTGGCACCGCACCTTGAGAATGGCGACCAGGAACTTTCCTTCACCCACCGCATCCTGTTGCCGGACGGGGTCAATCATTCCGTGGCGGACGCCAAATTTTTCAACCGCCAGTCGCCGGTGGCACTGGTGGACAACGAGTTTTTCCTGCTCCGCAACGCGCCGCCCGCCGGCGTGCTGAAATATCTCGCCCAGAAGCCGTCGGTGCCGGTCCGCAAGTTGAGCCACCGCCTGCTGCTGCATTTGCGCAAATCGCAGGCCAGCCACGGCGTGGACTGGGAGCAGCTCTGTGTCGCGCATCCGGCGGCCCCGCAGTTTGTCTTTGAATTGCTCGATGACACCGTCCGCCTGCGGCTGCTGGCGAAAAGCGGGCGGGACAAGAGCACCTGGTTCTGGAACGGCCACGAATGGGTGCCGCACAGCCGCGTCATCAAGCCCGGCGAGAAGCCGGAGATTCTGGACGATCCGCGCCTCGAGCCCGTCGTGCAATGGCTCCGCAGGCTGGATTGGTTCATGCAGGAGCCAGGCTTATGGATCGGGGATGCGAATGAAAATTTCCTCGGCTCGCTCGCCGAGGTGTGGGCCACGCGGCCAGCCGAGGCCGAGTTCCTCGGCAACCCCGCGTTTCACCGGTTGTTCCTCACTGCGCACCGGCTCAAGCCGCGCCTCGTCGTCAAGGGCAGCGGCATTGACTGGCTCGCCGTGTCCGCCGAATGGGAAGCGGAAGGCCTGAAGCTTTCCAAGGCCGACCTCGAACGGCTCGCCGCCGCCACCAGCCGATTCGTCAAGCTGCCCAATTCCGGCTGGGTGGAGCTGGACACGCAGGCGGTGCAGGGCGCGCACGAGGCCATGGCGGACATGGGCGTGGAAGGGCTCATCGCCGTGCCGCAAAAAGTCGGCCTCGAACATGTGGCGCACTTGGACGAAGAGGGCATGCAGCGCTTTGTTGATTCGCCGGAAGCGCTGGCGCTGCGGGAGCGCGTCCGCGATTTCAAGGGCGTGCCGGCCGCCGAGTTGCCGAAGATCTTGTCGGCGGAATTGCGCCCGTATCAGAAGGACGGTTTCGATTTCCTCGCCCACCTGGTGCACGTCAAGCTCGGCGGCATTCTCGCCGACGACATGGGTTTGGGCAAAACGCTCCAGACGCTGACCTGGCTGGCCTGGCTCAAGGAGCGCCATACGAAAAATCCCAAGCCGTCGCTCGTCATCTGCCCCGCCTCCGTGCTCCACAACTGGCAGCGCGAAGCGGAGCGGTTCACGCCGGGCATGAAAGTGCTCGTATTGGAAAGCGGCGCGGCGCGGCACAATTTGCGCAAGCAGATTCCGCAGCACGATATTATTGTCACCAACTACGCGCTGCTCCGCCGCGACTTGGAGGAATTTCACAAGTTCGCCTTCCGCGCCGTCATTCTCGACGAGGCGCAGTTCATCAAGAACCCCGGCGCGCAGGTCACGCAGTCGGTCAAGCAGTTGAAGTGCGAGCACAAGCTGGCCCTCACCGGCACGCCGCTGGAAAACCGGCTGCTCGACTTGTGGAGCATTGTGGATTTCATCCAGCCCGGCTACCTCGGCAACCAGGAGCAATTCCTGGACACCTACGAGCCGAAAGGCGGCGAAAACGCCGAGGCAGCCCAGCGCATCGCGCGCCGGAAATTGTCCGCCAAGCTGCGCCCGCTGCTGCTGCGCCGCTTGAAAAAGCACGTGGCGAAGGATCTGCACGACCGCATTGAGCAGCGCCGCGATTGCCCCCTGGGCGACGAGCAGCGCAAGTTGTATCTCGCCGAGCTGCGCCGCAGCCGCGAAACCATCGAGCAGGCCGTGGCCCAGCAGGGCCTTAACAAAAGCAAAATGCACGTGCTCGCCGCCCTCACCCGGCTGCGCCAGGTGTGCTGCCATCCGGCGCTCGTCGGCAGCGACACCGCCAGCGGCAAGACGGAGACGCTGTTTGAGCTGCTGGATTCGCTGGTGGCCGAGGGCCAGAAGGTGCTCGTCTTCTCGCAGTTCGTGCAGATGCTGCACCTCCTGGAGAAGGAATGCCACGCCCGCAACATCAAGACGCACCTGCTCACCGGTCAGACCAAGGACCGGCAGGCCGTCGTCAATGATTTCCAGAAGGATACCGGCGCGGGCGTGTTCCTCCTGAGCTTGCGCGCCGCCGGCACCGGCTTGAATCTCACCAACGCCAGCTACGTGGTGCTCTATGATCCGTGGTGGAATCCGGCCGTGGAGGCCCAGGCCATTGATCGCTCGCACCGCATCGGCCAGACGCAGACGGTGAATGCCTACCGCCTGATCGCGCCCGGCACGGTGGAGGAAAAGATCTGGGAATTGCAGCAGAGCAAGGCGCAGACGATTGCCGACGTGCTCGGCGAGGAAGGCTTCGCCCGCAGCCTCACCGCCACGGATCTGGAATATCTGTTCGCGGAGGATTGAGGCCCGGAGCGCGGATTGTCCCAATCCGCAGCGCGGAATAAACTCCGGGGTTTGAAATTAGCGGTGATTCGCCAGACAGGAACAACAGGTGAAATCAGAGGGAAACAGCGGGAAACGATAGTAAAATCAAGGGGTTTGTGAGTTTCATTTCAGCAGTTGCAGGCGAGAGGTTCCACCACCTGTTTTAGAACAGATGAAATGGGTTATTTTCTGACGAGGGCGAGCGAGTGGTTTTCAGACATGAAGGCTTTAAATCCTTCAACCACGGGGATGCGGTAAAATGCACGGCTGCTGCCGTTGAGCTGCGGCCGTTTTGCAGCGATGCTGCCGAGGACGGCATCGCGGGTGGTTCCGAGCCGGCGCGCGAGATCGTCGATCGCGGCCATCGGCACGCGAACGTATTCATGCCGACCGGCGATGTCGAACGCGACGAGTTTGCCTTCTTCGATCAGGTCAATGACGTGCCGATCCGAGACCTCCCACTTTTGGGCCACCTCCCCAACAGTCAAAACCGAGCGATCCCTGGGAAACGCCAGGCTACTAAAGTCAAGTTGTTGGGGAGGTATCATCTCAAATCTGAAAATCGCATTCCGCCGTTTCCGTGAAGCCAAAAAATGTCTTTTCAATCGGCTCACCATTGACGACGTGTTCGACGTAGCTAAAGAGAATGGCCAGAACCAAGCCATTGGGCAGTCCTTTCCAGTGTGAAATTTCCAGCTTTGCCACATTGATGAGGTGTTTTTTCGTCATGAATCAATAGGGTTGACCGGTTCGCGCTGGGGCATTGCCTTTAATCTTCCGCAACAGGCCGAGGAGCGCCTTGTTTTCCAAATCCTCCCAATAGATCGTCCCAAACAAGTCCTGGGTGATGGAGCAAATGTATTCATCCGCCGCCGCCGCCCGGATGGAGCGCACCAGGGATTCCTTTTTGGCGCGGCCGGGATCATCCCAATGCATCTGCGCGGCGAGATCGTCTGGATAGACCAGCAGGCCGCGAATCTCCCGTTCATTGCCCCACAGCAGCAGCAGGCGATCAAACTGATCGTTGTGCAAATCAAGATGGCTGACATCCCGGCCCAGCGCATAGACGTGGCAGGCGTGGCGCAGATCGTCGGCCAGAATCGCCCGGCATTCCTGATCTGCGATCGCCTGGGCGAGTTGCCAGACCGCCTGGTGATGAGGACTGGCCTCCGTGACGGCCCCGGCCACGAGCCGACCTTTGAGCCAGCGCCACTGGTTTTGCCGGCAAACCGCCGCCCAGCGCCGCCAATACTTGCTGTTCTGGCCTTCGTTCATGCGATCAACTTTATTTCGCTCGACGGCAGAATCATTTCGCCATCCACGCTGCTGCCTTCTAGGCCGGATAGGATTTCCGTCGCGCGTCCGGCCAGCCAGCCGCGATAGTGGGCTTTTGCCGAGGCGCTTTCCGGCTTGGCGCTCTGAGATTCTAATTCACCGAAATGATCGGCGATGTATTGATTGCGCCGCGCCAGCGCCTGGTCGGCGCGCACGATGCCTGGCTCGGTTGGTTCCGGTTTCCGCTCGCGGAGTTTCTGGCACAAGCCGCTATACATACCATACATGAATGACTGACGATTCCGACAGCGGCCACGGCGCGTCTTCCATTCGCGGCGGAAATGTCCACAGAGAAATCGATAGACGTAATGGGCAATTTGAATATCCCACTCCTCGCCGACAAATCGCAAAACGTATTTGAATCCATCAGCAGTGACCGATTGAAAAACGCGCACCTTAAAGAAGCTGTCGCAGACGAGGCTGGCGTATTTACTTTCCCAGGACACGCGCGCACCACAGACCGCGTCATCATGCGCGATTGGTTTTTCGCGCAACGCTTCCTCGTCGGGATTCACAACGTTCATATCAATGCCGTGTTTTTCAGCAAGCCCCTGGGCGAGCCGAAGAGCTGTGGCAATTTCGTCAGGTGTGCCGCCTCGCTTCATACGGAGCAGCTTCTTTATTTTCTCAATGATAATGTCGCGTTCTTTCATGGGAATTTAATCAGTCGCACCGTTTTGCCAGCCCGCTTCATATCGCGAACCACGGCCTCGCCGTGCATCCTGCAGTAGCGCAGCCGGCCGGGCTCCTGAAACTCGGCCGGGACGTTGCAGCGCTGTTGCCGGCCATCCTCGCGCACCAGGTATTCGCAGCCCTCGGCGTCGGCCGGGGCCAGCGTCGGCCGCTCCGTGACGCGGTCCAGCGGATGTGGATGATTCAGTTCTGGTCCGTAACGCCGCCACATGCGGTCCATGGCCGCGCGCCGGCCCTCGGTGAAATAGAACGCCCCGGTCGGCAGGCCGAGGTAGGTTCCGAGAAACTGGCTCTCCCATTCCGTCAGGATTAGTCCGTTCTTACCCTTCACGTTCGAGGCCAGAAGTTCAAGGAACTGGCAGAATTTGTCGTCGGGGATCATAATCAAAACCCTTTCGGCCATTCTTGCACGCGGAGATCGGCGGGCCATTCGGCGGGGTTGCCGCCCTTTTTGTCAGAGAAATACGCGGTCAATTTTCCAGCATATTCCTTGACGATTACAGCGGTAGGGAGCGGGTTTTTATCATTGAACTCAATAACTGGGTA
>CAIMLG010000017.1 GCA_903842235.1 uncultured Verrucomicrobia subdivision 3 bacterium
ACCCCGAATTGATTTTGCCGGCAGAACAAAAGCAAGCCTGGCGGCAAACCCGGACGGGGGCCATCGTCGGCCGGAGCACGGCGGACCGGTTTCACTGGAAAATCGGCGATAAAATTCCGATTCAATCGGCCATCTGGGCGAACGCGGACGGCAGCCGGAACTGGGGGTTTGACCTCGTGGGGATTTATGACGGCAAAGACAAGGGGGTGGACACGACGCCGCTTTTTTTCCGCTATGATTATTTTGATGAAGCGCGGCCCGCCGCCTGGGGCAAAGGCCAGGTCGGCTGGTTCACGATTCGCGTGAAAGACCCAGCGCAAGCGGCGGAGGTGGCCAAGCGGGTGGATCAGGAATTTGAAAATTCCGACGCGGAAACCAAAACCGAACCGGAAGGGGCCTTCATTCAAGCCTGGGCCAAACAGATCGGAAACATTGTGTTCATCGTCTCGGCGATTCTGGCCGCGGTTTTTTTCACCATGCTGATGGTGACCGGCAACACGATGGCCCAAGCCGTGCGCGAGCGCACGGGCGAGCTCGGGGTGCTCAAGGCCATCGGCTTCACCAATGCGCAGATTGCCATGCTGGTGCTGGCGGAATCCTGCCTGCTGACGACGCTGGGGGGCGCTTTGGGCTTGGGCCTGGCCGGCCTCATGGTGCCGGTGCTGGCAAAACAATTGTCGGGCCTGTTGCCGCTGTTCTTTTTTCCCACCCGCGACCTGCTAATGGGCGTCGGACTTAGCGTCTTGCTGGGCGTGGTCACCGGAATCATTCCCGCGCTGCAGGCGATGCGCCTGCGGGTGGCGGAGGCTTTGAGGAGAATGTAATCATGGCCGGACCCATCAACTGGTTTTCGCAGATCGCCTCGATCACAAAGTTCGGTTTGCTGAGCATGCCGCAGCGGCTGGGCGCGGTGGCGGCCACGGTGATCGGCATCGCCGGCGTCGTGACGGTGCTGGTGGGCGTGCTTTCGATTGCGGCGGGTTTTCAACAGGCCATGAGCGTCTCCGGTTCGCCCGATTCGGCGATTGTGCTGCGCAGCGGCGCGGACAGCGAGATGGTCAGCGGCTTTTCCCGCGAGCAAGCCCAATTGATCGCCGAGGCGCCGGGCGTCGCGCGCAACGCCCAAGGCCCGCTGGCCTCCGCGGAATTGTTCGTGATCATTGATCTGCCCAAACGCACGACCGGCACGGATGCGAATGTGCCGTTGCGCGGCGTGGAAAGTGCCGCCCTGTCGGTGCGCGATCACCTCAAGATCGTTCAAGGCCGCATGTTTGAGTGGGGTAAGGACGAAGTCATCGTGGGCCGGGGCGCGCGGCAGGAATTTGCGGGATTGGAGGTTGGTTCAAAGATAAAAGTCGGCCGGTATGAGTGGCCGGTCGTGGGCGTTTTTTCCGCCGCCGGCGGCGTCGCGGAATCGGAAGTTTGGTCGGATGCCAAGGTGCTGCAAGCGGCGTATCATCGCGGCGATTCCTTCCAGTCCGTCTATGCCAAGCTGAATTCGCCCGGCGCGTTTCAGGAATTCAAGGAGGCGCTAACCGCGGACCCGCAACTCAACGTAAAAGTGGTCCGACAATCTGAATATTACGCCGAGCAATCGCAAAAAGTCACGCGGCTGATCACCACGCTGGGTTTTCTGATCGCCTTTTTAATGGCGACCGGCGCCGTGTTCGGCGCGCTCAACACGATGTATAGCGCCGTCTCGGCCCGGACGCGGGAAATCGCCACGCTGCGGGCGCTCGGCTTCGGCCGCGGGGCCGTGGTGGTGTCGCTCATGATTGAGTCATTGATCCTGGCGCTGATCGGGGGCGTGATCGGCGGGGGCCTGGCATATTTCGCGTTTAACAATTATCACACCTCGACCATGAACTTCCAGAGCTTCAGCCAGATTGCGTTTGCTTTCAAAGTCACGCCGGAATTGCTGGTGCGCGGGATTGTCTGGTCGGCGCTCATTGGTTTAATCGGCGGGTTGTTCCCGGCGATTCGCGCGGCGCGCCTGCCCATCGCCGCGGCGTTACGGGAACTCTAACCAGCGCCAAACTACCAGAGCAGCCCCGTCCGGATTTCACCTACTGGGCGGGCAGCGGCGGCCCGCGCGCGGCCTTGGGGTCCAACGCTCGTCAACTTGGCGGCGGCATCTTCTTAATATTGCCTGGCGACTTTTCCAATCCGTTTTGACCGAAATACCTTTAACCTTTGTTTCGAAATAATTAAGTAGATACTAGGGCTGAGATATCGTTCTTTGGAGCGATAAGCTAAATAATATTGCGCCGAACGGGTGGCGTTGACAACGAGGGGGCGGCGGGCGAATCGGGCGCTTTATCACGCCAAGCGGGCGGGGCGGCGCAGTCAATGGCAGGTTATTTGGAGCCGGGATAAAAATGCGCCGACCACCATTGCGGGCGGCCGGCGCGGAGAGAACGGGATGGGTTGGCGCGGACTTAATCGGCGGTGTGGCTGTGATACATGGCCACCAAACCGGCACCAATGGCCTGCGACAATTCGCCCAGCGTGGCGGGCAGAATTTTGACGACGCCCCGCTGCGGCGCCCAGAGGTAGGGCACGGCCGTTTCGCGGATGATGCGCATGTAGCGCTCGCGGAATTCCAGCGTGGTGGCTTCATGATCCATGAGGCCGCCACCGATGATCATGATGCCCGCATCCAGCGTCATCGAGAGGTTGGCCACCATCAGGCCCATGACGCGGGCCTGGAAGTCGAAGATTTCCAAGGCCAGCGGATCGCCTTTTTGCGCGCGGGTGCGGAGCGAAAGGACTTTTTCCTTGGAGGTGGCAGTGGACTTGGCCAGTTCGTGATCGGGATGGTTTTTGATTTTTTCCGCCAACAACTGGGGCAGGCCGGAAATGGTGGTGTAAGCCTCATAGCAGCCCCAATCGCGGCCGCAACCGCAGGAGAAGGGCTTGCCGGTCAGGCCCAGCATGTGCACGGGCGCGGCGGCATGGCCGGTTTCCAAACCGGCGAGGGTGTCGCCTTCCAGCGGCAGCCCGTCGGCGCCAACATACGCGCAGCCAAGGCCGGAGCCGGGCATGAGCATGGCCACGGTGGTCTTGGTGTTGCCCCGGGCGAGCCGCGCTTCCGCCACCCCGCCGTAGTTGCCGTCGTTGCCGACGACCAGTGGCATGGAGCGGCCGACCTTTTGTTCGAGAGCGGCCTTGTATTCCGTATAAACATCCCAGCCGGAGAAACTGGCGGGCAGATTGGGGGTTTTGCTAAATACGCCATAGCGTTCGTAAGGTCCGGGGATGGCCAGACCGACGCCCGCCACCTGCGACCATTGCAGGTTGTTTTGCGTGAGGAAATCATTGACGCCGGCGATCCAGGAGGTCATGACAGCCGCCCGGCCGTTTTCCGTGCCGGTGGAACGCTGCAGCACTTTGTTGGAGACCGGCTCGCCGTTTTCCCAAACGGCGCACAGTTTGGTGGTAGTCGCACCGCTGTCGGTGCCGATAAAGACTTTTTTAGTGGTCATAGAGGAACGGAAATTTGCGGACATCGCCGCCAAAGGCAAGACATTTTCCAAAAAATCGAAAGAAAATTCTGCTCCATCGCCGATCCCGGCCAACCGGCTTCAGGGCCGATTCGGTCGGCCAGCCGCCAGCAGAAGGAAAAGCATGGTGGCCAGACCGCGCTTTAAGTCTTTTCCTCGATCAATTCCCGCCGAGCCCCGCTCATGAGCTGTTCCACAAAGTTGGTGGAATAGACGCCGCGCCGGAAATTGGGATCCTGCATGATGGCCTGCTGAAAGGAGATGGTGGTTTTGACCCCGGTGATCATGAACTCATTCAGCGCTCGGTTCATGCGGTCCATCGCCTCGCGGCGATCCTTGCCGGTGACGATGAGCTTGCCGATCATCGAATCGTAGGTGGGCGGAATGGTGTAGCCGGCATAGGCGTGGGTATCCACGCGCACATTGCGGCCCCCGGGCTGGTAATACATCTCGATGCGGCCGGGGCTGGGGCGAAAATCATTGAAGGGATCTTCGGCGTTGATGCGGCACTCGATGGCGTGACCCTTCATCACAATATCGCTCTGCGAATAACGCAGCGGTTCGCCCATGGCGATCTCAATCTGGGCGCGCACCAAGTCAATGCCGGTGACTTCCTCGGTGACGGGATGCTCCACCTGGATCCGCTTGTTGACCTCGAGAAAATAGAAATTGCCGTTATCGTCCACAATGAATTCCACCGTGCCGGCATTCGTGTAGCGGGCGGCTTCGGCAATGCGGATGGCGGCCTTACCGATTTTATCGCGGAGTTTGCGATATTTCTGCTCCAGCAAGGGCGAGGGCGATTCCTCAATCAATTTCTGGTTGCGGCGCTGCACCGAGCAGTCGCGCTCGCCGAGATGAATAATCTTGCCCTTGTTGTCGCCCAGAATCTGAATCTCAATATGGTGCGGATTCTCAATGAATTTCTCAATATAGACGCCGGAGTTGCCGAAGCATTTTTCCGCCTCGGTGCGCGCCGTGTGATAGCCCTTGACCAAGGAAATATCATTGTGGGCAATGCGCATGCCGCGACCGCCACCGCCGGCCACCGCCTTGATCATCACCGGATAACCAATCTTCTTGGCGATGACGAGGGCATCTTTTTCGTTATCGACTGTGCCTTCAGAGCCCGGCGGGGTTTCCACGCCGGCTTTTTTGGCGAGCGTGCGGCTGACCGCCTTGTCTTCCAAGGCACTCATGGCGCGCGGGCTGGGTCCGATAAAGCGGATGTTGCAGCTTTCGCAAACCTCGGCAAAATGCGCATTTTCCGACAAAAAGCCATAGCCCGGATGAATGGCGTCCACGTCGGCGATTTCCGCCGCACTGATAATCCGGTCGATGCGCAGGTAGCTTTCCGCCGAAGCGGCCTTGCCGATGCAAATGGCCTCATCGGCCATTTGCACATGCATGGAGTTGGCATCCACCTCGGAATAGACCGCCACCGTGCGGATATTCAACTCCTTGCAGGCGCGGATGATGCGGACGGCAATTTCTCCGCGATTGGCGACGAGGATTTTTTCAAACATGGAATTAGCGGAATAAGTTTACGCGGACTTACGTCGGGCGAATTTTGAACAACGGCTGCCCGAATTCGACCGGCTTGGCGTTTTCAACCAGAACCTGGGTAATGACGCCCTTGGCTTCGGCTTTGATTTCGTTCATCACCTTCATGGCCTCAATGATGCAAACCACCGTTTCCGGACCGACTTCAGTGCCCACTTCGACATAAGACCCCGATTCGGGCGAAGGGGAACGGTAGAAGGTGCCAATCATGGGCGACTTAATATCTACTTCTCCCGTGGCGACCGGCAACGCCGCCACCGGAGCGATGGTCGAAGCGGCGCCCACCGGCGGCAGGGCGACGGGCGACGAAATTGCTGCAATCGACTGGGAATCATCCAATTGAGCTTGAGCTGGCCCCCCATTTAAGCCGCGCTTGAGCCGCAGCTTGGAATCTTTTTCTTCCAGTTCAAACTCCGTGATGGAGTTTTTCTTCATCAAATCAATGATGGCCTTAATGTCTTTGAGTTCCACGTGAGTTTTCGTTAAAGTTTTTAATTTATGCGGTGATAATCAAAAAAGCAGAGGCTCTTTATGACTCTGCTTGGTTAAAAATTAAATGATGGGGAGATTCTATTTTCTAGCACAAAAAACGTCAAGGTATTTTTATGGTTAGAAAAATGGAATAATAAAGGCGACTTAGACGAAATCTTTAACGTCAACCGCTGCTTCAAGGCCTAAAATGTAAGATTTTTCTCCAAAACCGCAGATTTGCCCCCGGCAGACGGGCGCAATCAAAGATTTATGGCGAAATTCCTCCCGCGCATGGATGTTGGAAAGATGAATTTCGATCGTCGGCAGGCCGACTGCCGAAATTGCATCACGCAGAGCAACGCTGGTATGCGTGTAGGCGGCGGCATTGATGACGATGGTCTGGAATTTGCCCTTGGCTTCCTGAATCCAACTCACGAGTTCGCCTTCCTGATTCGACTGGCGAAACTCAATCTCCACATTCAATTCGGTCGCCCGCTCCCGAACGTTGGCCTCAATATCAGCCAAAGTCAGCCGACCATAAACCTCCGGCTCCCGAGTTCCGAGAAGGTTGAGATTCGGACCATTCAAAAACAAAATCTTCATGAGAGTAATGTTAGCTGGTTGGCGTTTTTTGTCGATTTCAAATGTTTTTTGCCCCACCAGAACCCCCAATAACGTAAAAGCTGTCCAAGCCAAGGCCGGAACGTAGAGACTGAATTCACCCAAACCCTGCACGAACCAACCGAGCAAACCGGCCAAAATGGCAAAACTCAGCGGATCACCCTGCCGCCAGATTTTTCGCCCGGCGAGGGTCAGCGCCAATAAAATCCACACCGTGTAAGCCAGACCGCCCGGCAGGCCGGAATCTGAAAATTGCTCCAAATAATCGTTATGCGTGAGCCGGGCCATTTCGGCATCGGGTGCCCTGAGTTGCTGGTAAGGCCGCTGGAAAGTTCCCGGTCCGGTGCCGAAACCCGGGTGAGCCGCCGTCGTTTGCACCGCCGCCCGCCAATAATCGAGCCGGGCGCTGGCACTCGTGGCACCGGCGGCGAAATAATTATGGAAACGAACGGCAAAAACGCCCAAACCGCCAAGCATTACCAACGCGATCAGCACCAGCTTGAGTTTGGCTGGCCACGGGTGGCGCAGCAAAAACAGGCTGGAGACGGCTAGGCCGATGAGCCACCCCAACTTAGAACCGCTCCAATAAAGTGCTGCGCCACCCAGAAAGAGCGTCAAGGCAAGCGCTGCAAACCGGACGACAAACTTCATGGATTTTGTCGCGCCAAAAACCAAAACCAATGCGGCGGGCCACAGCAGGAGGATAATTCCGGCCAAGGCATTCGGATAAACCAAGGTTCCGGCGCTACGCCCTTTCTTAAACTTATCCAAAATGAACGGATTAGCCACATCCACGCTATTCGTGGTCACGATAACGTTGTCGAGCTTCATTTGGGCGACGTATTCTGGCTGAAAATTAGTCCAGCCGCAGCGTTCGCCCTCCACGAGCATTTGATGGTTTTGGGGGAATTCAAAGAGATGCTGGTCAATCCCCCGCACCAGGCAAAAAGTAAACGCTACGAGCAAGCCGGGGAGCAGCCAGCGCCAGAGCTGGTTGCGAGCAAAGATCCAAGCGCCCAAGAAATAGCCGGCCAAACAACCGGAAAACTGCCAAAGCGTGACGGCTGTCAGGTGGGCGTCCACGGATTGCCGGGCGGCGACAAATTGCCAGCTGAGCCACACCAGCGGCAACCACCCCAGCCAAGGCGTTAGGGGCCAGACCGGTTTGGCGGGTTTCAGCAGCAGAATCCCCCAGCCTGCGAGTGGCAGGAAAAGCCAGTTGGCCCATGGTACCGGCCACGGACCGGAGAGCCATTCGGACAGCGAAGCTGGGGCGGGGATTTGATGGTCAAGGATGACCGGGTTGCCGAATTTCAAAAGGCAGAGGCCTAAGAAAAGACCGAACGCGAGCGGGTAAAGTTTCGTCGCGGAGAAATTTCTCATTGGGTTAAAGCTGCAGTTTGAGCAGGCCGACTTCGAGGGCAAGCGCCTCCTGCACGTTGGTGTGGAGGAGCCGCTGGGTCTGTTCGAGCACGGCCAGGTTGGCCTGCGCGTCCCGGGCATTGAGGCGCTGAGCCACCTCTTCGGCGCCGGCAATTTGCGGCAGATGCAGCAATTCTTCCCCGGCGGCCAGGGTATGCAGCCAGACATCGCGCAGCCACCACTGGAGCAGCAGCAAAACCTCCGCCCGCTGACGGCGGTATTCGGCCTCAATGGCAGCGGCCAGTTCATCCTCCCATTTTTCGCGCAGCCCCTTTTCAGCCTCGGTGTGTTTTTCGAGCGGGGACCGGGCGGTCAAGGCTTCCTCCACCCCGGCGCGCAAGGTGCCGAGGTGCTGCAACAAGGAATCGAGCAACCGATAGCGGCCAAACAGGCTTTTCTGACCGGCGGCGGCGGCGGAACTGAACTGTTGGAGCCAGATGGATTGCCCGGCGGAAAGGGTGCGGGCCGTTTCGGTGGAAAAATTCAACCGCAGGCAGCGGGATAAAATAGTTTCCAGAATTCGCGACGGCTCGGTGGAAAGCAAAATCAGGATGGAGCGGGCAGGCGGTTCCTCCAGTGTTTTAAGAAAGGCGTTGGCGGCTTGGGTGTTCAAGCGGTCGGCCCCGACGATAACAGCAACCTTGAAGACCGCTTCCGTGGGTTTGAGCTGAATTTCGCGCATGAGCTCGCGCGTCTGATCCACGGAAATGATGCGCGACTTGGATTCCGGCCGCACCCAGTGGAGGTCGGCGTGGTTTTCCCGCTCGATCTTTTGGCAGCTCAGACAGGTATCGCAGCAGTCGGTGGCAATGCCGGACGTCCGGGTGGGATGCTGACAATTGAGGGTTTTGGCCAAGGTGCGAGCGAGCGTTTCCAGAGCTTCCAACTGGTGACCGGTAAAAAGATAGGCATGGCCCAGCCGCCCCCGGGCCAGCGAACGCTGCAGGAGCTGGACGCCTTGGGACTGATCGGGGAAATCTTTGAAAGTCATCGTTGGACTAGCCTAAATATTTAATCATCTGCCCGCGCCGCCACGCTGGCGGCAGGCATCGAACGGCCACACGATAAGCCAAGGACAACGAGCCGTGAAGGCAATTTTGCCGGCCAACCAACTTGACCCGCGTCTGGCCGTGCGCAAACCGCCGCCGGGGTTACCGACCCGGGCACCCGGCCGTCAGTCTTCATCCGTCTTGGTCACGGCCCATTGGGGGTAGGGTTTGGCTCCCATCGTTGCGCGCCACAGGATGTGGTTCAGCACCTCCTCCGGGCATTGGTCGGGCTGGTCCAGCGGCAGTTGCGCGGAAACGCAAGCATCCCGACGCAGTTGCGCGTCGGCAATCTGCTTGGGCGCGGGATTCATTTTATCCAAGGGCACTCGGTTGGTTACGGCGGTAAAGACGGTGAAGTCCGGAACATTGGTGAAACAGTTAAAGAGCGGGGTCGCGGTGGCATCCATCTGGTTCATCGGCGGCAAGCCCAGCATCAGTTCAATCGTGCGCAGCAAGCTGGTTTGATTGTATTGCGTGCTGACCACGGCGTGGCGTTTGGTGAAGGCGCTGATGACATAGGCCGTAGTGCGGTAGCCACTGACATGATCCCAGCCGTTCTGCGGATCATCCTCGACGGCGATCAAACAGGTGTCCGCCCAATATTTGCTGCGGCTCAACGCTTCGACAATCTGGCCGAAGGCGAGATCGTTGTCGGCGACCATCGCGGCGGGCGTGGGCTTGCCGGCATCGGTGCCGCTGGTATGGTCGTTGGGCAATCCTAATACCGTCAGCGCCGGCAAATTGTCCCGTTCAGCGTATTCTTTAAGTTTATTGTTAAAAAACGCCGCGCGCCACCCGTCGGGCACGGAAAGGTCCCAACCATTATAGCCCGGCACCATGAACGAGCCCACTGCCGCAATGTCCGGCTCGCAGGTGTATTCAATTTCGTTTGCGCCGGTGGTGAAATCGCGCCAGCACTCGGAAAACCCGATTTTCTGTTTTCGCGCCGGATTTTTCCAGCGCTTATGTCCCGTGGTGAACTCGCCGAAGTTGGCGACGGTTTGGCCATGCGCCAGCGCGTTATCCCAGAGAAAGCCGGCGGGAGAAAAGGCCAGGGCATCGCTCGTGCGCTCGCCGCCGCCGCCCGCTGGATAGCTCCGCGGCCAACCGGCAAACTCCCGTTCCACATAATCCGTGGCGATGCCGCTATCCGCCCAATTGTGGCCGTCGGCGCTCAAAATGCCGCAGCAATAGGTGTTGTCCAGCAGGGCAAATTCCCGCACCAGCTGGTGCTGATTGGGCGTCACCCGTTCGCCAAAGATGCACAAGTCCGCCGCCCCGTTGCCTTCCTTCACATCCCCGAGCACCTGGTCGTAACTGCGGTTTTCCTTGATGATATAAATGACATGCTTGAACACGCTGGGTTCGCCGGCGCGTTCCGGCACCGGGACGGGCGTCCGACCGGGGCGCGGGGGTAATTTGGCCTGGGCGAGCAACGGATACCGCAGATTGGTCAGCGCTTGTTTCGTGAATTCCGTGAGTTTGGCTTGCGTCGGAATGGCCACCAGCGATAGCGTGCCGCAATATTGATGGGTGTTGTAGCCGCGACCGGTCGCCCCCCGCCGGCCCTTTTGCGGCTGCGTAGCAATGTCCTTGAGATTCGCCACGCACAGTTGGTCGCGCCGGCCGTCAACCACGATGGCGCCGGGAAACCAGCCCACGGGGAGCAGGCCAAGGAGCTTGGTTGCCCCCGGTTTGAATTGAAAAACCGCCACGGCGTTCTGGGTGCCATTGCAGACAAACAGTTTTCCCCCCGACCGGTCAAAGGCGAGCGCGTTCGGTTGCGCGCCGAACAAATCCCCCGGATTCAACCGCGCGCAAACCGTCTCGATCACCTGGTCATTACGCGTATCAATCACGCTCAGGGAATCACTCCCGGCGTTCGCCGCAACAAGGAATTTTTTGTCGGGCGACAAGGCCAGCGCACACGCGTGGAGTCCGGTGAGTAATTCGCCACTCCCCGTCCCGGCGTCCGCGCCCAGATCAATCATCGTCACCGAGCCTTCGCTGGCAATGCCCCGGGCATCCACCCGAACGTGGGAACCTTCCCCGGCTGGGCCCGTCCGGCTATTGGGATCAGGGCGACGACCAGCCCAGTTGCTGACGTAAGCTTTATTGCGGCACAGCACGACATTGAAAGGGGCCATCCCCACGTTCCACTGTCGCAAGGTTTTACCCGTCGCCGTGTCCAGTTCCAAGAGCCGGTTGGAAAGATTGCCGGCGACGTAGAGTTTTTTGCCGTCAGCGGAAACCGCGAGGCCGGTGGGAATTTCCTCGTTGCGGGTCGGAATCTGGGTGGGCGGCAGGGCCATCGAAAACAGCGGGGAAATGCTGTTGTCCCGGCTGACTTTGAACACCTTGATGTCGCCGTTGACATTCGCCAGATAAATCCGCGCGCCATCCGGCGAAAACGCCAGGCCGGTGAAACTCAACTGCGCTTGGCCATCCGGGGAGAGGATTCGCTCGGTAATCGCCTCGGGTTCTTTCGCCTGGTCGGACGGAAATTCAACGTGCTGGATAACCTCGCCGGTCGCCGGATCGAGAGCCGCCAGTTCGTGCGTCAGCCCGGCGGTGACGAGAATTTTTCCATTCGGGCTCAACGCCAGCGCCAGCGGGCGCATCCCGGGCAGATTAATCAACGTGCCGGCCGGCGTGACGATTTGATTGGCTGGGGTTACCAGCGAACGACCGACGCGGCCGACGGGCAAAACCGTCTCCGGGAAGTCGTCCGCGAACAATTGAGTGACCGTGCCAGCCAGCGCCAGCAGCACACGATAATTGAGATTTTTCATAATTTAATCATTCCCGGCGCATCACCGCCATGCCCAATGGACGCAGCTGGCGGGTCTAAAATTACGGCAAAAACCGGAGGGGGATGGGGTATTCCTTGGTCTGCGACTTACCTGAGCGATGCGGCCAGCAGGCGGATCGCTAAAACGGCGGTAACGCCCAACCCCGGAAAACCCAGGAAAACGCCAAAAAAAGATGGCGGGAGTGGCGGGGCTCGAACCCGTAACCTCTGCCGTGACAGGGCAGCGCTCTAACCAATTGAGCTACACCCCCGCGAAGGGGAGCGGTAAGGTAAAAAAACTTTCCGGCGGAGTCAAGTTTTGCTTCAGAAAGCGGATTCGGCAGGCGGCCCCTATTTGCCCATCTGCCCGCGCGTCACCCCAAGCTGATTGAAGAGGCGCAAGTCGCGCCATAGCTGGGTGCCGGTAATTTCGCCGCGCAGCAGTTGCCGGTATTTGGCCAGCGTGCGCTCCACTTCGTCGGGCGTTTCGTTCAGAAATTCCACGCGAAAATTGCGGACGCCCAACGCGAGCATCCGCTCAATGTATTCCGCGCCGGTCTGGGCCTGCGAGTTGAAGACGGTATTGCGGCAGCCAGCATCGGCCTTGAGCGGGTGCTCCGCGCCCACGCGGTCGCGGAGGCGCACGTCATGCACATCGCACGGGCGGCCGCAGTCGCGGAAATCCTTGCCGCTGGACAAGAACGCGCAGAACACGCAGTGCTCCATGTGAAACATCGGCATGTGCTGGTGAATGGTGATCTCGAACCACTCCGGCGGTGCGGCTTGCAACAAGGCTTCGAGCTGCGTGAAGTTTAAATCGTAACTCGCGGTAACGCGCTCCAGCCCGAATTGGTTTTTGAAATAGTCCGCCGTGATGCGGTTAGCCACATTCAGCGAGAAATCGCCCACGCGGCGGGTATCCGAGAAAAACTTCAGGTGATCGTAGTTGCGGACGAGGTAGCCATCGGCGTTGCAGGAGCGGACTTGCTTGAGAATCCACTCATCGCCCGGCTTGAAGATGCGCGGCGGGGCGACGAAAATTCCCGGCGCGGATGGAGGATTGAGGGTGGCGGATGGCGCACAGCCGCTGCGCGCGGTGTGAAAGAGGGTAACGGCTTCGCGGTATTTCTTGGGGTCTTCAAACTCGCAATAGATCGTGGTCTGGCCGCATTTCAGCGCGGCTTCGAGCTGCGCGAGATTGCGCACAAGGACGATCAGGGTCGGGTCTGGCGCCTGGGATTTTGGGTCTGGGGTGGCAGCCTTCGCGAGACTCCCCAGATCCAAGACGCCATCCCCCAGCTCCCACGCCTTAGGCTCTTCCCGTTGCTTCACCAATTCCAACACGACTTCGCGGCGGAGGCGGTTCAATTCGCTCACCGGCACCAGCACCTCACCAGCTAGGAAATTCTTCAGTTCGCCGAGCTTGAACGGCGTGCCGCCTAGGCGCCCCAATTGATCGCGCAATTTTTCTTCCGTAAGCGGTAGTTTCTCCGCCTTAGCCAGCGGCATGGCGGAATCGGCTTTTGCCATATTGCCGGCTTCATCGCGCAGGATCAGCGTCAGCGGCTGGCCAACTTCACCATAAACCTCAATG
Organism: uncultured Verrucomicrobia subdivision 3 bacterium; assembly: GCA_903842235.1. Lineage (GTDB taxonomy): Bacteria > Verrucomicrobiota > Verrucomicrobiia > Limisphaerales > UBA11358 > UBA11358. The sequence continues at coordinate 13,015 of CAIMLG010000017.1, forward strand.
GTGACGGGGCGTTGGAAGCGGATGGCATCCCCTTCAAAGCTCTGGCGCAACCGCTTGTCGAGTTCGGGATCGCTGGTTTTCCAAATTTTGTCGCCGACGTGAACGCGCAGAAAGTTGATGTCGCCGTAGCCAAAGCGCAGCTCGGTCAGCTTCTGGCCGGGAATCTTGAAGCGCGGTTCCTGAATTTCGTAAATTCGCCCGCCTTCTTCTTTTTCATCGGGGTGGCCGCCATCAAATACAATGCCGTCGCCCAGTTTGACGGGCGCGGCGAGCGCCACGATCACGCCGTCGCGGACGATCTTCGCCACTTCGCCAAGATACACGCCGCGTTTCTTGCCAAAGCGCGCATGAACCAACTGCCGGTTGTCTGTGCCGCCAAACCAGCCGGTGAACAGCCCGCGCGAAAACGTCATCTCCATCTCGTAGCGGTCGGAATTTGAACCACCAGGTAACGAAGGAACCAAGTTTTCCGCGTTTTGTTGCTTTGTTTCTTGGTTGTTAATCAATTTGTCCAAGGCGGCGCGGTAGAGGCGCGTGATGCTGGCGACATATTCCGGCGCTTTCAAGCGGCCTTCAATTTTCAGCGAGGCCACGCCGGAGCGGACGATCTCCGGCAGAATCTCCAGCCCGGCCAAATCCTGCGGACTGAGCAAATACTTCTTGTCGCCCAGCGGCACCAGCTTGCCATCGCTGACCAAATCATAGGGCATCCGGCACGCCTGCGCGCATTCGCCGCGATTGGCCGAGCGGCCGCCCAGCGATTCGCTGGTGAGGCATTGTCCGGAATACGCCACGCACAATGCACCGTGGACAAACACTTCGAGCGGCAGGGTGGGGCGAGCGGCCGCGCGAGCCGGTTCTTCAGCCAACTCCCCGGCTCGCGGGGACGCTCGCCCTACCGCATTGATTTTCTCGATCTCGGCGATGGAACATTCCCGCGCCAGCACCACCAGATTGCAGCCGAGGTCGCGGGCAAAATCCACGCCCGCCGGGCTGGTGATGGTCATTTGCGTGGAGACGTGGATCGGGAAATCCGGCGAGAGCTGCCGGATCAGCCGGCAGATGCCCACGTCCTGCACGATGGCGGCATCCACGCCCGCCGCAATGATGGTGCGCAAAAACTGTTCCGCCTCGGCCAGCTCGTTCTGAAATACGAGCGTGTTGAAGGTGAGGTAGCCTTTCACGCCGCGCCGGTGGAGATACTGCATCAGCCGCCGGACATCGCCGAGGGTGAAATTATTCGCCCGCATCCGCGCATTGAATTTATCCAGCCCAAAATAGATGGCGTCGGCCCCGTTCTCCACGGCGGCCCGGGCGCACGCCCAGTCGCCGGCCGGCGCGAGCAATTCCGGCCGCCGGCCAGTTGCGGCGGGCAAGTGGTCGGCGGTCACCGTGGCGCTAGGGCTGGTCATTTTAAGTGCGGGAACTTAGCACGAAGGGGCCAAGGCACAAAGATTCTTCGCGCCCCCGCCGTCCCGGCGGGCTTCCAACCGGCGCTCCAGACTCCGGGTAAAAAATCAGTTTTAATCCGCGTTTATCTATGTTTATCTGTGGCAAAATGATTCATCCCACCGCCCTCATTCATCCGCAGGCTAAACTGGGCCCCAATGTTCGCGTCGGCCCGGGGGCCGTGATTGACGCGGCGGTGGCGCTGGGTGCGGACTGCCTCGTGGGACCGCACGTTTACCTGACCGGGGTGACGAAAATCGGCGCGGGCAATAAATTCCATGCCGGCTGCGTGATCGGCGATGCGCCGCAAGATTTGAAATATCAGGACGAGCCGACGCGGCTGCGGATTGGGGATCATAATGTTTTTCGCGAAAATGTCACCGTTCACCGCTCGGCCAAACTGGCCGAAGATACCGTAATCGGCTCGCACAATCTGTTCATGGTTGGGGCGCACATTGCCCACAACTGCACCGTGGGCGACCACGTCATCATGGCCAACAACGCCACGCTGGGCGGCCATGCCGTGGTGCAAGACCGGGCGTTTCTCTCCGGTTGCTGCCTCGTGCACCAGTTTTGCCGCGTGGGCACACTGGCCATCATGCAGGGCGGCTCAGCCATCAGCAAAGATTTGCCGCCGTTCACCGTAGCCCGGGGCGACAATGGGATTTGCGGGCTGAATGTGGTCGGCCTGCGGCGGGCTGGCTTCACGGGAGAGCAGCGGCTGGAATTAAAAAAACTCTACATTGCCCTGTTTCGCAGCGGGATCAATTTGCGCGAGGCCATGGCGGCGGCGCAGAAGGCGTTTACCAGCCCCGGAGCCCTGCTGCTGATCGAGTTTGTGGCGGCGGCCAAACGCGGGGTTTGTGCCGATACCGGCGCTCACCATCGCAGTTCAGACGAAGCATGAACTTCCCGCCGGATTACCAAGTGATGGGCGGCGACGGCCGGGAATATGGTCCGGTTGCCGCCGGTCAAATCCGGCAATGGATTCAGGAGCAGCGGCTGGAGCGCACCACCCCCGTCAAGCGGCTTGACGCAAAGGACTGGGTGTTTTTGGAATCGCTGCCGGAATTTGCCGACGCCTTTCATTCGCCCAGCCAGCCGCCCAGCCGGACGCGGCGGAAGTGGTGGGTGGCAGTTTTCCTCGTCTTGGCGGCGGGATTGATTATGCTGGTCTGGAAACAATTTAACCCGCATTGAGCCATGTATAAGATCATCGGCACCGACGGCCAAACCTACGGCCCCGTCAATTTGGAACAACTGCAGCAATGGCTGCAGCAAAATCGCGTGGATCAGCGCACACCCGTGCTGGTGGAGGGCGCGGCGGCTTGGACCGTGCTCGGCCTGCTGCCGGCCTTCGCGGCTCATTTCGCCAGCCCCCCGCCGGTCATCACGCCGCTGAAGCCGACGCCCGCCCCCGGTCTCAAGACCAACGGCTTTGCCACGGCCGGCTTGGTTTGCGGCCTGCTGGCGTGGACCTGTTGCTGCTGTTTTCCGGTGAACCTGCTGGGAGTGGTGTTTTCGGTCATCGCGCTCTGGCAAATCAGTCTGCAGCCCGATCTTTATGGGGGCCGCACTTTGGCCATGATCGGATTGATTCTGTCCGGGGTGAATCTGGTCTGGACCTGCGGCTTTGCGCTGCTGGAATTCCTTTCGGCCCCGCTGCCGATCTGGTGGCATCTCGGACGAATGTAAGCAAATTCGCGCTGTGACCATCGCCCCGCCCCAAATTTCGCCGCCGGTCGCCGCTGCGCGCTCTGCCCGCTGGCGGGTCGGGCTGCTTTTGGCCGCTTTGGCGTTGGGGCTGGCGGCGTTGATCTTTTTTTTCAACCCGGCGACCCACCAATTTTATCCCCCTTGCCAGTTTCACCGCGTGACCGGCCTGAACTGCCCCGGCTGCGGCATGACGCGGGCGATCTATGCGCTGCTGCATGGTCATTTCACTGCCGCGCTCCGGGACAACGCGCTGCTGCTTTTCCTGCTGGCGATCTTGCTGGGGCGCAGTGCCTGGGTCGGGGTTCAAAAACGCCGGGGCCGGTGGAATGGTCAAATAATTCCGGCAAAATATCTCTGGTTGCTGCTGCTGGTCGCGCTGGTTTTCAGCGTGCTGCGCAACCTGCCCATCGGCAATTTTCTTTCGCCGTAGCGGCCGGGTCCCGACCGGTTCCCCCCCAATGGCTGGTCGAGCGCATGGTATTGGATGGCGTCCGAGAAGTGATCGCTGGAAATCGTTTGCGCGGCGGCTAAACCGGCAATCGTGCGCGCCGCCTTTAAAATCCGGTCATAAGTCTGGCCAGAGATGCCCGCCTCTGCCTTCCGATGTTTGACGTGAACGGGGAAACTCAAATTGTTTCGGGGGGACCCCCCCCGAACTTTGTGCGCTGGTTGTGCGCGAATTCGAAAAACCACCGTTGTCATTGGTATTTATGGTGCCAGCGAGTGGAATCGAACCACTGACCTCGGGCTTATGAGTCCCACGCTCTAACCAACTGAGCTACGCTGGCCACCCAAACGGTCTGCTATTGTGCGAACATTTTGGCTTCTGTCAAACCGGGAATTGCGTCAGCCTGCCGCCGTGCAGAAACTCCCGCGCCAATTTTACGCCCGTGCCACCACGCTCGTTGCGCCGGAACTGCTTGGCAAATGGCTGGTTCATCGCATTGGAGCCAGCGAGCGGATCGGAAAAATTGTCGAGGTCGAGGCTTACCTTGGCGAGCATGATCTGGCCTCCCATTCATCAAAGGGCCTGACCGAACGCACCCGGACCATGTTTGGCCCGCCCGGACATGCCTACGTTTATCTCATTTATGGCGTCCACCACTGCCTGAATGTCGTGACGGAACCCGCGGGCCAGGGCACCGCCGTTTTGCTGCGCGCGCTCGAACCGGTGCAAAACCTTTCCGGGCGCACGGCGGGGCCGGGGCTGCTTTGCCGCGCGCTGGAAATTGACCGCCGGCTGAATGGCCATGATCTGTTGAGCGACGACCTGTTTATCGCCGCGCCGGAAGTCGGGGAGAAATTTTCCATCATCAAAGGCCCGCGGATCGGCGTGGATTATGCCAAGCACTGGGCAAAACGGCGACTGCGGTATTATATCAAGGGCAACCCGTTTGTCTCATCCCCAATTTCCAAAATTCGACGATTGACACCCCGCCGGAATCTGGTTTAATTCCCGACCCTTTGCGGGGAATAATTTTTATGTATGCCGTCTTAGAAACAGGTAGCAAGCAATATCGCGTCGCCGCTGGCGACAAGCTCGAAATCGAACGCCTTGAAGTTGAGGCGGGCAAACCGGTCACCTTTGACCGCGTGCTGCTCGTCAATAATGACGGCAAGCTTTCCGTGGGTGCCCCGACCGTCACCGGTGCGACCGTGGTCGCCGACGTCGTGGAACACAAGCGCGGCGAGCACAAACTCACCTTCAAGATGAAGCGCCGCAAAGGTTATCACAAGACCATCGGCCATCGTCAGGAGCTGACGGTCGTCAAGATCACCGCAATCAACGCTTAACCCCTAACGCTCAGATTTTATGGCACATAAAAAAGGTCAAGGCAGCGTCAAGAACGGACGCGACAGCGTCAGCAAGCGCCTCGGCGTAAAAGAATTTGGCGGCCAAGTCGTCACCGCCGGCAGCATCCTCGTCCGCCAGCGCGGCAGCAAATTCATCGCCGGCAAGAACGTCGGCACCGGCCGCGATTGGACGCTGTATGCGCTCACCGACGGCAAAGTGCTGTTCGACAAGGAAAGCCGCCGGATCAACATCGTCGCGGAAGCGACGGCGAAGAACTAAGGCGCGTATTGCATTTCCGGCGAGGCCCCGCGCCTCGCCTTTTTTATTTTAAGGCCAAACCGGAATTGACAGAATCCACCCAAGCAATCCGGTAAGCTCCATCCCGAATCACACCATGTTCATCGACGAAATCAAAGTTTACGCCCAGGCCGGTCACGGCGGCAAAGGTTCCGTGGCGTTTCATCGCGAGGCGTTCGTGCCCAAGGGCGGGCCGAGCGGCGGCAACGGCGGCCGCGGCGGCAGCGTGATTTTGCAGGCCGACCACGACCTGAACAATCTGATCCAGCAATATTACATCCCGCGGCTGATCGCGCAGGAGGGCCAGCATGGCATGGGCAAGGGCATGGATGGTCACGCCGGCAAGGATCTCATCATCAAGGTGCCGTGCGGCACCCTCGTCTGGCGGCTCAAGGACACCACGCCGCCCATTGAAACCCGGATGAAAAAGGAAGGGGACGAAGAGGAAGTCGAAGTGGCGAAGCCGATGTTCGGCAGCGGCATGGCCAAACGGCCGTTACTGCGCAGTTCGCACGGTCATTCGGCCATGGAAATTGATTTAAACGAGACCGTGGAAGCTGCGGGCGAAGCCGCTGCTGAGGACGCCGGCAAGGGCGAACTGGTGGCCGACCTGACCACGAACGGTCAGCAGTTTGTTTTGTGCAAAGGCGGTCGTGGCGGCTTGGGCAATCGCAATTTTGCCACCGCGCGCCACCAGACGCCGCGTTTCGCGCAACCGGGCGAACCCGGCACGGAGGGCGAATATTTGCTGGAACTGCGCATCATGGCGGAGATTGGCCTCGTGGGCTACCCGAACGCCGGCAAATCCACGCTGCTGACCGCCATTTCCAAGGCGCGGCCCAAGATTGCCGCCTATCCGTTTACCACGTTAACGCCCCAGATCGGCATCATGGAATATCCCGACTGGAAGCGCTTGACCGTCTGCGACGTCCCGGGGCTGATTGATGGTGCGAGTCAGAACGTCGGTCTGGGGCATGCCTTTCTCCGCCACATCCAGCGCTGCAAAATCCTCGTGCTGCTGCTCGACATGGCCGGCACGGATGGCCGCAAGCCGTGGGATGACTACAAGCAACTGCTCAAAGAGCTGGAACTTTACGATCCGGCGCTGGTGGCAAAACCCCGGCTCGTGGTCGCCAACAAAATGGATGAGGCGGCGGCTGAAGTGAATTTGAAGCAGTTTAAAAAGAAGCTCAAAAAAGTTTCGCCGCTGCCCATCTCCGCCGCGTTTGACCAAGGCATGGAGAAATTCCGGGCCACCGTTCGCCAGTCCGTGGCCGCCGCGGAATAATCAGCCGCCCACAAAATATCCACTTGGCGCCTTTGCGTGCGCTTTTCCCCGTCAGGTCGCCGCGGCGGCCAACTCCAAAAAGCGCATCACCGTATCGCCATGCTTGAGCATGCGGGCTTCGGTCCACGGCGCGACCAGTTCCAGCGTGTCGCGTTTCGTGTGGCCCAGCACCAACCGTCCGCCCGGCGCGAGCAACTTCGGCAAATGCGGATCATCCAATAATTGCTGGGCGAACGAGGTGGAACGGCGGTTCACATTCTTCTCCCCGTAGGGGGGATCCGCCAGAATCAAATCAAACTGCCGGCCGCTTTCCGCCAGTTGTTTCATCGCCGGAAAAACATCCTGCGTCCGCGTCTCCAAAATGCCGCCAAAACCTGCCGCTCCGGCGTTGCTGCGGATAAATTCCGCGTGGCGTGCTGATTTCTCGATGCACAACACCGCCGCCGCCCCCCGGCTCAGACATTCCAGGCTCAGCGCCCCGGAGCCGGCGAATAATTCCAGCACCCGCGCCTCCAGCACCCGCTCGCCCAGGGAATTGAATACCGCCTGTTTGACGAGGTCGGGCGTGGGGCGAACGTCGAGCCCTTTGGGGACTTTCAAAATCCGTCGGGCCGCATGGCCACCAGTGATACGCATGGAAATAATTTAACCGCGAAAGACACGAAAGACACGAAAGTAAATCCCTTTCGCAGAGTTCATATGTTTCTCGGTTTGGATCGGGTTATTGGAATATCTCGGCGAAGAAATCTTTCATCGCTTGCCACGAACGCCGGTCGGCTTTGGCGTTGTAGGCCGCGCCTTTGGCATTGTCACCCCCCGCCATGGGCTGGGTGAAGCTATGCACGGCGCCGCCGTAGGTGGTCATTTGCCAGTCCACCTTGGCCTCGCGCAATTCCTTTTCAAACGCAGCCAAATCTTCGGGCTTTTGGAACGGATCATCGGCCCCGGCAAGCACGAGCACCTTGCCTTTGATATGTTTGGCATCGGCCGGGTTGGGCGCATCCAATCCGCCGTGAAAACTGACCACCCCGCTCACGCCCGCGCCACTGAGCGCCAGTTCCAACACGGTGGTGCCGCCGAAACAATAGCCGATGGCGGCGAGCTGCTTGGGATCAACGAGCGGGGATTTTTTTAGTTCGCCGAGCCCGGCATTGACGCGGGCCCGGAGCAAGACGCGATCGGTTTTATATTTCGTTGCCTCAGCGCCCGCTTCCTTGGCGGAGGGCGGGCGGATGCCTTTCCCATAGATGTCGGCGCAGAAGGCCACATAGCCGAGCTGCGCGAGCATCACGGCGCGGTTTTGCTCGTAATCGGTGAGGCCCATCCATTGGTGGACGACCAGCACGCCCGGACGCGGGCCAGGAATGGCATCGTCGTAGGCGAGATAGCCTTCGAGCGGGGTGTCGCCCTGTTGGTATTCGATCGTCTGGGTCACGAGTTTGGCCGGGGCGGAAAACGCGCAGGTGGTCACCAGCAAAAGTGAGAAGACTTTTTTCATATCCCGAACCTAGCCGACATGAGGCGATTTGCAACTGGAGGAAAAGCGGGCGGGCCGAGCCTTGCTGAAGCGCCCAGCAATTTTGTCCCGTGGGCTTGCCAATTGGCCGCGCAACCGTTTTCCTGTCCGCGTGCAAGGTCTCGAACCACCTGATATTCATCGTCTGAATGCCGCGCTTGGCTGGCTGGGGCTGGGCTGCGTCGCGGAGGCGGGGGCGGAGCTGGAAACGATCTCGGCGGAGCAGCAAAATCATCCCGCCGTGCTGGAAACCCGCTGGGCGCTCTACGCCCGCGAACAGCGCTGGGATGCCGCGCTGACGGTAGCGGAACTGGAATTGATCGCCGCGCCCAATGAATCCTCCGGCTGGTTGCACCGCGCCTATGCGTTGCGGCGCGTGAGCCAGGGCGGTTTGTTTCAAGCGTGGACCGCCCTGCTGCCGGCGGCGGAGAAATTCCCGGACGAGCCGGTCATTCCCTACAATCTTTCCTGCTACGCCTGCCAATTACACCAACTGGACCAGGCGCGAATCTGGCTGCAACGCGCGGTCAAGGCGGGCGAGTTGGAAGCAATCCGGAAGATGGCACTGGCGGATGACGATTTGCAGCCGTTGTGGGAAGAAATCAAGTTACTGTGAAAACGGCCACCCCCATTCTTACCGTAAACGACCTACACATTGAGCGCGACGGCACGGTGATTCTGGACGGGGTAAACTGGCGGGTGGAGCGCGGCCAGCATTGGGTGATTCTGGGGGCGAATGGTTCCGGGAAAACGTCGCTGCTGAGCGCGCTCACCGGTTATTTGATGCCGACGGACGGCACCCTCGCCGTGCTGGGCGAAACTTATGGCGAATCGGATTGGCGCGAGCTGCGGAAGAAAGTCGGCTTGGTGAGTTCCTCCGTCCGCCAACTGATGGCCGATGACGAACCGGCGCTGGCAACCGTGGCCAGCGGGAAATACGCGATGATTGATTTCTGGGGCCGGCTGACGCGGGCGGAAAAAACTCAGGCGCGGAAATTACTACGCCAGGTCGAATGCGAATATCTGGCGGCACGGCCGTGGCAGGTATTATCGCAAGGCGAACGGCAGCGGGTGCTGATCGGCCGGGCGCTGATGGCCAAGCCGCGCGTGCTGATTCTGGACGAGCCCTGCGCCGGGTTGGACCCGGCGGCGCGCGAACATTTCCTGCAATTCCTCCAGCGGCTCGGCCAAAAGAAAAACGCTCCAACGCTGATTTTTGTGACGCATCATGTGGAGGAAATCATGCCCGTGTTTTCGCACGTACTGCTGTTGAAGCACGGCCGCAGGCTGGCGGCGGGGGAGATGACTGCGACCTTGACCCCAGCCCATCTGGCGCTGGCGTTTGCTGCCCGACTTAAACTGCAAGCCAAGGCCGGCCGTTACGCCCTGTGCGTCCTTCCTCGCCGCTCCGCCGTGATGTAACGCTCAGGCGGCCTGCTTCCGCCAGCCAAACAGCCGCTTGCCTTTGATGGCTTCGAAGATGGGGGCCGGAATGACGCGGGCCAGACTTTCATCGCCCGCCTGAATTTTTTGCAGCACGTCCACCGAATAAATCTTCAACGCTTCCGCGTTATAAGTGGTGATGTCCTCGATGAATTTGTTTTCCACGAGGTGCGCGTAGAGATGGCGCAGGTGAGGCGGCACCTCGAAGTTCTTGAGCGTGACCAACTGGCCGGTCTTTTTATCAATGGAAGGATAAACGTAAAGCTTGGCGTGATTCTTAAAAAGCTGACCCAGCGATTCGAGCAGGCCGCCAGCCAAGTCGGTATAATACCGTTCATCCAGCACATCGTAAAGGCGCACGAGGCCGAGCGGCAGAGCGATGGGGCGTTGCGTCTGGCGGGCCAGATAACCGGCGAGCCGGTGGTAGCGGAGAAAATTGGAGATCAACACCGGTTTACCCAGCGTGCCCAACGTATCCACGCGATCCAGAAAATCGCGATGATCAATGGCATCGCCCACCTGCAACTGGCGCAGGGTCATTTCAAACATGACCACGGGCGGTTCGCCGGCCAGCGCCGATTCCTGGATGAACATCTCCTGCGCCCGGTCGAGCATGTCCAGCATCGGGTTGGTCAGCGGGCGAAAGCTGCCGCGCTCGATAAGCACGGGCATTTTGTAAAGCAATTCGCTGGGAATGACCGTTTCGCCATCGGCGGTGAACATGGCGGCCTCGGTGAGCCATTGCTGCACGAGCTGGAGCGCCATGAGCCGATTGTCCACGCCGGCAAAGGCGGGGCCGGAAAACTTGATCATGTCCACCTCAATGCGCTGGCTGGTCAAGCCGTCGAGCAGCGAACCGATGAGCCGCTCCGGTTCGAGGCGCAGATAAAATGCGCCGTAGATGAGGTTCACGCCGAGAATGCCGACGGCTTCCTGCTGGCGCGGTGTTTCCCAATCCAGCAACCGCACATGAATGATGATAGTGGACGGTTCACTACGGGGCGTGGGCTGAAACTTTAGGCCGAGCCAGCCGTGGCCGCCTTCTTCGCCCGCCTGGGAAATGGGCTTGGTGGTGACGGTGTCGGCGAAGGCGAAAAACGTGCGCCGGTCGCCCAGGGATTTATTGAGCCGCTGGAGGAGCAGGTCAAATTCCAAATCCAGCATCGCTTGCAAGCGCTTGCGGCTGACGTAGCGGTCGCTGCTGCCGTAAATCGCATCACTCACGGCCATGTCGTAGGCGGAGATGGTTTTGGCGACCGTGCCGGAGGCCTTGCCCACGTGGAAGAACCAGCGGGCCACTTCCTGGCCGGCACCGATTTCGGCAAACGTGCCGTAGCGCTTGGCATCGAGATTGATCTGGAGCGCCTTCTGACCGCTGTTCAGCTTTTCGTTGCTCATAATAACTCCGTGGCGGAAGCATACCGATTTATCGGCCGGCGTCCAATCACGGTTACGTTTCCCACTTTTCGCTTCGGGTAGTTGTGCTACACTCCTGTCCATGTATCGGACGCAGGATTTATACGTCAAAGAAATTGTCCCACTGCTATCACCGCGCGCCTTGAAAGCGCTGTCGCCGACGCCGGAAGCGGGGAACGACGCCGTGGCGCTGGCCCGGGAGCGCGTGGTGCGCATTTTGCGCCAGGAGGACGCGCGGCTGCTCGTGGTCATCGGCCCGTGCTCCATTCACGAGGAAAAAAGCGCGCTGGAATACGCCACCCGCCTGAGCCGGCTGCAAAAGGAATTCGCCGACAAGATGGAAATCGTGATGCGCGTTTATTTTGAGAAACCGCGCACCACCATCGGCTGGAAAGGGCTGATCAACGATCCGCACTTGGATGGTTCCCAGGACATCGAGGCGGGGTTGAAGAGCGCGCGGAAGCTGTTACTCGCAATCAACGCCCTCGGCCTGCCGGCAGCGACAGAATTTCTGGATCCCATCGTGCCGCAATACATCGCCGACCTGGTCACCTGGGCCGCCGTGGGCGCCCGCACGACGGAATCGCAGACGCACCGGGAAATGGCGAGCGGCCTATCCATGCCCGTGGGCTTGAAAAACGCCACCGATGGGGGGTTGCAAGTGGCGATTGATGCCATGGGCGCCACACGGCATGCGCACAGTTTTCTGGGCATCAATGACGACGGCGTAACGAGCATTGTCCGCACCAATGGCAACCCGAATGCCCATGTCGTGCTGCGGGGCGGCCGGGCCGTGACCAATTACGATCCGGCCAGCATTGCGGCGGCGGAGCAGAAATTAATTTCCGAAAAACTCCCGCCCATTTTGATGGTGGATTGCAGCCATGCGAATTCGGAGAAGAAATTCGCGCGGCAGGAGGAAGTCTGGCGCAGCGTCATTGAGCAGCGCGTGGGCGGCACAAAATCGCTCATCGGCCTGATGGTGGAGAGCCATCTCAGCGAAGGCAACCAGCCCATCCCGAAAAACCCCACCGATCTGCGCTACGGCGTGAGCATCACCGATTCCTGCATCGGCTGGGAAGCCACCGAGCGAATACTGCGGTGGGGGTATGAAAAACTGCGCGAAGTTTCGAGGTTGTAAAACAGCCTGCCATTCCCCAATTTACGCTTATGACCAACAAAGGTATTGATACCATAAACAAGTGGTTTCTCGCAGCGGAGGAACTTGGCGAATATATCGGGATTCGGTTTGGCCATATTGCACCAAACGCAACCGAACCGGAATGGACTTTCCTACGGCACACGGATTTTGATGGCATTGGAGGACTGGCTGAAATTCTGCGGCAGAAAGGCGCCAAGCTTGGTCGTTTGCCCCAAATTCGATTTCCCGCAGAACCATCACCCCTGTCGCTTCTAATAATGGCGCCGAAATTTCTGAGGCCGAGACAGCGCGTCAAATGGTTGCCGGTGGACCAAGGAACTGCGACAGACAGCAGCACGCACCCGCCAGCGGCGGTAGCCTGGCATGTGTTTGACGAATCAACGACCATCCAAATTAGGCGAGTGTGCCGCAAGGCGGGGGTCACCGTGAATTCTTTTTTGCTCAAACATTTGACCAAGGCGATTCGCCCATTTTTGGAGGATCAGTCTTCCATGGTGCCCTGGATGATCCCGGTAAACTTGCGCGGCAAACTGAACGGAGAACGCGATACCGCGAATTTTTCAAGCTATGTCAGCGTGAAGGTGCAAACCTATGAAACTCCGTTTGATATTCACCAGAATATTTACCAGGCGTTGGCCCGAAAAGAGCATTGGGCTAATTGGTATGCCTATCAATCCGGGCGATTGATGACGGATAAGATGCGGAAATTTTTAATCACCAAAGAATGGGCGATGTCACAATGGAATTTGGGCAGCTTCTCAAATCTGGGCAGTTGGGATAGCGAACAAGAGATCAACCAAACCGGGTGTGCGGGCGATTGGTTGTTCTGTCCGCCGGTATTGCGCTGCCAATGGGTTGGCGCGGGTTGTGTCACCTTCCAGAATCGCTTAAGTTTGGTGCTTCAGGCTCATCCCGATCTGACCACCAACCCAGGCGTTCCCAGAACGTGGGTGCAGAACTTGGTAAAAGAAATTGACTTGGACTTGGCCAGCGGCTTGGGGAATCCAGCCACTTTTTGGGAAAGGGATGTCCGGGCTAAAATTTGACCGTGACCGCCAGATTGAAGGCGTTGTTAAAAACCCGGTAGGTCCCATTTGCTGAAGGATTGGCAACACTGTTTACCGTTCGTTCGCCATACCCGAAGTGATATGCCGCCGCCCAATCCCAACGCTGGCCGCGATGGCCGAATCCAATGCTGCCCAATTGCAAATTGGCATCCGCAATGAGCGGATTGAAGTTTTGATCCGGGCTCGAATTTTCACTGTAAATGTAACCGACGCTGGCGAAATATCCTTTGCCGAGCTGGCGGGTGATGCCAAAGTCGTAGATAAAACTGGAACGGTAATTGAATGTAAGCGGAACATCCCCCATTGCCGTTCCGGTGAAAACGGCTTGCTTTACGCTGTGCCAATCGGTCCAGTCCAGGTCAAATTCAAGATTCCAGTTGGTGGTCGGTCTGAAAGAAACCCCGCCCACGACAAATTGAGGGAAATGCAGGGTTCCGCTGGTGGGGGTGGCCGAGAGAATAGGATTAAATTCTGAATGGCCGTGATACTCGATATCAGTGCCATTGCGATAGTTTACGCCAAAGGACCACATCGGATGCGGCTGCCACAAAATGCCGGCATTAAAACCAAAACCCACCCCGTCCCCGTCAACGGAAAACTGCCCCGGCGGTAAAAGGGGGTGATAATAAAAAGCGTTTTGAAGCGAGACTTGGGAATAATTGATGGTCGGGCCAATACCAATGGAAAGTTTCGGATTAATCCGCCAAGCGATGACCGGGTTGATGGAGAGATAGAGGAGGCTGCCGCTTTCGGCGACGGTATTGAATGGGGTATTATTGCCCCAGTCTCCCGACAAGCCGTATGGCGCATAGGCACCCAGACCGATGGATACCGGGAGGTTGGTCAGAGAATAGGTAAAATAGAACTGCGGCACGGGTTGGAAATCTGAATTCATACGGGCCGAAGTTCCGCCAGACTGGTAATCGACCCCGGGAGAAATAGCATAAACCCCAACACGCACATTCCCCCCCTCCAACTGGGTAATCCCGGCGGGGTTATAATAAATGGCTGATGGATTGTCAGCCGTGGCAGCAAAAGCATCACCGCGGGCGATGGCTTCCGGATCCTGATTCGGCAGACGAAAGCCGACGGCTTGCAGGCTGGTTGGCACCGCCAGGCCGAAAAGCAGCCCTGTCGCGCAAACCCCATTGAAAGCCCGGAGGGTTAACCGACGCATGATCATCTGACAGGCTGAATTCTTCATATTTTACCAGGTATTCGCTCAGGAACAAAAAATTTTGCTCAATTTGGACGATGTATTTTTCAAAACAAGCCAAATGTTTCAATTTAAACGAGCAGAATTGCCCGTCGAAAAATTTTGTGTTGGCGGCGAAAATGTTTTATCCAATGCGGCATGAGCCACACCTTAAATGGCAATGGAAACGGGAATGGCCACCCCACGCCCAGCGGGCTGTTCCCACAGATTAAACCAACCGCCGTCACTAACCGGGAGAACGGCGTCACGTTTCGGACGGCCGACGGCATTAAGCGACACGGTTCGATTGTAAGGGTGACGCCGCATTCGGCCCACATTGAGGTTCATGATCCGACCATGGTTTTACACATGTCGGAGGCGCTTCAAGATTTTCAAATACTTTTCTGCGGGCAAACATCATGCAATGGCAGGGCCGTGGTTTGCAACATAGTTGAATCGGGATTCAATACCGCCTGCGAAGTGAAATTGCATGAGATGAACTGGCTGGGCCTGGATCCAGCCTCGCCCTTGCGTCAAAGCGACACCATGGAGCAACAGTTCAAAAGTTTTCTAGCCGAATGGAAGAATCAATGCAAAGTAAAGCCGGAGTTCAAAAATGCGGCGATTGATCTGCTCTCGTTTTTCAGTGATTCCCAAGTTTGGCTCAATCGAATTGAGCTGGGCATCCGCCATTTGCCAGTCAAAGAGCAACTCCAGACCGAACAGAAAGCTCTTGGGCAGCTTAATCCGTATTTCATCAGCACTACCACCAACATTAATGAAAAGTTTGAACATGAGTTGAACCAAGTGGAAGCGGAACTGCGTCCGCTGCATCAGGCATTTGTCCGCAAGTTTTTGCACCCCGTGACCCAATGCTCCCCATTCATGCATCGCGCTTTTGAGAAGCCCTTGGGTTACGCAGGGGATTATGAAGTCGTGGACATGATGTTTCGGGATCCGTTTCAAGGGCAATCTTACTTTGCAAAACTACTTAATGCTTATGCGTTGCAACTTCCGCCAGTGGTGGCCCATCGAAATCGCATCGAATACCTCCAGAAAAAACTGACGGATGAATCCTTGCAAAAACTCACCGGGGGAGGCGGCTTGCGGATTTTTAATTTGGGGTGCGGCCCGGCACGAGAAGTTCAACAGTTTCTGGCGGATAGCAGCCTCTCGAATCAAACGAGTTTTGTGCTAGCAGATTTTGAGGAAAAAACCTTGATCCACACCAACCGGGTTCTGAATGAGTTGAAAGCTCGGCACTCCCGACAAACGCAAATCAAGACGGTTAAGCTTTCGGTGGCCCAATTGCTCAAGGAACATGAACGGCGCGGAAAAAAAACCAACCCGGAATCCTTTGATTTTGTATATTGTGCCGGCCTGTTTGATTATCTAACCGACGCGGTTTGCCAACATCTCATGGAGGCCTTCTATGGCATGCTGGCTCCAGGTGGTTTACTGGTGGCGACGAATGTTGACAGGCATGCGGCAATTAATCAAATGGAGTGCTTCCTGGACTGGCACCTCCAATATCGCAATTCAAATAAAATGCGAGGGCTTGCGCCCAAATTGGCCTCGCTGGAGGATGTCATCATAAAACGCGACCCCAGCGGGGCAAATGTTTTTATTGAAGTAAGAAAACCCTGCCAACCCTAGCTTTGAATCTGGACATCAAAACCAATCCGGAAGCCTTGAAGGCTTACCAGGATTATGAACGCAGCACCAATCTGCGCCATCTGGATATTGGTTGCTGGCTGATCATGACGCTCATGCCAGCGGGGGCCATCCTGGATTACTTTGTTTACCCGCGCAAAGCGCCCTTCTTTTTGGTTCTTCGCCTGATTTGTGCTGCCTGCGGAGCAGTTGTTTGGCTGCTTCTGCGAACTAGTATCAGAGAGAAGTTTGACCGATTGCTTTGCATGATTGTCGGGTTAACTCCGGCGTTTTTCATGTGCTGGATGATTTATGCCGCCGAGGGTGCGGCCTCCACATATTATGCCGGCCTGAATCTGGTGTTGCTAGGCGTGTCGTTTATTGTTCGGTGGTCGGTGGATCTGAGCTTAGCCATAAGTCTTTCAGTGATTGGCATGTATCTGGGGGCTTGTTTTTTGCAAGGCTCGATTGCCAGCGCACCTATTGGCCTTTGGGTCAACAATCTATATTTTTTGGTGGTTACAGCGGTGTTCGTGGTCATCAGTGGATGGGTGCAGCGTTCTTTGCGCGTCCGTGAATTCATCCTGAACTATCAACTAGATCAAAATAAACGCGAGTTGGAAACCACCAACAGCAAACTGGCGGAGCAGAACGAAGCCCTCAACCACGCCAACCGCGAAATCAAGGCGGCCGAAATGCAGCTTGTCCAAGCCGAAAAAATGTCCTCGCTCGGCCGCTTCAGCGCCGGCCTCATGCACGACATTCTCAATCCGTTGAATTATTCCAAGACCGGCCTGTTCGCCCTGCGCAAGAAAAGCCGCAACCTGCCGCCTGAATTGCAACCGGAATTTGATACTATCCTCACCGATATCAAGGATGGCTTTGACCGGGTCCAGGAAATTGTCCAAGGCTTGCGCAACTTTACGCATCCGGGCAAACAGGCGGCGGAGGCCATTCCGCTGGGCGAAATATTCAAGGACGCCCGGCGGTTTGTTTCTGGCAGTCTGAAGGATGACAATATTTCGCTGGAACTGGATGTTCCAACCGAGCTGAAAGTCTGGATTGGCCGGAATGATTTTTCCGTCGTCTTGATCAACATTCTGGAAAACTCCATTGACGCATTGGAAACCAAAACCTTCGCCCCGGGCGAAACTCCGGCCATCGCGATCGTCGGCCGCGGCGTCAGGGACCGCACGCTGATTACCATCCGTGACAACGGGCCCGGCATCAAGCCGGAGCTGATCGCCAAAATTTTCGACCCGTTTTTTACCACCAAGGACGTGGGCAAGGGCACCGGCCTGGGCTTAAGCATTTGCTTTGGCATTATTCGCAGCTATGGCGGCATTATTTCCGTGAACAGCGAGCTGGGGAAATTCTGCGAATTCACCCTAGACCTGCCCGCCAACGAAGCCGTCGCCCAACCCCAACCTTAAGATGCCCGCCCACTACGATTACAAAAAGTTCGCTATCCTCTATGTGGATGATGAGGAAAAATCGCTGGTCAACTTTTCCTGCGCCTTTGGGGATGATTTCAAAATTCTAACCGCCACCAATGCCTCTGACGGGCTCAGGCTCTTTGAAAAACATGGAGATGAAATCGGCCTGCTCATGACGGATCAGCGCATGCCGGGCGAAAAGGGGGTCTGGCTGCTGGAGCGGGCCCGACAATTCCGGCCGCAAGTGTTACGCATCCTCGTCACGGCCTACACCGACATGGATGCCGCCATTGCGGCCGTCAACAGCGGGGCCATCTACAAATATGTCACCAAACCCTGGGATCCGCCGCAGCTCGAACTCACGCTTCGGCAGGGGCTGGAATTTTTCATGGTGCAGGCCGAACGCGACCAGTTGCTGCATGAAAAATTGTCCGTTCTGCGCAATATGATGATCGCCGACCGCATTGTCAGCCTGGGCTTACTCGCGGCCGGATTAAGTCATCACATCAAAAATTCGATGGTGGCTGTTAAAACCTTTCTCGAGCTCGCACCGCTCAAGATGGCGGAGGAAAAAGCCAGCGCGGCGGGCCTCCACGACCCAGACTTCTGGCAGGAATATCATCAGAATGTCCAAGGGCAGATTCACAAAATAAACGGTTTGCTCGACGATCTGCGCACCGCCTCTGACCATCCAACCAGCAACCCCTTCGCCCACGAAATTCAACTGAAAACCGCCATCGCCGCTTCGCTCCACGGCCTAGGTGAGAATCTGGCCGCGCGGCGAATCAAAGTGGAAAACCAGATTGCCGATACGCTGCCACCACTCTGGGTGGATCGGCCCAAGTTTAACCGCCTGATTGAACTGCTGATCAAGGACGAGCTGGCCATGCTGCCGGCCGGCAGCCGCCTGACATTCACGGCCGAATCAAAGGGCAAAGATATCATCATCCACCTCACGGACAACGGCCCCGCGTTGCCTCAGGAAGCACTAAGGATCGCGCTAGATCCCTTTATCAGCACCGGCGGCAAACCCTCGGAATACGGCATTAATCTGATGGCCTGTTTTTTCATCGTCCATCATCACGGCGGCAAGATTGAGGCGCAGAATCTGCCCGGCGGCGGCAATTGTTTCACCATCCGCCTCCCGCAGCGACCGGAGGCCACCCCCACGTCATCCGAGGACACGGGGTTTTTGAGAAAAGCGTTGCTGAATGAAAATCTGTGGAAGAATCTCATCGCCAACGGATGAAGCCGGAAGAGATTAGTTTGACTTTTTAACCGCAGATACAGAAGATACCTTGCAAGAAATGGCAACAAAACAAAACCCCGCCCAGTCGCCACGCCCATGAAGACGATTCTGGTTTTGTCTCCCCATCCAGATTTTGTCGAGTCCGTCCGCGCCGCCCTCAGCCCGGAGCAATACCGCATCGTCCACCGGCTCAATGTCGAAGAGGCCGAACCCCTGATCGTCCACGGGCTGGCCAGCGCCAGCATTCTCGACGCTGATCTCATGGGCGTTGAAAGCGTCTGGGTCATTGAACGGCTTCGCCGTCGCGATACGCGGACACCCATCATTGCCTATACCGAGGCCACCCACTCGGACTGGGAAGAAGAAGCCTTCCTGCGCGGCGTAACCCATATTTTGACCAAGCCAGTGCGCAGCCGCCTGCTGAATTCGGTTTTGGAACGGCTCACCGACCAGCCACAGCCCCCGCGTTCCAGTGGCATTGTGCCCACCGGAAATGTGCCAGCCCTTTCCCGCCCGACCGTGGATCCAGTGGCGGCGGCCAACCGGTATGCCAATGTCGCGCAGACGCTTGACGTGCTCCGTGATTTCTCATCCATCCTCACCCATTCGCTCGATGCCGAGGCGATGTTGAAACAGTTCCTGCAGTTTCTCCGGGAAATTCTGAGCGTCAATCGGGCGGCCATTTTCCTGAACCGTCCGTGTTCGCCGCTGACCGAGGTTCTGTCCCCGGACGACACCCGACGACTGCGCGTGGCGGCGGCCATTGGTATTTCCTCCGGTTTGCTCGAACACTTCGAGCTGTCCTTGGATACGGGCATCGGGGCGCAGGTTTCGCGGCTGGGCCGGATTCTGCGACGAGACAGTGATGAGGTGCGCGTGGATACCGAGGCGCAAAAAGAATTTGAATTGCTCGGGGCACAAGTGGCGGTTCCGATTCCCAGCCGGGATACGATCATCGGAGTCGCCGTATTTGATGGCCGCGTGACGGGCGAACCGCTGGTCAACGCAGAATTGGAGATGGTTTTCCACCTGCTGGAACAGGTCGGCTTGGCGCTCCGCAATATCTGGCTGCACGACCAACTGGCCGGCAACCACGAAATGATGGCCAACGTGCTCCGCGAATTGAGCAGCGCCTGCATTGTCGTGGGGCGCGACCTCAAGGTGCTGCACGCCAACAAGTCAGCCCGCCGCCATTTTGGCCGTAAAAACGAACGCACGGGCGGGTTGGAATTTAGCGATCTGCCCCAGGCGCTTGGCGCAAAAATTTATCAGGTTTTGAAGACCGGCGCGGCCTTGGAGCCCTTCCGTTATCAGCCGGAAAATTCCCCGGGCACAATCTACAGCGTCAGCGTGGTGCCGTTCCAACGCGGCAATTCGGCGGTGCCCAGCTCGGCGTTATTGACCGCCGACGACTTGTCCCAAGGCGAACAATTGCGCCGCCTCGAAGTCGAGGCCGCCAACCTGCGGCTAATCCGCACAATGGCCGACCGGATGGCACATGAAATTGGTAACGCCATGGTGCCCATCTCAACGCACCAGCAATTGCTGGGCGAAAAGCTGGGCGATCCCGAATTCCTCGAGTCACTGGATCGGGCGATGGGTGACGGGGTCAAGCGGGTTTCCCGACTTGTAAATCAGATGCGGTTTCTTGCCCGCGAGGGCAACCTTGAACAGGAAGCCTTTCCCATTGAAAAACTGATCCAGGATGCTTATCAGGAAGCCAGGCGGCAACAGCCCTCGGCTGGTGCCCAGTTGAAATTCGATGATGGCGGAAAACCGCTTTTCGTAACAGGTGATCGGGCGGCCTTAAAGCATGCGCTGGCGGAAATCATGCTCAACGCACTTCAGGCCAATCCCCAAAAGCCGCAGGTGGACATTGATCTGCAGGCTGTTGGCAGCAACGGCGACCAGGCCGTGACCATTACCGTGCAGGATAACGGCTCCGGCTTCAGTGCCGAGTCGGCAAAAAAGATTCCCTCCCCGTTTTATACCACTCGCAATGTTGGCCTCGGGCTCGGGTTGGCGGTCAGCCAGAAAATCATTGAGACCCACCACGGCACGCTGGAGATCATCCCGTCACCTTCCGGCGTCGTTCGCATCTCACTGCCGATGAATGCTTCGGCCCAATAAATAAATTTGGCTTCGAAAAAGAAAAACCCCGCAGGCACAGCCTGCGGGGTTAGCTTTTAAATAGCAATTAACCGTTGTCGCCGATCGCTTCAACCGGGCAACCTTCCTTGGCTTCCTTGCAACGATTTTCTTCGTCGGGCGAGGCGGGCTGCTTATACACAAAGGTGTAGCCACCGTCCTCATTGCGCTTGAAATTGTCCGGAGCCGTTTCGCGGCACAGGTCGCAGTCAATGCATTGGTTGTCCACGTAGAATTTGCCGGGGACATTTTCGGCGTATTTGTTTGCAGCGTCAGCCATAAATAGTTGGTTAAAAGTTCGAGGAAAAATATGTCCGCTCGCACCGCTCTTGGCAAGCCTCTTTTCCGTCTGGCCAATGAATAAAAACTTTTTTATTCACCGCCAGCGGGTATTTTTTTGCCATGCAAAGAGGCACGCCCCGCCGGACAAAAATCGTTTCCACCCTCGGCCCCGCCACCGACTCCGCCGAAATGATCGGCAAACTCATGGACGCGGGCGTGAATGTTTTCCGCCTGAACATGTCCCACGCCCCGCACGATTGGGTGCGGCGGGTGTTTGCGGACATCCGGGCGGAATCCGCCCGGCGGGACCGGCACACCGGCATCTTGATGGACACGCAAGGCCCCGCCATCCGCACGGGCGATATCAGTTCGCCGCTGGATTTGCGGCCGGGGCAGAAATTCACCCTCACCGTTCGCGGGGAGCAGAGCGAGGAGGAACATTCCGTGGACGTGAACTACGAGAATTTCGTCAATGATATCAGCGTCGGCGACGTGGTGCTCATTGACAACGGCACGATTGAAATGAAGGTGCTCGGCAAGCTCGGCAACAAGGTGGAATGCGAGGTGCTCACCGCCGGCAAGCTTGGCAGCCGCCGCCACATCAATCTCCCCGGCGTCAAGGTCAGCCTGCCGGCCCTCACCGCCAAGGACATCAAAGACGTCAAACTGGGCTTGGAACTGGGCGTGGATTTCGTCGCTTTGTCGTTTGTTCGCGAAGCCCGCGATCTGCTCCAGCTCCGGGAATTATTTGGGGACAACCAGCCCCATCCGTTTGTCATCGCCAAAATCGAGGATCAACAGGCTGTGCTGAATTTGGAATCCATCGTGCGCGAGGCGGATGGCATCATGGTGGCGCGCGGCGATTTGGGCATTGAAATCCCCTATTACGAGCTGCCCATCGTCCAGCGGCGCATTGTCAAAACCTGCCTGCGCCTGGGCAAGCCGGTCATTGTGGCCACGCACATGCTGGAAAGCATGATTTCCTCGCCCATGCCCACCCGCGCCGAGGTCACCGACATCGCTAACGCCGTGTTCGAGGAAGCTGACGCCATCATGTTGAGCGGCGAGACCACCGTTGGCAAATATCCGCTGAAGTGCATCGAGGTCTTCGATAAAATCGCCACCCGGATTGAGCGCAGCGGCAACGCCCAGTTCCACGAGTTGGCGGAACTCTCCCTGCCGCGCCAAAAGCTGGCCAAAAGCGCCGTGGTAATGGCCAACGAACTCAAGGCGGCGGCCATTCTTTCCTTCACCCGGCACGGCCACATGGCCCGCTACGCGGCGTGGATGCGCCCGCGCTATTCGCCCATCTATGCGCTGTGCGACAATCAGCGCTCCGCCAACGAGTTGACCTTGAGCTGGGGCGTCACGCCGTTCGTCATGGAATTCGACTTTATCAACCCGCAGAACACGATTGAGTGCGGCCTGAGAAATCTCGCCGAACAAGGGCGCCTCCGTCCGGGCGATACGGTGGTCATTATTGGCGCGATTTCCGTCGGCACGGAAATCGTGGATGCTGTCCAAATGCGGACGGTGTGAAGCCTTGCCAGATTTGAAACCGCAAAACGCGCGACCGGCTCTGGTGGTGCGTTTTTGCCAAGCCGCTCAGAGTCCCAGCGACTTGGCGACCGCGAGGGCCGGATCCAAGACGGTGGACGGATAGATGCCCAGCCAGAAGATGCCGGCAATACAAACCCAGATGAAGAATTTGGCCGGCGACGAAAGTTCGATCGGCGACAGGTCGGCCGGCTCCTTGCTCCAGTAAAGGGCGCGGACGACGTTGAAATAATAGTAGAGCGAGATCACCACGCCCACCAGCGCGGTGAACGCGAGACAGTAGTAGCCATGATAGGTCGCACCTTGTTCGAGAACGGCTTTCAGCAGCAGAAATTTCCCAAAGAAACCCGCCAGCGGCGGAATACCCGCCAGCGAAACCATGGCAAGGGTCATCGTGGCCGCCAGCAGCGGCGAACGCTGGTTCAAACCGGCCAGACCGGAAATATCCTCGTTCTCCACGTTCTGCAGCACGATGGCGATGACCGCAAACGCCGCCAGCACAGTGAACAGATACCCGGCGAGATAATATAGAACCGCGGCCTGCCCGTTCGCGCTCAGGGCCGCCACGCCCAGCAACAAATAACCTGCATGCGCGATGCTGGAATAGCCCAGCAGCCGCTTGAGGTTGCGCTGCGGCAGCGCGCAGAGGTTGCCGTAAAGAATCGTGATGCCGGAAATGATAATCAACAGATTCGTGAAGGCCGGCGTATGCATGACGCTGGGCACCGCCGTGAACAAAACCCGGAGGAGCAGCACAAAGCCGGCGGCCTTGGAGCCAATGGCCAGAAACGCCGTGGTGGGCGTCGGCGCACCTTGGTAAACATCCGGCGCCCAGATCTGGAACGGGAATGCCGCGATCTTGAAGCCGAGGCCGACCAGCACGAGCAGCACGCCCAAGAGGAAGATTTGACTGCCCACAAACTGCGGGGCGACGGCCGCGAGCTTGGTGAAATTCAATTCGCCGGTCGTGCCCCAAATCAGCGCGATGCCAAACACCATGAACGCCGACGACAACGCGCCGAGAATCAGGTATTTCACCCCGGCTTCGAGCGATTGCAGTTTGCCGCGCTGAAAGCTGACGAGCACATAGAAGGTAATGGTGATGAGTTCGATGGAAACGAACAGCATCGCAAAGTCGTTGGCGGACGCGGCAAACAGCATCCCCGCCAGCGCAAAAACGATGAGCGAGTAAAACTCGCTGATACCCGCCGCGATGCGCCCGGAAAACTCAGCGGCGATAAATAACACCAGGATGGCCGCCAAGAGAAAGAAACGTTTGAAAAAGACCGCCAGCGCGTCGTTTGCGAACGCCCCATGAAAAGCTGAGCCGCCCAGACTGCAGACCCCCTGACCGCTGAAGCTGATGAGGAGCAAGCCCGCCAGCGCGGCAATAGCGGCGTAGGCCAGATACTTTTTGCGCTCGGCCGGCATCCAGAAATCCGCCAGCAGCAGCACCACGCCGAGGGCGAGCACGCACAATTCAAGGGTCATCAGGGAAGCGTTCATCAGGGGCGGGCTCCAGAAATTTCAGTTGGCGCGACCAGTTTTTCCGCGGTGGCCTGGCTCACGATTTTCTCAGCGTCAGGGTTAATTTTCTCCGTCAGCAGCTTGGGCACAAAACCAAACACCAGCAGGCAGACCAGCAGAATCGCATAAGGCAGCTTGCGCCAGAAATGGGTGACGGCGGTGAGGACATTCCATTTCTCCGGCAGCGGACCGTGCAGCACATTGCGGATCGCCCGCGTCATGTAAACGCCGCCGATCACCAGCGCCCCCCACAGCGCAAGAATCGTAACGACCGGGAATTTCCCCCACGCCCCGAAGAACACTGTGGCTTCGCCGACGAAATTGGCAAAGCCTGGCAAACCACAGCCCGCCATCGCCGCCATAATCAGCGCCGTGCCAATGAAGGGCAGCTTGCGGCAGAGGCCGCCGAGCTCGCTAATCTGGAGCGTGCCGGTCTGCTGATAGATATAGCCGCTCAAGGCGAAGGTCAGCGCGGCAAGGAAGCCGTGCGCGATCATGATCAGCACCGCGCCGGTGATGCCAATGAGGTTCAGACTGGCGATGCCGAGGAAAATGAAACCCATGTGCGCCACGCTGGAGTTACCGATGAGCAGGTTCAGGTCCTTCTGGCGCATGGCCACCCAGCCGACGTAGAGGATATTGCCAACGCAGAGCCAGGCGATGACGTGCGCCCAGCTCTGCGCCGCCTGCGGCAGCAGCGGCAGCGCGATGCGGATCAAACCGTAGAGGCCGAATTTCTTCAGCACCCCGGCGTGCAGCATGGCGGTTGGGGCTGGCGCTACGCCATAGCCCAACGGAGCCCACGAATGGAAGGGCCAAAGTGAGACCAAAATGCCAAAACCAAACAGCAGCAGCGGGAAGATGAAATTCTGCGCGCCGGACGCCATCGTGTGTTCCGCGAAATACTTGGTCAGTCGAGGAATGTCAAACGTGCGAACATCGGCCGGGACTTGCAGGTAAAGCGCAATCAGACCGATCAACGCAATCAGCGCGCCAACGCTCAAGTAGAGCGTGATCTGGAAGGTGGCGAAGTTCTTATTCTCCCCCCGGCCCCAGACGCCAATCATGATAAACGTGGGCACCAGCGCAAGTTCGTGCAGGAAATAGAAGAAAAACAGGTCGAGCGACGCGAACGCTCCCAGAATCCCGCCGGTCATCACGAGCAGCAGGATGTAAAATTCCTTTTCGCGCGACTTAATTTCAAAGGAGCACAGCGCCGCCGCGAAAGCGACAATGGCGCCCATCAGAATCAGCCCGACGTTGATGCCATCCACGCCAACGTGGTAACTGATCCCGAGCGATGCGACCCACGGGATTTGCTGTTCGAACTGGTAGCCGTCCACGCCGGGCACAAACTGCGCAAACATCTTCACGGCCAGCACCGCCGAGATGAGCGTGGCCACCACGGCCGTGGCGCGAATGGTCTTTTGCCGATCACGCGGCACGACGATGAGCGCCAACGCCGCCAGCAGCGGCCAACCTGCGATGTAAGTTAAAATGGACATCTTTAATTGTTCTGAACCGCAGAAACGCAGAAACGCATAGAAAAGTTTTTCTCTTTTCCCCTCTGCGCCTTTGCGCCTCTGCGGTTAAAATAATTTTTCATCACTTTCCCAAAACAAAATAGAGCAAAAGCGCCACGCCAAGCACGAATAGAAACGCGTAGGTCTGGAGGTTGCCGGTTTGCACGAGGCGCAGGGCGCGGCCCGTCAGGTCCGTGCCGCCGCGCAGGGTACCGAGGCAGACGACTTCCACAATCCAGCGGTCCATCCAATCGGCAACGACCGCGATAGAATCATGCAGGCGAATGACGGTGGCTTCGTAGAGTTCATCGAAGTAAAACCGATTGGCCATCGCCCGTGAAAACCAGCCGAGTTTAGCCGGCAGCGGATCGGTGGCGGCTTTCCGGTAAAGAACAAAGGCAGCGAACAAGCCCACAAGAACCGCGCCGAGGCCGCAAGCCATTGGCACGGGCGCATGGAATGGTTCGAGCATTTGCTCCATGACGGGCAGTTCGGCATGCGCGGCGGCGAACTGCGTGCCGTAGTTGTTCCAGATGCCGATAAAACCGCCAATCACAGCAAAAACCGCCAGCGCAATGAGCGGCAGCGTCATGACGGCGGGCGACTCGTGCGCGTGCTTGGACTTCTCGTTGCGGGGTTCGCCTAGGAACGCCACAAAGAACAGGCGGAACATGTAGAACGTGGTCAGCGCGGCGACCAGCACGGCGACGGCGAAGAGCGGATAACCAATGGCCGGATGTTCGCGGCCTTGTTCCAACGCCTGCGCGAAAATGGAATCTTTCGAGTAAAATCCGCTGAAAGGCGGCACACCACTCAAGGCCAGTGTGCCGATGATGAACGTCCAAAACGTGACGGGCATCTTCTTTTTCAGGCCGCCCATTTTCCAGATGTCCTGCTCTTCATGCAGGCCGTGAATGACGGAACCGGCTCCAAGGAACAGCAGCGCCTTGAAGAAGGCGTGCGTCGTCAGGTGGAACATCGCCGGCGTCGGACCGGCGAGCCCGACCGCCATGACCATGTAGCCCAGCTGCGAGAGCGTGGAGTAGGCGAGGATACGCTTGATATCGTTTTGCTGGACCGCAATGAGCGCGGCGAGCAACGCGGTGAACCCACCGATGTAGGCGATGACGTGGAGCGCATCGGCGTTAAGCAAAAACAAAACACGACAGAGCATGTAAACGCCAGCCGCCACCATCGTGGCAGCGTGAATCAAGGCGGACACCGGCGTGGGGCCCTCCATTGCATCCGGCAACCAGACGTGCAGCGGAAACTGGGCGGACTTGCCCATCGCACCGCAGAAAACCAGCAGGCCAGCCAGCGTGGCGCTGGCCCCGAGCGTCAGCGTGCTGGCCGTGATGCCGGCTTGCAATACGCCAAAGTTCAGCGAGCCGAGCAAGCCCCAGACCATCAAAATGCCGGCCAGAAAACCGAAGTCGCCGAGGCGGTTGGTGATGAAAGCCTTTTTCGCCGCGTCGCCGGCGCTGGGTTTTTCAAGCCAGAAACCGATGAGCAGGTAGCTGGACACACCGACGAGCTCCCAGAAAATGAACATCATCAGAAAATTGTTCGCCAGCACGATGCCGAGCATGGAGAACGTGAACAGGCTTAGACAGGCGAAGAAGCGAGCCATGCTGCGGTCTTCGTGCATATAGCCGAAGGAATAAATGTGAATCGCGCCGCCGACGCCGGTGACAACGAGGAGCATCATCAGGCTCAACGCGTCAAGCTTGAGGCCGAAATCCACGCTCAGGGTGCCGATGGAAAGCCAGTTGATGCTCGTCTCGCTTTGTTCAACCGGAAGGTGAAAGCCGTTGGCGTTGATGAACAGCGCCGTCAGCACGAAACCAGCCGCTACTGCACCGATGGAAATGAGACTGCTGACGGTTTTGCAACGTAGAGTAAAAAGCGTTATCACCGCCGCTGACAGCAGCGGCAGAAACAAAATCAGCCAAGGAAAAAGTTCGTGTTTCATCACAAGAGGCGGAAACATTCAACATTCAACATGGACCCCTCAACGCCCAAGGCGGACGAGCGCCGGACAAGGGATGTTCGGCGTTGAATAGTAAATGTTGAATGTTTCTTCATTGCTTCAGAGTTTCATCGAGGTCAAATCTTCGACATGCGCGGATTGGCGTTTGCGGTAGAGCGCCACGATGAGCGCCAGGCCCACGGCCACTTCCGCCGCCGCCACGGTGATGATGAAAAACACCAGCACTTGGCCGTCGAGCTTATTGTTGAACCGCGAAAAGGAGACGAGCGCCAAGTTGGCGGCATTGAGCATCAGTTCCAGCGACATATACATCACGATCAAGTTGCGCCGCAAAATCACGCCGAGCAGCCCCAGCGCGAAGAGCAGGAAGCTGACGGTCAAATAATGTTCGAGTCCGACGTGCATGTTATTCCAGTTTCTTTTTGCTCAGTAAAATCACGCCCACCATGGCCACGAGCAGCAGCACCGAGACGATTTCAAACGGCAAAACGTATTGACTGAAGAGCAGACGACCCAGGTCGGGCGTGCTGCCTTCCAGTTGCGGCGCAGCGCCGGCTGGCTTGATGGCGGCGAGCGATCTCATGAAAATCGCCAGAACCGTCCCCACCGAAACCAATCCCCCAAGCAGGCCAAACAGCTTGAGCTTGCGGCGTTCTTCTTCCTTCAAGTCGAGCAACATGATGACGAATAGGAACAGCACCATGACCGCCCCGGCGTAAACGAGAATCTGCACGGCGGCGAGGAAGAAGGCATGCAACAGCACAAACAGCCCGGCCATCGACAGGATGGTCAGCACCAGAAACATCGCGCTGGTGACGGGACTGCGGCTGAACGGATTGGCGATGACGAGCACGCCGCACAACAGCGTCAGCGCCGCAAAGACGTAAAACAAGACGTCAGTCACCGCGCCGCCGTTGATCAAGTTGTTAATGACTTCCATTTCCATTTAAATTTTCACCGGGAAATTTTCCTGCGCCTTCGCTTCTTCCAGTTTGTGTTTCCACTTCTGGAGGCCGCCGGCTTCGCCGCCGAGCGACAGGAGTTTTTCCTTGTTGTAAATCAGCTCGGCGCGGCTCGTGCCGACGAGCGAATAATCTTTCTGAAGAAAAATGGCCTCTTCCGGGCAGACTTCCTGACAGAAGCCGCAATAAATGCAGCGAAGCATGTTGATCTCGAACTCCAGCGGCATTTTCTCCGCATTCAAGCGGTCGGGCTTCAGGCCGCTCCCGCCCGGCGGCGTAATCTTGATGGCCTTCGGCGGGCAGACAAATTCGCAGAGCTGGCAGGAGACGCACTTGGTGTCGCCATCCTGATCCTTCACCAGATAAGGGGCCCCGCGATAGCCCGCCGGCACAGCCCACTTCTGCTCGGGATATTCCATCGTCACCGTCTTGCCTCGAAACAACGTGTTGAAAGCATGGCGGAACGTGACTTTAAAGCCGCCCAGAATGGCTGGCAGATAAAGCCGCTCCCAAAACGTCAATGGTTTGCGATTAACAATCATGCAACGCCTCAATCCAACTTTTCCTTCGCGCCGACAAAGGCCGTTAACTGGGCGTAAGGAAGATCCACGATCAGTTTCTGGCCGTCACAAAAGGTTAAAATCGTCGCCACGCGGGTCGGCTGCATGGCGATCACATATTCGGTGTTGAAACAAAACTCGGAATTTTTTCCGGTGATGTCGTCCGTCAGCGTGGTTTTGATGAAGGCCATATTCGTTTTCAGGTTAATTTATTTTCCAGACTGCAGCCACAGCACGATGGCCGTGATCAAAATGTTCGCCAGCGCCAGCGGCAGAAACCGCCGCCAGCCCAAATCCATCAACTGGTCATAACGGAACCGCGGAAACATCCAGCGCACCCAGATGAACACCACCATGAAGAACAGCATTTTGGCGATGAAGACCAGAATGTGAACGAGGCCCATCCCCAGCGACGGTGCGGACTGGTCTAGCCCCCAGAACGGCAGCGTCCAGCCGCCGAAGAACAGCGTGACCATCATGCCCGCCGACGCGAGCATCGCGGCGTATTCGCCCATCGGGAACAGGGCAAACTTCATGGAGCTGTATTCCACGTTGTAGCCGCCGGCCAGTTCCTGCTCCGCTTCGGCAAAGTCGAACGGCGTGCGGTTGGTCTCCGCAAAGGCCGAGACCAGGAAGATGACGAAGGAAATCGGCGCGTAGCAAATCAGCCAATGGTGCGTCGTTTGCCATGCGATGATGCCGCTCAAATTCAAGTCCCCAGCGATGAGCAGCACCGGAATCACTGACATGCCCATGGCAATCTCGTAGGAAATCATCTGGGCGCTGGCGCGGATGCCGCCGAGGAACGGATACTTGGAATTCGCCGCGTAGCCCGCCAGCACGATGCCGTAAACCCCCAGCGAGACGATGCCGAACGTGTAGAGGATGCCGACATTCAGGTCGGCGATGACCATTTGCTGTTGGCCCAGGACCGAGCCGAACGGAATGACCGCCACCGTCATCAGCGCCGGGATGATCGCCACCGCTGGCGCGAGCCAGAAATAAATCTTCTTCACGCCGCCCGGAGTGAAGTCCTCCTTCAAGAACGATTTCAAACCATCCGCCAGCGGTTGGAAAAAGCCCATGCGAGTCAGGAACGGGCCAAGAATCGGAAGGTATTTCACGAACGGCGGCGCCACGCGGTTCGGACCGGGCCGGTCCTGAATCCACGCGGCAATCTTGCGTTCGGCCATGACGGAATACGCCACCATGGTCAGCAGCGCGCCGAAAACGACGAGCACCTTGACCACGCTAAAGATGATGAAATTCCAGTCCATTTTAGATTGGCACCGTCACGCCGGTGTCGCCGAGTCCGGCCCAAGTCAGGCCGCTCAAGGCGGGCACTTCGCCGGCCATTTGGTTGAATAAGCCTTCCGGGGTTTCCGCCACATTCTGGCCCGCGACCGTGGCGACCAGCGTTCGCAAAAACTCCGTTTCCGGCCGGGCTTCGCCGGGCGCCTCCACGGCCTTCATGAATTTCTGCACGCGGCCCTTCCCGCTGATGAACGAGCCGCGCTTCTCGGCGTGGGCGGCGCCGGGCAAAACGAAATGCGCCAGCTTCGTTGTTTCATTCGGCAAAATGTCGCTGACGATGAGCGCGTCCAGCTTCGCGAGTAGTTCCGCCGTGAGGCCGTGTTCTTCCACAACTTCGCTGAGAGTTTCGCGCTCGCGCAATTGTTCGTTGCTGACCGCGCGTTTGACGATGTTCTCGCCAAAAACGATGAGCGTCTTGATTTTTCCACTGGCGATACCGTCGGCAATTTTCTCCAGATTGATACCCATCTCGGTGAAGGAGATGCCGGTGAGCCGCGCGCCGTTCGTGTTTGGATTTTTGTCCGCGTTGACGAGCAGCTTGTCGGCCTCGCCGACGCGCGGCATGGAATCCGTGATTGCGTTGAGTTTGGTTTTCAGCTTGGAAACCAGCCACAGCTCTTCGTTCGTTTGCCGCGCCGAAGCAATGATGGCCACGGAGCCGGCTGGTGCGTTCTTCAGTTTGTCGGAGATTTCGTTGAGGGCGGTCGTCCAGGTAGCTTTCTGACCGCGCACGAGAACGTCTTTCAACCGGTCGGCACGACCAATCCACTGGTAATTCAAACGGCCGGCGTCGCACATCCACGAGGCGTTGACGGCATCGTTGTCGCGCGGCGTGTAGCGGTAAATTTTTTCCTCGCGCGAACCAATGAAGATATTGCAACCCGTGGCACAACTGGTGCAAACACTGCGAACTTTCTTCAGAAACCAGACGCGCATCTTGAAACGGAAATCCTTCGACGTGAGCGCGCCGACCGGGCAGATATCCACCGTGTTCAGAGTGTAATTATTGTCGAACGGCATGCCTGGGAAGGTCGAAATCGTGTTGTAGCTGCCGCGATTGATGATGCCGAGCGCATCGTCCTTGGCAATGTCACGCGTGACCCGGACGCAGCGCGTGCAAAGAATGCAGCGTTCCGCATCGAGCAGGATGCGCGGCCCGAGATCCACGGCTTTGGGCTTGTGAACTTTCGCCTCGACGAAGCGGCTTTCGCTCTGGCCGTAGTCCACCGAATATTCCTGCAGCTTGCATTCACCGGCCTGGTCGCAAATCGGGCAGTCGAGCGGATGATTGATGAGCAGTGATTCGAGGACGCCTTCGCGCATCAGTTTCACGGCGGGCGTCTTCGTGTAAATTTCCAGGCCCGGCGAAATCGGCGTGGCGCAGGCAATCACGGGCCTCGGCGACTTGGCAATCTTGAACGAGCCGTCGGGATTAATCACCGGCTTGCGGTCGGGGCCGAGCGCGGGCGTGCCGAACTCGACGAGGCACATGCGACAGTTGCCGGAAATGGGCAGCTTGGGATGCCAGCAATAATGCGGCACATCTACTTTGGCCAGCTCGCACGCCTGGATCATGGTCGTGGGCGTGAGCTTGCCCGACCAGTCGGCGATGAGGCGCGGCAATTCGATTTCACGACCGTCCACCTTTACCTTGATCTTTTCGATCGCGGGCACGGCGGGCTTCGTTTCAGTTGTGGCTGCTGCTGACATTTCTTATTTAACGCAAAGACGCAAAGGCGCAGGGACGCAAAGCAAAGCATTCTTTGCGACTTTGCATCTTTGCGTCTTTGCGTCGAAATATTTTCATTTCAGTGGTGCGCGGCTTCCAGTTGTTTTGTTTCCGGCGCGGCAACATTCTTGGCGTTGCGCGCTTCATCGGCGGCACCTTTGGCGACGAATTCGTCCTTGAACTTCGCGAGAAAACTTTGCACGGGCCACGAACAGGCTTCGCCGAAAGCGCAGATCGTGCGGCCGCCGGGAATGTTGTCGGCGATTTTCACGAGATAATCCGCGTCCTGCGCGCGCCCTTCGCCATGCGTGAGGCGATGCAGCGTCTTGTTCATCCAGAGCGAACCTTCGCGGCAGGGCGTGCACTGGCCGCAGCTTTCGTGCGC
>CAIMLG010000018.1 GCA_903842235.1 uncultured Verrucomicrobia subdivision 3 bacterium
ACAACAGCGGGCCGGGCGGGGTGAGCGTGGCGAACGGGACTTGGACGCTGTTCTTCGCGGACCTGGGGGCGGGCGGAGGAACAGGGCCGAGCGTGTTGAACGGGTGGAGTCTGGAGCTGACGGTGGTGCCGGAGCCGGTGACGCTGGCGCTGGGGGCGTTTGCGCTGATGCTCGCGTCGGTGGCGGGTTTGAAATGGGTCCGGCGGATGCCGGGCCATGGCCGCGCGAGCTGAACGGACGATCCCATTAAAAATCTTTCACTGCCGGCGGGCCATTGCAGGCCCGCCGGTTTTTAGGTTTATAAATATGCCAAACCCATGTGGCGCTAAGTTTGGCAAAAACGAGGCATAGTCGCTTTGGACTATTGTTTGGAGTCATGAAAAACCGTATTTTCAAAGCGATCCAGACGCTTGCAACATGAAGTTTTTTGTGTTCACATATTCATGCACCAATGACTCCCCAAAGCGCCTTGCAGCTTGGCCAGATCGCCCGCAACCCATTCAACCGGTTTGATTCATGAGCGTTTATTCCCTGCGTCTGGCCGCGGTTGACCGAGTCACTTTTCGGTTTATGCTTTCCATGGTTAACTTAAATCCGCTCTAATTCCTCAAACAAATCAAATCCCTATGAAGCTAACCCTCCCCTCCCTCCGCGTTGCGTTTCCCTGCTTGACGGCAGTGATTCGTCCGGCCCGTTTGGTGTCCACCGGCTTGACGCTCTGCGCCCTGCTCTTGTGCGGCGGCCAGAGCGCTAAGGCGCAAACGGTCGTGGTAACCAATAAATTTGCCGGCAATTTTACCTGGGTCTGTCCGGGCGACGTCACTTCCGTGCAGGTGGAATGTTGGGGCGGCGGCGGCGGCGGCGGCGGAACCGTTAGCGGCCTAGGTAACTGTGGCGGCGGGGGGGGCGGCGGCGCGTATGCCCGGACCAATGTTTACACGGTCACTCCCGGTGCCACCTATTACGTTCATGTGGGTGCGGCTGGTGCGGGTGGACTAGGTGGAAACAACCCCGGTGGTGCGGGTGGTGACTCCTGGTTTTCCAACGCCACGCCGGCGGTGGTCGTTTTAGCCAGAGGTGGCGGCGGTGGGGGGGGTGGTTCTGCTGGCGTCGGCGGGAGTGGCGGGACTTGCCCATCCGGAAGCCTCGGGGGTGATGCGACCTATTTAGGCGGTGCCGGCCTCGCGGGTGTCACCAGTTCTTACGCGGGGGGTGGCGGCAGCAGCGCGGGCACCAATTCCAATGGCAATCTCGGGTTAAGCAGCGGCGCGGCGGCGGCGGTTCCCGGCGGTGGTCCGGGCGGAGCGGGCCAGCCCGCAAATCACGTTGGGGTGGCGCCGACCAGCGGGCCGGGCGGCGGCGGCGGTAGCGGCATTTCTGGCGGGGGGGCCACCAAGGTCGGTGGGGCGGGCTGGGACGGCCAGGTGATTTTGACCTATACCTCGGCCAACCTGACTTTGGATTGGATCGGGGACGGCGGCAACAACCGCTGGAGCACAAATACGGGAAATCTTTGCTGGGATAGCGACGCCAATGGCCTTGCCGACCATGATTTTGCCGATGGCAACGCGACCACCTTTGGGGCGGCCGGAACGGTGAACCCCACGGTCACCCTTGAAACGCGCGTGGCGCCGGTCTCGCTGGCGGTCAATTCTGCCTCCGATTACACCTTTACGGGCAGCGGCCGGCTCAGCGGGGCAACTTCGCTGACCAAATCCGGCGCGGGCACCCTCACCCTCGGCACCGCCAACGATTATGCCGGCGGCACCCTGTTGCAGGGCGGAACGCTTTCGCTTGGCCACGATCAGGCCCTGGGGCTGGGGTCGTTGACCATCGCCGGATCGGGAGCTAAAATCGCCAGTGACAGCAGCACCAGCCGCGTCATCACCAACGCGGTGGTGCTGACGGCCAGTGCCGCGGCCAACGCGTTTGGCGATGCGGTTAACAACGGCACGCTGACCTTTAACGGGTCCTTTGACCTCGGCAGCGCGAGCCACTCCCTCCAGGTTAACAACGACGTGGTTTTGGGCGGAACTCTGTTGGCCACCGGCGGCGGGAGCATTGCCTTGTTGCAAGGCAGCGGCCGGCTGATCAT
Source organism: uncultured Verrucomicrobia subdivision 3 bacterium (assembly GCA_903842235.1). GTDB lineage: Bacteria > Verrucomicrobiota > Verrucomicrobiia > Limisphaerales > UBA11358 > UBA11358. The sequence goes on from CAIMLG010000018.1 coordinate 2,096, forward strand.
CAAAGGTCAAGGTGGGTCTCCAACCGCAATCGCGTTCGCGCAAACGAATGCGAACCTCATTATTGACGGCGGGACCTTGGTTCAGAGCGGGGCCCTGCGCATGCTGGGGGGGGCGGATGGCGGTTCCCTGCTGTTTGCGATCACCAATGGCGGCACGCTGTTGATGACCAACGTCGGCAGCGCCAATTTTGTGGGAGGGTACACCGGCGCTTCCAGCGCTTCCACCAACATTCTGGATATATCGGGCACCGTCTGGATGTCCGGAAACCAAAGTAGCGCGGCCATCCACATGGGGCAGGCCGGCGGGGGCGCGGTGGTGAATGTGCGGGCTGGTGCCATCGTTAAATGCAATGCCATTACGAGTGTCGGCGCCGGCCAAACTACGGCGAATTTCTATGGGGGCACCGTGGTGGCGGGCGCCAATCAAACGGGCTACATGCAGGGATTTAACAACGCCTATATCTGGGATGGCTTGACGGTGGACACCACGAATTTCAACATCACCATCGCGCAGGCTTTGGAAGCGGGTGGCGCCGGCGGTTTGACCAAGACCGGTAACGGCACCCTGACCTTGAACGGCACGAACACCTACCTTGGCACCACG
>CAIMLG010000019.1 GCA_903842235.1 uncultured Verrucomicrobia subdivision 3 bacterium
ACAGATTTATCCCGCGTTGCGCGGGACGACGGCCTGCCCGCCATAGCGCTCGGGCGGCGGCGGGACGACAGACGGGTTCTTTGCTGAAAAATTTCAAATATCTTCGGATTAGATTTTGACTTCGGCCTTCGTTTCCATTATGATAATCGGCGGAAAACCGTAAAAACAACTGTTGCCCAGGAAAACGCATCATGACGGGAAAACCGATCGGCAAAAGCAGATTCAAACGGGTTCTTTTAAAACTCAGCGGCGAGGCCATGCAGAACAAGCAAAGCCGCCTGAGTATTGATCCGGACATGGTGCGGACCGTCGCCGCCCGGATCAAGACGGCGCGGACCATGGGCGCTCAGATCGCGGTGGTCATCGGTGGCGGCAACATTTTCCGGGGCGGGAGCGGACAGGCTCACGGGATTGATCGCAACACGGGCGATTACATGGGTATGCTGGCCACGGTGATTAACGCCCTGGCGCTCCAGGACGCCCTTGAAAAAATCGGCGTAGAGACACGCGTGCAGACGGCCATCGAAATGAAACAAATTGCCGAGCCGTTCATCCGCCGGCGGGCGATCCGGCACTTGGAAAAGGGCCGCGTGGTCATTTTCGGCGGCGGCACGGGCAACCCCTATTTTACCACCGACAGCGCCGCGGCCCTGCGCGCCAACGAAATTGGCGCCAATATCCTGCTGAAGGCCACCAAGGTGGATGGGATTTATACGGATGATCCGCTTAAAAATGCGAAGGCCCGGCGCTACACGACCCTGACCTTCCGTCAGGCGCTGAAGGATTCGCTGAAGGTGATGGATTCGGCGGCTTTTGCATTGTGTATGGAGAACAACATCCCTATTATTGTGTTTGATTTCTTCAAACCCGGGAACGTCGAGCGCGTACTGGCGGGTTGCCGGATCGGCACGCTGGTTCAAAATCCCGCCACAGGCGGGTAAACCTTAATCGGAGCGCATGCCATGGAATCACAGGATGATGTCCTGCTGGAAACCGAAGACAAGATGGCCAAATCCATGGAATTCCTCCAACAGCAGTTTGGGGGTTTGCGTACCGGCAAGGCCTCCGCCAGCCTGGTGGACCATATCACCGTCGCGTATTACGGCACCCAGGTGCGCCTGCGTGAGATCGCCAATATCTCGACGCCCGACATGCGGCTCATCGTAATTAACGCTTATGACCCCACCGCCTTGCCGGCCATCGAAAAAGCCGTTAGCGCCGCCAACCTCGGCATCACGCCGCTCAACGATGGGCGCGTCATCCGCATCCCGATCCCGGAACTGAGCGAGGAACGCCGCCGCGAACTCTCCAAGGTGGCTAAACAGATGACCGAAAAGGCGCGCGTGGTCATCCGCAGTAACCGCCAGGAAGCCAACGAACAGGTCAAGCGCCTGCTTAAAGCCAGCTCGATCACGGAGGACGAGAAAGACCACGCCCTCAAGGAAATCCAGAAATACACGGACGATTTTATCAAGAAAATGGACCAGGCGCTGGAAGCCAAGGAAAAGGAAATGATGACGTTCTAATGCGGGCCATGCCCGCAACCTAATAAATTCCAAGTTCCAAAATCCAAATTCCAAGGAATAGTTAAATTCTAATCCCGCCTATGGCGGAAAAAACAAAATAAATCCTGGTTTC
>CAIMLG010000020.1 GCA_903842235.1 uncultured Verrucomicrobia subdivision 3 bacterium
CCGGACAGAAAGACCGCAGCGAGCCGAACTTGATCAATTCACTGCATATCCAGCCCGACCGGTTGGAGCAGCATAATATTCACCTGCAGCAAAAATATGCCGTTATTCGGGATAAAGAAACCCGTTGGGAGACCATCCAGACCGACGACGCCGAGCTGATTCTTGTTGCTTACGGCATCACCGCGCGCATCGCTCAGTCGGCGTTGGAAAAAGCCCGGGCTGCCGGCATGAAAGTTGGGATGATTCGACCGATCACCGTCTGGCCGTTCCCGGCCCAGCCGTTCATCGAACTCGCGCCGAAGGCCGGCTGCTTTTTGGCGCTGGAACTCAGCGCCGGGCAAATGGTGGAAGACGTCCGTCTGGCCGTTAACGGCGTGAAACCGGTGTATCATTATGGCCGTATGGGTGGAATGATCCCCAGTCCCAAAGAAATCTTGGCTCAGATTACCGCAATCATGGGCGGCAAGGAGGGCGAATAAATGACCGAAAAATTGTTTGCCAGGCCGGAGTCGTTGCGGGATGTTCCTTTTCATTACTGTCCCGGCTGCCATCACGGCATTATTCACTGTTTGGTAGCCGAGGTGATTGATGAACTGGGAATCCGCGGCAAAACCATCGGGGTCGTGCCGGTGGGGTGCTCGGTGCTGGCCTATGAATATTTCAACTTTGATACTGTCGAAGCAGCGCATGGGAGGGCTCCCGCCGTGGCAACCGGTGTTAAGCGCGTACACCCTGACGCCGCCGTGTTCACCTATCAGGGCGACGGAGATCTTGCAGCCATCGGCTGCGCCGAAATCGTGCACGCCGCCGTAAGGAGCGAGAAAATCAGCACCATTTTTGTCAACAACGCCATCTATGGGATGACCGGCGGGCAGATGGCGCCGACCTCTCTTGTGGGGCAGGTAACCACCACATCCCCTTATGGACGAAAATCCGAATCGGCTGGCATGCCGATCCATATGTCGGAAATGCTGGCAACCCTTGAAGGAGCGAAATTTGTCGCCAGGGTGGCGGTGAACAATCCCGCGAACATGACCAAAGCCAAAGCGGCGATCAAGAAGGCCTTTGAACTGCAACTGTCCGGCGCCGGCTTTGCGATTGTCGAAGTGCTGTCCACCTGCCCCACCAACTGGGGAATGACCCCGCTGGAAGCGGTTGACTGGCTGGAAACCAAGCTGATTCCGACCTATCCGCTGGGGGTGCTGAAGGCGCCGGAAGAGGTGACGAAATGACGCATGAAATGGTATTGGCCGGTTTTGGGGGTCAGGGTGTAATGCTGATCGGCCAGCTGTTGACCTATGCCGGGATGCTTGAGAATAAGCATGTTTCATGGATTCCTTCCTACGGACCGGAAATGAGGGGCGGCACCGCTAATTGCTCGGTAATCATTTCCGACGAGGCAATCGGCGCTCCGATTGTCTCGGAGCCGACGGCGCTTGTCGCCATGAATCTGCCCTCGCTGGACAAATTTGAATCGCAGCTGAGGCCTGGCGGCGTTTTAATTATCAACAGTTCCTTGGTTGGGCGCGGCCCGGTCCGTCAGGATATCAGAGGGTATCAGGTGCCGGCGA
>CAIMLG010000021.1 GCA_903842235.1 uncultured Verrucomicrobia subdivision 3 bacterium
AGCCTCGCGGTAGGCGAAGGCCGTGGTGGCCTGGCGATTGTCAAAGCCGCCCTCGGGTCGCCAAGCGGTTTCGGGATAATCAAATTTTATGCCGCGGATGCCGTCCTGACGCAGCCGGCGCCACATCGCCAACGTGCGTTTCTGAAAATCCGGGTCGGTGTAGTCATAGCTGACCAGCGGTTGATGATGCGGATGATTGACCTGCAGCCGGCTGTTGTCATTAAAGAGCAGATGGCCCGGAAATGCCCGCGCGTAGTCGTCTGATGGCATGCCCAATTGAAAGTAGGTCGAGGGAACGCCATCGCGGTCGCGAATCGCGGCGCACCATTTGGCAAACGTGTCATAGGGCGGCACAAGATGGCCATACCGCGACCAATGGGCATCGTCCCACCAGCCCTGCTCCGTGTTGCCACTGGCGTAACAATAGCTGTCCGGTTCCAGGCGAATGCCCACCTTGGTGTACTTGGTGAGTCCGCATTTTTGCGCGGCCGCCAGTTCTGCGACCAACGCCTTGGAGTTATTGACGTTGGCCAGATGACTCAGCGCACCGACACCCCAGCCGCAAAGCACCGGGAAGTCATAAACATTCGGACTGGCCTGATTCGCCAGCCGCATTGCCCGGCCGTATTGTTCCAGTGCGACGAACGGATCGGCCGTCGTCACATCAAGATAGAATGTGTCATCTGACCAGTATGTCTCACCAGCCTCCACCAGCCGGCCGACGGGGTCGCGGGCGCTGCATTCCAGCCGGTTGGATATCAGGGCAGCCCATTTGCCAAATTCCTTGTTGGCCAGTCCACCCCAGACCACCGTGTGTCGCCGACCGTTCACGACGCCGGTCAACATCAAACTGTTGGGCGATTCACGGTCCGCCCCCGGCTTGACGATTGCGGCTTCCGCCCCTGCCGAACCGTTCAACGTCAGCTCGTGCTCGACCTTCTTGCCAGGCAGTAGTTTTGCGCCAACCAGCGGCGCGGCGCTCATCAGGCGCAGGTCGAAGTCCCGCGTGTTCCGCATCCCAAACCCCATGAACACCGCACCATTGCCTTCGTAAATGGTGTAACTGAAAAGATACGTCGGCGCTGCCGGGCGTTGGCTGGTGCTCAGCGCCACGACCACCCGCTGACCATTTCCAAACGCATCCGCCACGCGCGCCACCGTCGGACTGACATTCCAAGCTTCCCAGCACCATTCTTTCGCGTGCCATTTGACCTTGGGATGTGCGCCCCAGCCATCGGCCGCCATCCAGGCATTCGCCAATGCGACCTGTTTGGTTGCGACATCGATGATGGAGAAGCAGCGCCTGTCCGAGTCAATCTTCAGCACGACCTTTGCATTGGACAGCGTGACCTGGTTTCCATTCTGTTGTGCCAGCACCGCGCCCAACAAGTGAGGTGGGCGGGAGGGAGCCTGCTTCATTTGAATTGTCCGTGCATTCTCAAGGTTTGCGATGGGGCCTGAAATACGTCACTCAGTCGCTGTTAGCAACAGCAATATGCGTGGATACCGGCGGCCACCACTTGGACAAACAGGCGGAGCCAAGGCAGACGAGACGCGGCCCTCCGCAACCGGTGCTGCCGGATGCCCCAAACCCTGTTCAACTCCGCGGTTCGCAATTCCTCAGGACTTTTGAAACACGCTCTGGATGGAAGACTCGTTGCCTTTGGGTTGGTTGCACGCGGCGCAGCCGGGGCCTAGGTTGATCGGACATGGCTGACAAACAAAACAGCGGTAGGTCTCACCGTGCCCCTACCGCTGCCTTGCCTACAACCGTCACCAACCTCACCAAACCTCACCGTAAATCTTCTGCCTAATGAAACCATACCCGATCCTGCCAAGACAACAATCGGTGGAAGTGTGTATTCGGCGGTGGGGTAAACTGTGTATCGCTGGCGATCGATAGCGCAAAGTAACGAGCGGCAGCGGGCTGGTTGATTGTGTATCACGGTGCGGTGGATGCGGGGCGATGGTGGATCTCGACGGCATCCCCCAGTCGCCACCACAAATATCAAACTATCGGTTGCTTATGTTGCAAACAGGCTTACGGTGCAGTGGAGAGTCGAGGGCGAGTTGAAGTTGCAGTTGAGTGC
>CAIMLG010000022.1 GCA_903842235.1 uncultured Verrucomicrobia subdivision 3 bacterium
AGAAGGCGTTCCAAGTGAACAAATAAACATCAATGCCCCGGTCTTTGGCCATCTGCATCACGTCCCGCCAGAAAACAATCTTCTCATCAATGGTCAGCTTCTTGACCACTTCCGCACCTTCCAGCATTTCCGGTCGGAACGGTCTCTTGCCCTCGTGTTTGAAGCTGCCATCAAACCAGCGGTGATTTCCGCGCAGCACATCGTTCAGGGCGATGTCGGGAAATTCCGGCACTTTGACGAGGTTCGGAAACGGGTTGTCGTTCCACAGTGAAATCTCATTGAAACGGTCGCGCGCCATCTCGTCGAATAGTTCCCGCCAAAAGTCGCGGCTCCACATCTCGGGAATATTCAACTGCGCCGAATCACCATCATCCGCGTAACTGGGCGTCCGCAAATCGAGCGGGATGTTGAACTTGATGCCGCGCTGCGCGATGAACGGCTTGTGTTCGCCGGCTGGCAAATCCGCCAGCGCGCCGGTGCGAATGGCCTCCGCCACATCCAATCCGCCATACATTGCACCGGCAGCGTCCGCGCCGATGATGCGGAGCTTCGCGCCAGTGCGTTCGATGCGATACGATTGCGGCACGCCGTTGCTTTGAATTTCCAAAGAGACCTCCACGGCCAAGGGCTTGCCGCCCGCCGCGCGGGCGATTTCATCAGCCGCAAACCTCAGCGGCGGGGGAGCGTGTGGCGGCAGGTTGACACCGGCAACAGGCGCAAGGCCCAATTCCTTGGAGGCGGCGGCTGGTTCAGATTGGTCTGAAGTTGAGGCAGACACGCTCGCATCACAGAAAAGAGAAGCGAGAAGTAAAACAATGTTAAGACGTTTCATTTGCATCATAATACTGATTTGTTTTCGATCACCAAGTCAATCGGCAATATTCCCATCGCCCTGATCTGACAGGTTGTCGGGATTGTAAATTTTTGCATGGGGATCAGCTTTGGGATTCGGCTTGGGAAAATAGCCGCCCACCGACTTGATCTGGTTTTGCAGTTGCGTCCACATGGCAGCGGCGCGCTCCGGCTGCTGGGTGGCCAGATTGTGTTTTTCGCCAAGGTCGGTGGCCAGATTGTAGAGAAATTGCTTGTCCGGCCATTCATAATAGTGCAGCAGCTTCCACTGCCCTATGATGATTGTCGAGACAGGCGGCGAAACCCGATAGTGTGGATAATGGAAGAACAGCGGACGGTTGACATAACTGGCCAGCACCGGTTGGCCAAAGAGCAACGACTTGAAGCTGGTGCCGTCCACCGCCTTGGACAAGTGGCTGGTGGCGCCCGCCAAATCTGCGAACGTGGGCAGAAAGTCGTAGTTCACCACGTTGACATCACAATGCGTTCCGGCTGGCACGGAAGGCCCGCGCACGATCATCGGCACGCAAATGCCGCCTTCCCATTCCCACCATTTGCCTCCCCGCAGCGGGTCATATCCCTCGTTCCAGGCTTCGTAGCCGTTGTCAGAGACAAAGATCACATAGGTGTTGTTGGCGATGCCCAGAGCATCCAATTTTTTCAGCACCTGCCCGATGGCGGTGTCCAGATCCTCACACATCGCAGCACAGACTTGGGCGGTCAGCAGCTCTTTGCTGCTGAGGTTTTTGGCTTTTTGGAACACCGGATCCTTTTGAACCTTGGCCAGCATCTCCGGACGACACTGATAAAAGGCGTGGGTGGCGTAGTGCGAGAGTTGGAGATAGAACGGCTTGTGCGCCTGAACGGCGGATTCCATGAAATGGATGCTGCGGTCTGTAATGCTGAATATGAATTTAGGATCGGCAGAGGTAATGGCATTTTTACCGGTCTTGGGATCTGTGGCTGGCCGGAAGGTTTTGTTGTCCGTTTCGCCGTCGCTAAAATCATAGCCGTGCTTCGCCGGGCCACCGCCGTAAAGATGCCATTTGCCAAAGTGCGCCGTCGTGTAACCCTCGGCCTTGAGGACATCGCCAATGGAGGGGAAGCGGATGTTGCCCTGCGGCTCGGGGCAGAGCAGCGGAAGTTTCAAGTCCGCTTTCCTGTCCATGTATTTGACGTGACCATTGTCGTTCGCGGTCGTCGGCCCAAACCCGCCGTTGCCGCTGTAAAGATGGTGCGCCGCCGTCATGCCGGTCTGGAGGCAGCACCGCGAGGGCGCGCACATGCCCGCCCCGGAATACGCGTGCTGAAAAGTCATGCCCTGTGCCGCCAGTTTTTGCACATTGGGCATATTGCGGAAGGCCATCGCCGAGCCGGGCAGGCTGGGATCCATCCGCACGTCCGTGCCATACCACGGCATGTCGTCAATGAGAATGAGCACGATGTTGGGCTGGTCGGCAGCGTGCAGTGGACACGGCGAGCAGATGAAGATTGCGGCGAGCGCAACACAGGCGAGGATGAGTCGGGATGTTTTCATGGAGTTTTGAAGATTCTTTCTGTTTTAATATTTTGTATTTTGTGCGCCAACAGGTTCAAAAACGGCTTGTCTTTACTCGTCACTGGCGTCCGGAGCCGGCCGATTCCTCTTTTTGGACGGTGCCGTTTCACGTGTGTTTACTTTGGCGCCAACATCCTTGGCCCAGGCTTCCACATCAGCTTTCATGTTCTCGACCCGTTCGGGCATCTGTGCTGCTAAATCGTGTTGCTCGGAAAGATCCTGCATCAAATTAAACAGATAAGTCGTATCGTCTTCGCGCAGCAATTTCCACGGGCCGTCCCGCATCGCCCAACTTTGGCCTTTGCCCCAGAAGAGCTTGCGCGAGGCCAACGGCTGGTCGTGCAGGAGCAGCGCGACCAGCGAGACACCGTCGAGTTTGCGACCGGGCGGCAGTGTCGCCCCGGCTAACTCCATGATGGTTGGCATGAGATCCATGCCCATCGCCGTCTGGCCGGTCGTCTGGCCGGCGGGAATATGTCCCGGCCACCACGCAATGGCCGGTTCGCGATGGCCGCCTTCCCAAAAACTTCCTTTGAAGCCGCGCAACGGCTTGTTGCTCGAACCGGCGATGCCTGCGTGTCCGCCATTGTCGGAAAAGAAAAACACGAAGGTGTTTTCGGCCAGCCCGTTTTCCTTGAGCGCCGCCAGAATGCGGCCGATGCCCTGATCCATCGCCTGCGTCATCTTGCCATAGGTGTCGGCCGTCTTGGACGGCAGGCCGGTTTGCAAATCCTGAATGGGCGTATGCACGGCGTTGAAGGCCACTTCGAGGCAAAACGGCCCGGCCTTCATGCGTTGTATGAAATCCACCGCGTGATCGGCGATGAGCGTGGTGGAATAGCCCTTTTCATTCTGCGCTTTTAGCCCGTTCCACCAGTCCAGCTTGCCATCCTTGAAATGGGTGAAATAATCAATGTTCCCGGTCAACAAGCCGCGAAACTCATCAAACCCATGGTTCACCGGATTATACTCCGGGCGGTCATTTCCCAAGTGCCACTTGCCGTAGAGGGCGGTGTGGTAGCCCGCCGGCTTTAGCGCATCTGCATAAGTAAACTCTTCCTGGGATAACCCGCTCCGGCTGGTGGGGTTCAGGACGCCATTCAGCCCGGCCCGCTGCTGGTAACAGCCCGTGACCAAAGCGCAGCGCGTGGGCGTGCAGACGTTGCCGTTGGCGTGAAAATCTGTGAACCGCATGCCCTCGCGCGCAAGCTGGTCAATGTTCGGCGTCTGAATCCAACTGCCATAGCAGGAGACATCGCAATAACCCAGATCGTCCGCGACAAGAATGACGATGTTGGGTTTGAGCGGGACATCGGAGGCGTGAACCTCGGCTGATATGGCAAGGGCCATTGCGAGGGCGCCCAATGCAAACTTGGCGAATTGGCTGAATTTCTTCAGGGAACCTCCGAAAATTACTTTTCGGAGTTGGGTGGCGGGTGAGGGTTCAGTTTTTGGTGTGGTGGTTTTCATGGTGATTCTTTTTGCTGGGGTTACTATCCCATTGGGTCATTGGTCAGCGTCGGAAGCTTCCGAAATGGCGCGCTTCTTCTGGTGGCCTTTGCCTTCGTCGGCG
>CAIMLG010000023.1 GCA_903842235.1 uncultured Verrucomicrobia subdivision 3 bacterium
CCTGAGCGGCAACTACAACGCGGCGGGGACGCTGGCGAATTTTAACAACAGCGGGCCGGGGGGCGTAAGCGTGGCGAACGGGACTTGGACGCTGTTCTTTGCGGACCTGGGGGCGGGCGGCGGGACGGGGCCGAGCGTGCTGCACGGCTGGAGTCTGGAGCTGACGGTGGTGCCGGAGCCGGTGACGCTGGCGCTGGGGGCGTTTGCGCTGATGCTCGTTTCGGTGGCGGGTTGGAAATGGATCCGGCGGATGCCGGGTAGCGCGAGCTGAACAGACGGTCCCGCTTAAAAACATTCACCTCCGGCGGGCCATTGCAGGCCCGCCGGCTTTTTCCGCGGCAGGGGGTTTCGTGATTTGCCTCCGATGAGAATCTCCCTTCTGGAGGGTTCGGAAAAGTTGCGGGGCAATATCATGGGTTGCGCCATCCCGATAAATGAAACTGAGCCCCGCAGAGGTTTCGGGGGGGGGGCCGGATAAATAACATCATGGCGGGGAATCGGGGTAAATCCGATGCCGCTGGTAATGGGCCATATACGCCGCGCGAAAAAACGGTCAAAACCAATAATGAAACCAATTTTAAAAAAGCATTTGATCACGCAACTCGCCCTCCTGCTGCTGGCGCCGCTGACGGCATTGGCCGCCGCGGAAACCAGACCGGCCCAACCCAACCTGGTGGTCATCCTGGTGGATGACATGGGCTACGGCGACATCGGGCCGTTCGGGTCCAAACTGAACCGCACCCCGAACCTCGACCGGATGGCTGCCGAAGGGATGCGGCTGACCAGTTTTTATGGCGCGCCCGTCTGCACGCCATCGCGGGCCCAGATGATGACGGGGTGCTACGCCAAACGCGTTTCCCTGCCCCGCCCGCTGTATCCCTCAAGCCCCATCGGGATCAGCCCCCGGGAGCACACGGTGGCGGAACTGCTGAAACAACAGGGCTACGCCACGATGGCCATCGGCAAATGGCACCTTGGCGATCAGCCGGAGTTTTTGCCGACCCAACACGGTTTTGAGCAATACTACGGCCTCCCCTACTCCAATGACATGGGGGGAAATGGCAAAACGAATGCCAACGGCAAGATCATTCCCCTCCTGCCGCTGGTGCGCGACACCCACGTCATCGAGGCCCCAGTCAACCAAGACACGCTGACCGAGCGCTACACCGCGGAAGCGGTGAAGTTCATCACCGCGCATCAAGCCCGGCCGTTCTTTCTGTATTTCCCGCACACCGCCGTGCACACGCCGCTGCATCCCGGGCCGAACTTCAAAGGCAAATCCGCCAACGGCCGCTACGGCGACTGGGTGGAGGAAGTGGACTGGAGCGTCGGCCGGGTGCTGGACACGCTGAAGGCGCTCCAGCTCGACGCCAAAACGCTGGTCCTATTCACCAGCGACAACGGCCCGTGGCTGTCGCAGGGGACCAATGGCGGCACGGCCGGCCCGCTCCGCGGCGGCAAGAGTTCCACGTGGGAAGGCGGCGTGCGCGAACCGACCATCGTCCGGTGGCCCGGCCGGATTGCCGCCGGCTCCGCGAGCGACGCGATCGTGAGCGAGCTGGATGTGCTGCCCACGTTTGTCCGGCTGGCCGGCGGTTCCGTGCCAACCGATCACCCGATTGACGGCCAGGACGTCTGGCCGCTGCTCGCCGGCCAGACCCAGGAATCGCCCCGCGAAGCGTTTTTCTACTTCAATGAAAACAACCGGATCGAAGCCGTCCGCGCGGGGCCGTGGAAACTGGCGATTGCGCCGCAAGCGCTGCCCAAGGCGCAGGGCATGGTGAACCACACCGGCCCGCGCCTTTACAATTTAGCCACCGACCTCGGGGAGATGACCGACGTGGCCGCGCAGCATCCGGACGTGGTGGCCCGGCTCCAGCAGCAGGTTCAGCAAATGGATGCCGACCTCGGCGAAAAAAGCGCCGGCCCCGGCGTCCGGGCTCCGGGACAGGTGGCTGACCCCAAACCCCTGTTAAAACGAATCGGCATTGAATACGATTAAAAGTAACGGAGAAAATCAAAATTATAGGTTATCTTCCAAATTAGTTCAGCCCGTCAAAATTTGCCTCGTATCGCCCCATCCAGACCTCATATGAAACCAAATTTTTTTACTCCACACGCTTGCCAACGGGCGCGCTATGGCGTTGCCCTCGCCGTCCTGCTCGCTTCCCGGTCGCCGGCGCTGGCAGGCACTACATATACCTGGCTTGCTTCACCCGGCACGGCGGCGGCGGGCACGGCGGGAAATTATACCCCCAGCGCCACCTTTGGCACCGCGGCCGATCTTCACTTTGCGGCCAGCGGCACGGCGAGTCTGTTTATGGGGACCGCGCAGACGGTTGAATCCATTATTTTTGACGCCACCGCGCCCGCCTATACCCTCCGCCTGGCCACCACCGCAGGCGGCGGGACGGCGGCCAATCTGACGTTTGGCGGCACGGCGGTCATCAGTCTGGCCAGCGGTTCAGCGGCCCAGCAAATTGGCGTGGGCGACGGCAGTCTGGTGCTGAATAGCGCTTTGGCGATTAACAACAATTCATCGCAGACCTTGACCCTTGGCCGGCCGATGACCGGAGGCGGCAATGTGACCCTGTCGAACGCCGGCACGGGCAGCGGGGAGGTGGATATCTCCGGCATCATTAGCAATGGAACCGGCTTTACCACGGCGCTGACCCAAAACAGCGCCACCAGCCTCTTGAAACTCACCGGGGCCAATACCTATACCGGGCAAACCAAGGTGAGCAAGGGCGGGTTGACGATCAGCAGCGGCGGCGTCATTAATAATCCCAGCACGGCACTCGTCGTGAGCGATACCGCCAGCACCAGTGCCACGTTAAACCTTTCCGGTGGCACCGTAACCCTTGCCAGCACAGCCGTTAATCCCAGCATTAGTCTGGGGGCGCAGAATGGTGCCAATGGGGTCATCCAGGTGGGGGCCGGTGGAACCTTGACCATGGGACGACAAACCTGGATGGGCAATGGCGGGGCGAGTCAAAGCGGCTTTGGCGCCTTGATTGTCAATGGCGGCAGCGTGACCACCGGAGCGGGCGGCAACGCCGGCCTCAGCCTGGGCCGGGGCTCCGCTGCGGGCGGGGCGAATCGGGGCGAAGTCATCGTCACGGGGGGTTCCTTGTCGGTTTATAACGGCGGTGGCAATACCCAAATCGGATCGGACAATACCACCGCCAGCAGCACCAGCGTGATGACTTTGAGCGGGGGCACCACCACTTTCACGGGCACGGGCAAGCTGATTGTGGGGCGCATTGCCAATGGCATCCTGAATATCTCCGGCACCGCGGCGGTGACTGTCATCAGCACGGCCACCGCGGTGAATTTTGGTGAAGCCGCCGGCGTCACCGGCATTTTGAATTTGAACGGCGGCACCCTCACCACGCCGGCGGTCACGATCGGCAGTGGCAGCGGCTATTGCAATTTCAACGGCGGCACCCTGAAAGCCAACAAAGCCAACGCCGCGTTTATGAGCACTTTAACAGCGGCGTATGTCTACGGCGGCGGGGCGGTCATGGATGACGGCGGGTATGCCATCACCGTGGGACAACCCCTGCTGACCCCAACGACTGGCAATGGGGTCAGCCTGGCGGGCATGAGCTTTAGCGGCGCGGGCTTCGGGGCCCCGCCGATTGTGGAAATCACCGGCACGGGCATTGGCGCCAGCGCCATAGCCACGATTGATGGCAGCGGCAACCTTAGCGGCGTTACCTTGACCTGCCCCGGCGTGGGCTACACGGGCACCCCGACGCTGGCGTTCACGGGTGGCGGCGCCACGGTCACCCAAACCGGCAGCGCCAGCACGGCGGCCAATACCAGCGGCGGTTTGACCAAGCTGGGCGCGGGCACGCTGACGCTCGCCGGCGCGAATACCTACACCGGCAACACCACGGTCAATGGCGGGAAGCTGGTGCTCCAGCAGCCCACCCTGAACGTCAACTCCACGGTCACGGTGACCAATGGCGGGGTGCTGCAGTTGGACTTTGCCGGGGGGACGACTGTCCCGGTGGCCGCCCTGGTGCTGGACGGCGTAAGCCAGCCGGCGGGCATTTACAACAGCAGCACCACCCCGGCGTATCTTGCCGGTGCCGGCGGCCTGCAAGTGGGGACTTTGCCCACCTCGCCCACCACCACCACGGTGACCACCTCGGGCAGTCCGGCGGTTTATGGGCACGGGACGTTCACCGCCACGATCAGCCCAACCAGCGGCGCGTTTATTCCCACCGGGACGGTTCAGTTCCAGACCAACGGGGTGAATTTCGGGGCGCCCGTAGCCGTCATACCGGGGGTCAGCCCGAATGGCGTTGCGGTGCTCAGCAGCACGCTGCTCCCGGTGTTGGGTTCGCCTTATGCGGTGGCGGCGGTCTACACGCCCCAGGACAGCAGTTTCACCGGCAGCACGGGAACGCTATCGGGAGAACAGGCGGTCAGCCCGGCGCCTTTGCTCATCACCGCCAACGACGCCATCAAGTTTTATGACGGCACTTCCTTCAGCGGCGGCAACGGGGTGAACTATGCGGGCTTGGCGAACGGCGAAACCGCGGCGGCGTTGTCCGGGGCGTTGAGCTACGGCGGCACATCGCAGGGCGCGGTTTCGCTGGGAACCTACACTATTATTCCCTCGGGCCTGAGCTCCCCCAACTACAGCATCAGCTACGCGAGCGGGGCATTGGTCATCCGGCTGACCCCGGCGCCGAATGCGCAGAAGCCGAACATCATTTTCATTTTCTGCGATGATTTTGGCTACAATGACCTGGGCTGTAACACCTATCCCAGCCGGACGAATCCCGGGCCGCCGCCCGCACCGGCGCCGACGCCCTATTCGTATGTTCCGGCCCCCAATACCGCCAAAACGCTGACGCCGAATATTGACAGTCTGGCGGACTCGGGTTTGCGGCTCACCAGCTTTTATGCCGCGCCGGTCTGTTCAGCTTCGCGGTCTCAGTTGATGACGGGTTGTTATTCGTATCGGCTGGGCATTTATGGCGCCCTGGCGCCGACCGCCACGATTGGCCTGAATACCACCGAGGTGACCCTGGCGGCGCTGCTAAAATTGCAGGGCTATGCCACGGCCGCCATCGGCAAATGGCATTTGGGTTATCAGCCGCAGTTCCTGCCGACCCGGCGCGGTTTTGATCAATATTTCGGCGTGCCTTACAGCCAGGACATGTCGCCACTGAACCTTATCCAAGATGAAACAGCGGTGGATTTTATCGGCACGGACTCCAATAAACTTAGCCTGCTGACCCAACGCTACACCACCAACGCCTTGGAGTTCATCGAGCGGAATCAGCATCGTCCGTTTTTTATATATATGCCGCAAAGCATGCCGCATGTGCCCGTGTATGCCTCAACCAATTTCAAGGGCGCGAGCGGCAAGTCCTATTACTATGATGTGATCATGGAGTTGGACTGGAGCGTGGGTCAAATCATGACCAAATTGCGCGCCCTAGGCCTGGAGACGAACACGCTGGTGATCTTCAGCTCGGATAACGGCCCCTGGCAATCGCTGTTTCTTCCCGGCAACACTGATCGTTCGTTTGGGTCGGCTTATCCATTGCGGGATTCCAAGCACACCACGTGGGATGGCGGGACGCGAGTTCCCTTTGTCGCGCATTGGCCGGGGCATATCCCGGCGGGCCTGGTATCGGACACGGTGGGCTCCACCATTGATATGTTGCCCACCCTGGTCAAGCTGGCGGGCGGCTCGCTGCCCACCGACCGGATCATTGACGGAGCGGACTTATGGCCGGTAATGTCCGGCCAGCCGGGGGCGGTTTCGCCCAACACCAACCTTTTCTTCTTCAAGGAAGGGTTTGGGCTGGAAGCGGTTCGCAGCGGTTCTTTGAAGTTGCGGGAAAATGGCACCAACATCAATCTTTCCAACCTGGCGGTCGACATTCAGGAAGCCACGAATCTCGTTCTTACGGCCCCGGCGCTCTACAACCAGACGCACCAGTTGATGAGCGATTTTAACACCGCCTTAAATGCAACCTTGCGGACCTCCGGCACCTATTCCCCGCAGGAAATTGTGTTGAGCACCAATCAGTTTACGATTGCCGAGGGGGGCTCCGGCACGTTTCAAATCAGGCTGGCGACCAATACCACCACCACCGTGACGGTGAACATTGTAAACTTTATGGGCGACCCGAGCGTTCAGATTGGCGGCCCGCAAACTTTTACCTTCACCCCCAGTAATTGGAATGTTTATCAAACCGTGACCGTCAAGGCCGCTGCCGATGCCAATGCTTTCGATGGCGTCGCCCTGCTCCGGTGTTCTTCAATCGCCTTTCAGCCGGTTCGGGATGTATTTGTGACAGCCTTGGATACGAACACGACCCCGGGATTGGAAGTAACCCTGCTCTCGCCAACCTCTTCGCAAGTTCAAATGACGAATGTGACCAGCCTGCTTTTAGCCCAAGGGGTCGCGGCCACCAATAACGTGCCGATACCCTCCGGCGTCACCTATAACTGGAGCTGTCTTCCAAGTGAAGGGGTGACCCTCACCACGCCCAACGCCTCCCTGACGGGGGTGCGGTTTCCCACCAATGGAAATTACACCGTGCAACTCTCGGCGACGCTTGGCGCATTGTCGGCTTCCAATTCATTTCAAGTCGTGGTCGGGTGGGCGGGGCTAACCAATATGCTGCCGGCCGGCGATCTGGTGGCCTGGCTGGCCTTTGATGAGAGCAATGGGGTCGCGACGGCGGATTCATCAGGCAATAATAATCCGGGCCTGCTTTCCGGTTCTCCGGTCTGGCATCCGGGCGGCGGGCGGATCAATGGCGCGATCGAATTTAACAGCGCGGATGACCTGGCGACCATCGCCGGCAGCAGCCAAATCAATCTGCTCAATCTGAATAAAAGAACCATTTCCCTGTGGTTCAACGCAGCGGGCACGGGCGGGCCGGCGGGCACCCAGGTGATTTACGAGGAAGGCGGATTGGGAATTGGCCTTAACGTATATCTGCGCAGCGGGGTGCTTTATTTGGGCGGCTATAATGGCAGCGGAACGGTTTGGAGCACTTTTCTGGTGGGGACGAATACCATCATCGGGGGTCAATGGCATCATGTGGCGCTGGTGCTGGATGCCACCAACGCGCTAACCGCCAACGCGATTCGAGGCTATCTGGATGGAACCCTCTTCGGCGCGGGGAGCGCCGCCACGATGGCATCGCATAACGACGGCACCGGGATTGGCGGGATCAATCAATATACGCACCTGGACGATGGCAGCGGACCCGCCACCGGAACCGATCCGTTTGCAGGGATGGTGGATGAATTAATGATTTATAACCGGGCCTTGTCCGCAACGGAGATCGCTGCTTTGGCGACCGGTGCTTCCGTTCCGGCGGGACTTTGGCCGGCGGCGCCAGTGATGCCGCAGATTAGCTTGGTTCAATCAGCCCCCTCATCCATTCAGCTGATTTGGCAGGATGGCCAGTTGCAGACCTCCACCAATTTAGTGGACTGGACGGATGTCCCCTCGGTCTCCAGTCCCTATTCGCCTAACCTGAACAATTCCCCGTCGTTTTGGCGCGTCCGGCAGCCCGATGTGGTCGCCAGCAAAGTCCTGCCATCATTGAATCAACCCATAATTAACACCGCAAATTTCACCAACAGCCTTAATGAATCTACCGGCGACTAACTTTTAGCAGTGTATCCCGCAGGCTGCCGCCGACAAGTGTGATTTTTTTGCGAGGTGAAGCGGCCGCCTGCGGGATACACTGCCGTTGAACTGAGCCGCTGAACCCGTGACTTCGTGCTACTGGGGAAAGTAATTCC
>CAIMLG010000024.1 GCA_903842235.1 uncultured Verrucomicrobia subdivision 3 bacterium
CGGCGTGGGCATCGGCGTTTCTCATGCGCTGGTTGCGTGGAAACACTGGGCCGCGGTCACTTCCCCCACCTCCATCATCATCGCGTTCCGGTTCAGCGCCGCCGTGGGCATTTTCTTCGGCTTTTATCCCGCGCGCAAAGCTTCAAAGCTCGACCCGATTGAGGCCTTGCGTTATGAATAAGGCGTGACCGCCGAAATCCTGTCCACGCACGCGCCGGGGCTTTTTCAAAAGGCCGTCCTCCGCGCGGCGGAACTGCTGCGCGCGGGCGAAGTCGCCGCGCTGCCGACGGAGACGGTATATGGCCTCGCCGCAAACGCGCTGGACGAGAAAGCCGTCGCAAAGATTTTCAAAATCAAGGGCCGCCCGGCGGGCAATCCAATCATCGTCCACGTTGCGGGCGGCGAAATGGCCGGACGCTGCGTGACAAACTGGCCGGCGCAGGCGGAAAAGCTGGCGAAATCATTCTGGCCAGGCCCGCTCACGCTGGTTTTGCCGCGCGCGGGAATAATTCCTGACAACGTGACCGCCGGCGGCATGACGGTGGCTGTCCGCTGGCCCGGCCATCCGTTCATCCAGGCTGTGATCCGCGAATGCGGTTTCCCGCTGGCCGCGCCGAGCGCAAATTTGTCCGGCTGCGTTTCGCCGACAAATGCGGAGCATGTCCGGCGGCAGCTCGGCGGCAAAATCCCGTTGATTGTGGATGGCGGCCAGTCGCGGGTCGGCATCGAATCCACGGTTTTGGATTTGACCGTGTCGCCGCCGCGCATTTTGCGGCCGGGAATGATCCATGCCGAGTCGCTCGAAGCAGCGATCGGAAAAATCCAGCATTCAGCATCCCCCGCCGCGCCGAAGGGCGGCGAAGGCGGGAACCTCCCGCATCCAATTGTTCGGAGTCCGGGGTTGCTGGCGAAACATTATTCGCCAAGGGCAAGGCTGCTGGTCTTGAATTGGCGCGACGATGCGGATCTGAAATCTCAAATCTCAAATCTCAAATCTCAAATCTCAACCTGCTTCATCATCGCGCACACCCGGATTCCCGCCGGCGGAATTTTCGCGCGGGTGAGCGTGATTCCGCGCGACGCGGAGGCGTTTGCGCGGGCGATTTACGCGGAGCTGCATCGCTGCGACGAGGCGGGCGCGGAGGCGATTGTGGTCGAAGCGCCGCCGGAAGCTTCCGAGTGGTCGGGCATCGCCGACCGGCTGCGCCGGGCGGCGGCGTGAGTTTTATTGCGGTGCGAGCTTCCAGCGTTCGCGGTCGGTCAGATACAGGCGCTCCGGCAAAAAACCCTTGGGCGCGATGCGCAGCGGGAACCCGGGCGGAATTTGATTTTGCGTCACCACTTGCAGGATGAAACCGCCCCAGCTGTAATCGCGGGTCCGCACCCAGTCGGAAACGAACCGGCTGTCCATCGTTTCGGGCGTGAGGTAAAGCGCCTGGACTGGTTTCATCCAAAAATTGACGGCGTTGAAGTCGTCCTGCGTGTTGAGCGTCAGCCACACACACTGGCGCTGGCCATACCACGCGACGGCCCAGGGCACGTCGCTCATCATCAATTCGTCTTCCTTCATCCAGCCGGCGGTCTGCTGGATTTCCGGCGGATAATACGGCGGATAAACCACCGGCGAGGTCTTCGGCGGAAGCATTGCAAAGATCATCGGCAGGCAGGACAGGGTTGTGAACGCGGCGATGATGAGATAGCGCAGTTGTGGCACCGGCAGGGTCATTTGCTCCAGCAGTGTGAAAAACAAACTGACCGCATAAACAAAAACCAGCGGCGCGAGCAGCACGAGCAGGTTTTCGGAATTCACCTCCGGCGATTCGACGGAAAGCTGCGTTTGCCCCAGCGCCTGCACCACCACAAACGTGCCGAGGCACAACAGCAGGA
>CAIMLG010000025.1 GCA_903842235.1 uncultured Verrucomicrobia subdivision 3 bacterium
CAGCAACCCATTTTGGCCCAATAAATCATCGGGCTTTTCATAATCTTTCAGTAGTTCGTCCAACACCGCTTCGGTAATAGCCATAGTCTTTTATCCTCTCAGTTAGCTTTGGCCACTTACACGATTATCTTTATAGCCCCCAAGGATGTTTCCACGACCCAGATTTATACGCACGTCATGCAGAAGCCGGGGCTGGGAGTCAAAAGCCCGTTGGATGGCTGAGTCGTCTTGCTCCCGCCCCCTCTTCCTGCTCATCCATCCATATTCTTACCCGCCTCCACCTGTCCGCTCAATTTTCCGTGCCGATGCGCCAGGAACCAAAGCCCCACCGCCGCGGCCACCCCGCCCAGGATCAGCAGCTCATTCCCCACAATCATTGTCGGCAGAATAATCAAAGCCAGGCCCCCGGCCGTAATCGCCGCGCTCGTGGTGATGCTCCCCACGATCGCGCGGAGCGGCGGATAAAACATCGTCGCCAGCCCAAGCAGGAACACCACCACCCCCACCCACACCAGCCCCTTGAGGCTCGCCAACTTCGCCCCGATCTCCCGCGCCGTGTCCTTCTGCGCCGCCCCCAATTCCGTTTTCGCCCGGGTTTCCTCATGCTCCACCACCGGCATGGGCGCACTAATCACCAGCGCCGAGGCGTTGGTGACCGCTCCGCCGTTGGCGTCGGCCACCACCCGCGTCTCCTCGAGGCGCGACCCCGCCGGCACCGTGTAAGTCTTCGTCCGAATCGTCTCCTGATCCTGTTTCGACACCGCCGCCGGGTTGTCCCCTTGCGCCAAGGTTTGCTGGAGCCCCGCCCCCGTCCGCCCGGACGTGGCCTTGCCACCCTTGAGCGGCGCGAGCGCACAGCCAGACCCAAGCAGGACCACCAGCGCCAAGCCAAACCCCAGCCACCGGAGAAACCCGCCCGAGCCCGCCGGCCGCTGCGCGGCATTCAGCCGCCGGGTAATTTCCACCGCCGGAGCCTTTTCCCAACCGTGACAAACCAGACTCGCCGTGTCCGATCCGGTTTCGATCAGGATGCCCCAGGGGAATTTTGCCGACCAGCGGCCCCCTAGATTGATGGCGCGATAACGGTTCACGGCTTGCCCCCCTTCGAAAAATGATCCATCGCCCAGCCGAACAAGGAACCAATCGCCCCCGCCGCGCCGGCCACCAGCGCCAGGACTTTCCACCCGCCCCGCGCTTCCGCTGCGGCCGTCTGCAACTCCTTGAGCCCGCCCTTGGTCGTTTCGGCTTCAATCTGCATCCGGGCAATGGACTCAGCCAGTTCCAGGCATTTGCCGGGGGCCGGACAGGCGCGCGCCACCGCCAGCGCCGAGGCAGTTTCCAATCGCGACACCCCGGCCGCGATCAAATCCAGCTTCCCGGTCAGGGTGTGGATGATTTCCGCCTGGGCCCGCGCCTTTTCCTCCAGCGTGGACACTCGCGATTCAATTTCCATAAAGGGGCCGGTTCTTGACTGTGCACACTCTCGGCGGTAGCGTTGGGGCATGGCCCGTAAATTACGCGTGGAATATGAGGGCGCGATTTATCATGTAATGAATCGCGGCGACCGCCGGAAATTGATTTTCTTGGATGATGAGGATCGGGGGGCCTTTCTGGCCATCTTGGACGCGGCGTGCGCCAAGACCGGCTGGCAGGTGCATGCGCTCTGCCTGATGCCCAACCACTTTCATCTGGTGGTGGAGACGCCGGAACCCAACCTGGTGGCGGGCATGAAATGGTGGCTGGGCACCTACACCGGCCGGTTCAACCGGCGGCACCAATTCTTCGGGCACCTGTTCAGCGGCCGTTACAAAGCCTTGATCGTGGACGGCAGCGGCACGGGCTATCTCAAGACGGTGTGCGATTATGTGCATTTGAATCCCGCGCGGGCCAAACTGCTGACGCCGGAACAGCCCTTAAGCGACTATCGCTGGAGCAGTTGGCCGGAATACCTGAAAAGTCCGGGCCAACGCCCGGCGTGGCTGCGGGTGGATCGGTTGCTGGGGGAATACCGGATTGCCCAAGACAGCGCGGCGGGCCGGCGGCATCTGGCGGCGCAAGTGGAACAGCGCCGGGCAGTGGAGGCGGACGCGGATTATCGCCCGTTGCGGCGCGGCTGGTGCCTGGGGAACGAGGCATTTCGGAAGGAATTGCTGGGGCAGATGGCGGAGCGCGTGGGGCCGGAGCATTACGGCGAGGAACGGCACGCCAGCGTGGCCGAGCAGGCGGATCAGATCATTGCGGCGGGCTTGAAACGGGCGCGCTGGACGGAGACGGATTTGGGGCGGCAGCGCAAAGGCCATCCGGTGAAGGTGCGCCTGGCGCAACAATTGCGGAACCACACCACGCTGACGGTGGGGCAAATCGCGGAGCGGTTACAGATGGGCAGTCGGGGCTACGCGGTGCGGCTGTTGTGGCTGGCGGGCCGATGAGTAATCTCCCCTGCAACTGCCAAACAACCTCACCCGCCCCGGACAACGCCTGTCCAAGCTGGTATTTTCCCCGACAGGGTGGGACTATTCGTCCCCATGCCAGCCTACGCACTAACCATTTTCATCAGTGCCTTTCTGCTGTTGCAAATCCAGCCACTGATGGGCAAATACATTCTGCCATGGTTTGGCGGCGGCCCGGGCGTGTGGACCACCTGCATGGTGTTCTTCCAGGTGGTGTTGCTTGGCGGCTATGCTTACGCCCACTTCACCACCCGAAGGCTCAAGGCGCGTGCGCAGGCGGTGGTCCACTTGACCCTGCTGGCGGGAGCCTTGGCTTTGTCGCACGTCACGCCCAGTGATTCCTGGAAACCTGACGCCACGGGCAATCCCACCCGCGATATTCTGGTTCTGCTGACGGTGAATCTGGGCCTGCCATACCTCGTGCTCTCGGCCACCGGCCCGCTGTTGCAACAATGGTTCAGCCGGGCGCAGCCGGGCATTTCGCCCTACCGCCTGTATGCGCTTTCCAATGTCGGCTCGCTGCTGGCGCTGATCAGCTATCCGTTCTATTTCGAGCCGCATTTCACCCGCGTGGCCCAAGCCGGCATGTGGTCCTGGGGTTTTGGCGCGTTTGTCCTCGGCTGCGGATTTTGTGCCGTGAGATTGTGGCGGCAGAACCCGCCGGGCGATGTTCGGTCCGCCGGATGGGACGAGGTTTCAAGCCGGCCTTCCGCGCTGGTCAAACTGCTCTGGCTGCTGCTCCCCGGCTGCGCCACCGTGCTGCTGCTGGCGACCACCAACAAAATGTGCCAGGACGTGGCGGTGATTCCGTTCCTTTGGATTTTGCCGCTGGCGCTCTATCTTTTGAGTTTCATCATTTGTTTCGACAATCCGCGCTGGTATCGGCGTCCGCCCTTCGCGCTGGCGCTGGTCGCCGCGTTGGCGGCCATGGGCTGGGCGCTGTTTGAAGGGGCGGAGGCCTCGCTCCGCGCCCAGGTGGTGATTTATTCGGCGGGATTGTTGGTCTGCTGCTGGGTTTGCCACGGCGAACTTTACCGGCTGCGCCCCGATCCGCGCCTGCTCACCGGGTATTACCTGATGATTTCGGCGGGCGGCGCGCTCGGAGGATTATTTGTGGCGCTCGGCGCTCCCCTGTTGTTCCAGGGATACTTTGAGCTGCACTGGGGAATGCTGTTTTGCGGCCTGCTCTTCCTGATCGTCTGCCTGCGCGAGCGCACCGGCGGAAATATCCGCTCGTGGCGGTGGCTGGCTGGGCTGCTGACGCTGGCGGCGTTCGGCGGTCTGGATCGGGCGATTATCTGGCGGGCCAACGATTCGGCATGCTTGACCGACCTCCGGGTCCGGTGGCTGCGCATCGGCCTGTGGAGCGCACTGGCGCTCATGCTGGCCTTCATGATCGGGCGGAAACAATTCCCCAAGTTCCGACTTTGGCGGCGGCTGGGCTGCCTGTGGTTGAGCCTGGGGCTGGTGGCCCTGGCCGTGGCCCTGCGGACGCAGGTGGGCGAGGATGATGGCAATACCGTTTCCCGCTCGCGCAACTTTTACGGCACCTTGTCGGTGAGCGAATATTTCCGAAGCAATCCGGCGCAGCACTACTACTTGCTGCAACATGGCCGCATCACGCACGGCATCCAGTTTGTGGATCCGGAAAAGGCGAAGCTGCCGACCAGTTACTATTGCGAAGGCAGCGGCGTGGCGCTGGCGATCCACGCCCTGCCCGCCGGCCGCCGCCGGATTGGCGTCGTGGGAATGGGCACGGGCACGATCACCGCCTTTGGCCGCCCAGGGGATACCGTGCGCGTTTACGAGATCAATCCCGCCGTCCGGCAGCTGGCCACGACCCGGTTCACCTACCTCAGCAACTGCCCGGCGCAGGTTGAAGTGGCCATGGGCGATGCCCGGCTCTCGCTGGAGCGCGAGCCCGCACAGCAATTTGACCTCCTCGCCCTAGATGCCTTCAGCAGTGACGCCATCCCGGTCCATCTTTTGACCCGGGAAGCATTCGAGCTTTACAACCGGCACATGAAACCCGGCGGAATCATTGCCGTGCATGTTTCAAATCGCCATCTCAACCTCGAACCGGTGGTGCAGAATCTGGCCCGCCAGTTCAAGTATCAACTGGCCATCATCAACTGCCCCGATGGCGATTCGGACGTTGAGGAGGAGGAGGAAGAGCCGGCGTGGTGGAAATACGCCTCAACTTGGATCCTGCTGACCCATGACGAGTCCATCCTCAAGACGGATGCCATCCGTTCGGCTTCCCGGGTGGCCCACACCAACGCCATCACAATTCCGCTCTGGACGGATGACTTCGCCAGCATTTTTCAAATCCTTGAGTAGGGCCGCGCCGGAATCACTGCCACAGACCAGAACCGCATCAATCAGTCCCGGGGCAATTTTCTGTCCCAAAAACACCTTCCGTTTTTTTGGGCAAGAACTAATTTGCTTTCCCGGCCGCTCATTTTTTTTGTCCATGAAGGAGTCTTGACCATGCACACTTTCTGAAAGAAGCGGCGCGGTTTTGAATCAATGACCTCAGGCGCGGTTTCCAACGCCACGTTTTCCGGGCGGAACAGCGCCACGTGATTGGCCACGTCGCGGTCAAAAACCTCGTAGCGGAGCGCCGCGCACCGGCCCGGCGGGTCGGCGTCATGGCTGCATAAACGGGCCGAGCCGGTGCTCGGCGCTCCAATTTTCAGCAACTCCAGGCGGCAGGGATGCGCCACATAGAGCTGTTCCAGCGCGAACTGGCGCGGCTTGAGGTGCGGCTCCACGTGCTCCACAAAATGCAAATACGCCTGCTCGGCCTCGGGGTTGTCCGCATGGCAGGTCATCGCAATGTTGCGGCGGCTCGATTCCTCGTCCAGGGCGCGCTCAATTCGCACCAGTCCAGCAGCCAGCGCTCCAGTTCCGCCGCCGACCTGGCCGCCGCGGCGCGCGCCGCGAGCTGATCAGTTCAAGTAAATGAGCCCGCATGAAAAACAATTTCCTATCAGTTGAGACTTGAGATCGCCCCGGACGGCGCGGCGCGGCCGTCCCTACCGATTTAGAGGGGGTTGACCACCGCCCTCACCTGGGTCCGCTCCATGGACCGCTGGTTGGCGCGTCACTCCCTCCGGGCGGTATGCCGCTCCGGGGAGGAAGCCGGGCGCGCCGTTTGGGTGCCAGCCAGCGGCGGGCCAGAAGACTGCCCGCCCTACCCGTCCGCGCCGAGTTCAGGGGCGGCTATGGCTCAGTTCGAGGAGGAGAACGCCGGGGGACGAGCACGAGCGGCGGTGCGGCTGGCACGGCTGCCCCCCGTTATTTGGCACCCACACCCCTCGACGGCCGAGCCGCTCCCGGTTTAGACTGGCTTGTTGCCATCCCCATGACGAGTGTTCAATGGCTGGCAACGGCGGTTTTAAAACACATTTCAAATTCATCATGCTCAACAAAATAATACTCGCAAGCGTTCTGAGCGGCAGCCTGTCTCTGGCGGCCGTGGCGGAGGGAACCGATTCGGCTCTGGCCAAATATAACCTGACGCCGGCGCCGGCCCCCACCGGGCTGCTTTTGAAAAAAGGCGACCGGCTGGCGATCTGCGGCGATTCGATCACGGAACAGCGGAAGTATTCGCGCCTGATCGAGGATTATCTGGCGGTGTGCGAACCGGAGTTGCAGATCACGGTGCGCCAGGTGGGCTGGGGCGGCGAGACGGCGGGCGGTTTTTGGGCGCGCATGACGAATGATTGCCTGCGGTTCAAGCCGACCCTTGCCACGACGAGCTACGGCATGAACGACCACCACTACAAGCCGTATGAGGACAGCACGGGGGCGGAGTATCGTTCCAACATGCTGGGCGTGGTCCAGGCCTTCAAGGATCACGGCGTGCGGGTGGTGGTGGGGTCGCCGGGCACCATCACCAAAGTGCCCTGGTGGGAAGCGGGCAAATACCAGATTGATGATTTGAACCAGTGCCTCGGCCATTTGCGCAATATCGATGTGGAACTGGCCCGGCAGGAAAAGGTGGCGTTTGCGGATGCTTACACGCCGCTGCTGGTGAGCGGGGCATTGGCCAAGGAAAAATACGGCCCGAAGTATGAATTGAACGGCGGCGACGGCATTCATCCGGATTGGGCCGGCCACCTGGTCATGGCGTATGCCTATTTGAAGGCGCTGGGGGTGAGCGGCGAGATTGCCAATTTCACGGTGGATCTGGCGGCGAACAAGCTGACGGTGTCCCAGGGCCACAAGCTGCTTTCGGCCAAGGACGGCACGTTTGAAATCAGCAGCACGCGCCAGCCGTTTTGCTCCGGCTGCCTTCCGTTCTGGGGCGTGAATGGGTATCCGAATGGCGGCACGGAGAATGCCGACAAGACCGACAATGTTTATTCCGGCATGACGCTGGTGCCCTTCAATCAGGAATTGAACCGCTTCCGGCTCACCGCGAAGAACGCCACGGCGCCGAAATATCGCGTGGCGTGGGGCGACTACAGCAAGGTGTTCACCGGCGAGCAACTGGCGCGCGGCATCAACCTGACCGAGGAGTTTGCGATGAATCCGTTCTCCGGCCACTTCTCGAACGTGGACGCGGCGGTATCCATCAAGCAGGACTTTGAGACGCGCCAGATCAAGACCATGTTCCGACCGGTGGTCAAGAAGGGCGAGAATGCGACCATGGCGCAAATCACGGCGCAGACGGAAAAGGTGCTGGCGGAAACCGAGCGGATTCACGCGGCGCTGGACCAGGCGGTTCGCGCCGCCGCCGGCCCGGTGACCTACACCATCAAAGTGACGGCGGAATAAAAACATTCCAAAGTTTCCCGCCCGATTTATACTTCATCAACCTATGAATACAACCGGTCGTTATCTGTGCGTCGCCCTGCTGGGGGCGGTCGCGATCTTCAACGTCAACGCGGCCGCGGCCAAGTTCCGGCCGCCGTCGGTGCCGCTGGTGGCCGGCGACCCATATTTCAGCATCTGGTCGCCGGCGGATAATTTGACCGAGGCCGACACGACGCACTGGACGGGCAAACCGCAGCGCCTGACCAGCCTCGTGCGGATTGATGGCCAGGCCTATCGCCTGATGGGCCTGCTGCCGGCGGACGCGCCCGCGCTGAAGCAGACGGATCTGGAAGTACTGCCGACGCGCACGCTCTACACTTTCGCAGGGGCCGGGGTCACGCTGACACTGACCTTTCTCACGCCGTCCCTGCCGGAGGACATCGACATTCTTTCCCGGCCGGTGACCTACCTCACCTGGCAGGCGCAAGCCACCGATGGCAAGGCGCATGCCGTGGCGGTGTATTTTGACGCCCGCTCCGAAATCGCGGTGAATGTGCCCGCTCAGGAAGTGACGTTCAAAACCGAGAACATCGCCGGCCTCACGGCGACCAGCGTGGGTTCGGTGGAGCAGCCGGTCTTGCAGAAAAAAGGCGACGATCTGCGGATTGACTGGGGTTATTTTTATGTGGCCGCCACCCAGAATCAGGCGCCGGCCAGCTTTGTGGGAGACGCGGCGACGGCGCGCCAGGAATTTGTGGCGAGCGGCAAGCTGGCCGCCTCGGCCAGCCCGTTGCCGGCCAATCAAGCGGCGAGCGCCAATTCGGTCATCGCGATGACCCTGGATCTGGGCAGCGTAAAGGCGGCGCCGGTGGCCCGCTGGCTGATGGTGGCTTACGACGATCTTTATTCGATTCAATACATGCACCGGAATCTCCGGCCCTACTGGCGGCGCAACGGCTGGGAAGCCGCCGATCTGCTGAAGGCCTCGGCCAAGGATTACGAGTCGCTTCAGAAACGCTGCGTGGCCTTTGATACCGAGCTGATGGCCGATCTGCGGAAGGCGGGCGGCGAGAATTACGCCTGGCTGGGCGCGCTGGCCTATCGCCAATGCTTTGCCGCCGGCAAATTCGTGGCGGATGCCAACGGCCAGCCGATTCAATTCTGCAAAGAGAACCATTCCAACGGCTGCATTGCCACGTCGGATGTGTTTTATCCCATGGCCCCGCAGTTCCTGCTGTTCAGCCCCACGCTGGCCAAATCATTCATCGTGCCGTTCATGAACTACGCGGCGTCGGCGCGCTGGAAGTTTGACTCGGCCCCGCATGATCTCGGGACCTATCCGCTCGCGAATGGCCAGGTTTATGGCGGCGAAAATTCCAGTCCCATGCCGGTGGAAGAAAGCGGCAATTTGCTGTGCTTGTTTGGCGCGGTGGCGCAATTGGAAGGGAATGCCGATTTTGCCGGGCTGTATTGGAAGCAATTGACGCAATGGGCGGCCTACCTGAAGCAGAAAGGCTTTGATCCGGAAAACCAGCTCTGCACCGATGACTTTGCCGGCCACCTGGCCCACAACGCCAACCTCAGCATCAAGGCGATCTGCGGGCTGGGCGCCTACGCCAAGCTGTGCCGGATGCGGGGCGAGACGGCGGCGGCGGACGAATATGACCAGCTGGCCAAGGCATTCGCCCAGCGCTGGGTGGCGGCGGCGGATGATGGCGAGAAGTTCCGGCTGGCGTTGGACAAACCCGGCAGCTGGAGCCAGAAATACAACCTGATCTGGGATCGCATCCTGGGCTTGAACCTGTTCCCGGCCGAGGTGGCCAAGAAAGAAATGGCCTTCTACCGGAAGAGCCAAAATCAATACGGCCTGCCGCTCGACAACCGCAAAGATTACACGAAGCTCGACTGGATCACCTGGACCGCGACGCTCACCCAGGAGCGCAGCGATTTTGACGCCTTGATCGCGCCGGTGATTGCCTTCATCAACGCCACGCCCAAGCGCGCGCCGTTGACGGACTGGTATCAGACGAAGACCGCCGACAAGGTCGGGTTTACCGCCCGCCCCGTGGTGGGCGGCGTTTTCGCCCAAATGCTCTATGACCGGGCCGTGTGGCAGAAATATGCCAAGCGCGACGTGACCAAGGGCAATGGCTGGGCGCCCCTGCCGCAGCCGCCGCAAGTGAAAGCCATTGTACCGGCGGCAGACCAGGCCGCGGCCGTTTGGCGCTACACCACCAATCCGCCCGCCGCCGATTGGTTTGCGGCGGCCTTTGAGGCCACCGGCTGGGCCGAGGGCAAGAGCGGTTTCGGCACGCGCAACACCCCGGGGGCCAACGTGGGCACGGTCTGGAGAACGGCCGATATCTGGCTGCGCCGGGAAGTTGAGCTGCCCGCCGGCCCCTGGAAAAACCTCCAAGGCTGGCTGCATCACGATGACGATGCGGAAGTTTATATCAACGGCGTCCTCGCGATCAAAGCCAGCGCCTTCTCCCACACCTATGGCGACTTTCCGCTGCGCGCGGAAGCCAAGGCGACTTTGCAGCCGGGCAAGAATCTGATTGCGGTTCACTGTCACCAGATCAGCCAGGGACAGTATATTGATTTCGGTTTGGTCGAGGTGTTGCCGGATGCGCCGGCGACCCGCAAAGCGACTTCCAACTAAAGGCGAATATGCGTGGCATGAACAGCGTTTACTTTTTGGTTGCGGGAGTGGTGCTCACTTGGTCCGCCAGCGCCGAATCGCTGGTGGACCAGGTGAACCCGCTGATCGGGGCGAGCACCAGCCTGGAATATGGCGAAGGCAAAACCTTTCCCGGCGCGGCCACCCCGTTTGGCCTGGTGCAACTGAGCCCGGATACGATTACGGGCGGCGACAACGGCCCCGGCTATTCGCACGAGCACACCAGCATCGAGGGCTTCAGCTTCACGCACATGAGCGGGATCGGGTGGTTCGGGGATTTTGGAAATTTTCTGGTGATGCCCACGACCGGCAAGTTGCAAACGCAGAGCGGCGTCAAGGGCGGGGGCGATGGCTACCGTTCACGCTTCAATCACGATACCGAAGTGGCCAAAGCGGGCTATTATGCCGTGACCTTGGACGATTATTCGGTGCGGGCCGAAGCCACGGCGGCGCCGCATGCGGGCTTGCTGCGGTTCACCTTTCCGCAAAACGACCAAAGCCGCATTCAGATTGATCTCGCCCGGCGCATTGGCGGCACGGCCACCCGGCAATCTGTGAAAGTGGTGAATGATCACACGATCGCAGGCTGGATGAAATGTCCGCCCGAAGGCGGCGGCTGGGGCAACGGCGAGGGCAAGGCGAATTACACGGTTTATTTCTATGCCGAGTTCAGCCAGCCGTTCAAAAAGTTTGGCGTGTGGACGGCGGACATTCCCGCGGGCTGGAAACGGATGCGGGATGAAGTGGTCAGCCCGCGCTATCGCGCCGTGACCGGGGCGGCCAAGGTGCTGGAAGGCTGCCAAGAGCTGGAAGGCGATCACCTCGGTTTCTTCAGCGAGTTTGCGACAACCAATGGCGAGCCCGTGCTGCTCAAGGCCGGCATTTCGTTCGTGGACTTGGCGGGCGCCAAGGAAAATCTGCGGCACGATATACCCAATTGGGACTTTGACGCGGTGCGCGCCCAAGCGACGGCGCTCTGGGAAAAAGCGTTTGCGGATATCGCGATCAAAGGCGGCAATCCCGTCCAGCGCGAAGCCTTCGCCACGGCGATGTATCATGCGATGCTGGATCCGCGCGCCTATTCCGACGTGAACGGCAACTACACCGGCGCCGATGGCCAGGTGCATCGCGCCCAAGGTTTTACCTACCGCACGGTCTTCAGCGGCTGGGATGTGTTTCGCAGCGAATTTTCGCTGCTGAGCATCATCCGCCCGGACGTGGTGAATGACACGGTGAATTCGCTGATGCAGCAGGCCGAGTTGAGCGGCAACGGCTATCTGGCCCGCTGGGAACTGGTGGCGGTGGAATCCGGCTGCATGATCGGCGACCCGGCGGTGTCGGTTTTTACCGAGGCGTATCTCAAGGGCATTCGTGGCTACGACGCGAACCAAGCTTACGCACTCTGCCGGCAGACGGTGGATCTGAATCGCGAGAATGGCAACCACCGCCCGCAGTATCAGAAACTCGGCTTTGCGCCTGAAAGTGTGTCCGTGACGCTGGAAGACGCTTACTTTGATTACTGCGCCGGCCAGTTTGCCGCCGCGGTGGGCCAGACCAATGACGCCCAGCGGCTCCGGCAGCGCGCGTTGAATTACCGGAATATTTACGATCCATCCGTGGGCAATATGCGCGCCAAGAAAGCCGACGGTTCATGGACCCAATGGGAAGGGGCCACCACGCACGGCCAGGGCTGCGTGGAGAGCAATCCTTATCAGCAAGGCTGGTTTGTGCCGCAGGACGTGGCCGGTTTGATGGATCTGATGGGCCCGGACTATTTTCTCAAGCATCTGACGGAGTTTTTCGACAAGACGCCGCTGACGTTCAAGTGGAATGACTATTACAACCACGCCAATGAGCCGGTGCATCACGCGCCGTATCTTTTCGCCTACGCCGGCAAGCCGTGGCTGACGCAAAAGTGGGCGCGCACCGTGATGGATCATGCTTATGGCGCCGGCGTGAAGGGTCTCTGCGGCAATGAAGATGTCGGCCAGATGTCGGCCTGGTATATCCTGAGCGCGGCGGGCATTCATCCGGTCTCGCCGGTGGATGGCATTTATGTCATCGGCAGTCCGCTGTTTGAAGAAACCACCTTCAAACTCGATTCGCATTATTATCCCGGCAAAACCTTTACCATCCGCACCCGGAACAACTCGGCGGAAAATATGTATGTGCAGTCGGCCAGGCTGAACGGGAAACCGCTGAACCGCGCCTGGCTGCGGCATGCCGAAGTGGCGGCCGGCGGTATTTTGGAGCTGGTCATGGGGCCGCAGCCCAATGAGCAGTGGGGCTCGGCTCCGGCTGAATTGCCGCCCCGGAATTTCCCGCCGGCCAAATAATTCGGTTGAATCGGGCGGTCTGCCAGCTTCAGGAAAACGAGGTCGGCCGGCTTGGCCATTACAGGGGGGGTAATTGGTCACAATAGAAACGGAAAAAATGAAGAATTGTTTTGTAAAACCAGCGCGCGAATTGCTGCTTTGTGCCGGCCTGACTTGGATCACGCTGGCTCCGGTTGCTTGGAGCCGGGAACTGCCCACCGCCAAGCCGGAAGACGTGGGGATGTCCGCCGCCCAACTGGCCCGCATTGGCCCGGCGGTGGCGGCGCTGATGGAGAAGAACCAATTGGCCGGGGCTATCACCATGGTCGCCCGCCACGGCAAGGTGGTTTACTTTGAAGCGTTTGGCAAAAGCGATGTCGCCTCCGGCCAGCCGATGCAGCGGGACGCGATCATGCGGTTTTATTCCATGACCAAACCCATCACGAGCGTTGCGGCCATGCTGCTGGTGGAGGAGGGAAAAGTTGGCCTGGATGAACCGCTTGCGAAATATCTGCCGGAGTTCAAAGGGGTTCAGGTGTTGGTCAAAACTGACAGCGAGGGCTTTGTCACCGAGCCGGCGAAGCAGGCGCCCACCGTGCGGGATTTGCTCCGGCACACGGCGGGATTGACGTATGGATTTCTGGGCAACACGCCGGTGGACCAAGCTTACAACAAGGCCGGCGTGCTTTCGGCGGACAACACACTGGCCGACCTGACCCGCAAGGTCAGCGCCTTGCCCTTGCTGTATCAGCCGGGCACCAAGTGGAATTACAGCGTCTCGGCGGACGTGCTCGCGCGCCTAGTGGAAGTGGTCTCGGGAAAATCCTTTGATGCGTTTCTGACGGAGCGCATTTTCCAGCCGCTGGACCTGCACGACACCGGTTTCTATGTGCCCGGGGACAAGCAGGCCAGGCTGGCGGCGGTGCATACCGTGGAGCGCGGCCAATTGAAGGTCTTGGCGCAGCCGCTGACCACGAATTATTTCCAGCCTCCGAAGCTGCTTTCCGGCGGCGGCGGCCTGGTCTCGACCGCCCGGGATTACATGCGGTTCTGCCAGATGCTTTCCGGCGGCGGCCAACTCAATGGCCAGCGGCTGCTCCGCCCGGAGACGGTGCAGGCCATGACGACCAATCAATTGCCCCCAAGTGCCATGCCCATTTCCTTTGGGATTATTCCGATGCTCGGCGCGGGCTTTGGCCTCGGCTTTTCGGTTCAGGTGGAATCGAGTTGGCCCTCGGCTGCCCAGGTGGGGGAATACGGCTGGAGCGGGTTGGCCAGCACGTCGTTTTGGATTTCGCCCAAGGATGATCTCGTCGTTATTTTGCTGCAACAATACCTGCCCTATTCCATCCAGCTGGATCAAACCATTAAACCCATCGTTTACCATGCCATTACTGAATAACTGCCGGACGGGAAAACAACGAGGCTGGGCGCGCCGCCTGCGCCGGGGAATGATTTTGGCCGCCTGGCTGCAAGCGGCGGCGGCCTGGGGGCAGGGGCGGGCGTGGTTTGTGGACGGCTACCACGGGGGCTACTACGGGCATTATCCCACCAACTTCACGCAGTTCATGGTGGACGCGGTGCGCGAGCACCCCGGCTGGAAACTGAATTTGGAAATTGAGCCGGTCACGTGGGATTTTGCCCGCACCAACACGCCCGAAGCCTACGCCGCCTTTAAGGCGCTCGCGGCCGATCAAACGCCGGCCGGCACGATTGAATTTGTCAACCCCGCCTACGCCCAGAGCTATCTGTGGACGGCATCCGGCGAGAGCATGATTCAGCAGTTCGACTACGGGATGCGCAAAATCCGCGAGCATTTTCCCGGCGCGGAATTCGACACCTACAGCGTGGAGGAACCGTGTTTTACCAGCGCGCTGCCGGGCGTCTTGAAAGCGCTGGGGTTTAAGAATGCCGTGTTGAAAAATCCCAACACCTGCTGGGGCGGCTACACCCGCGCCTTTGGCGGCGAACTGGTGAACTGGATCGGCCCCGATGGCACCGGCATTCCGACGGTCCCGCGCTACGGCATCGAGACGCTGAAACCCGGTTCCGTGTGGGAAACCATCGCCAATCAAAATCAGCCGGTTTATTTGCAGGCGGCCTTTGCGGCGGGCATTCAGCATCCGGTGGGCATGTGTTTGCAGGACGCCGGCTGGCGCTTTGGGCCGTGGCTGAAACATGACGGCACCAACAACGAAACCCGGATCTTTACCACGTGGCGGAACTATTTTGAAAATGTGGCCAGCGCCCAGCCCACGCAGGACTGGCACTTCAGCCAGGAGGATGTGCTGGTGAGCCTCGTCTGGGGATCGCAAGTGATGCAGCGCCTCGCCCAAAACGTGCACCGCGCGGAAAACCGCGTGGTGGCGGCGGAAAAACTGGCCACGGTGGCCGGCGTTTATCAGCACACCGAGTGGCCGGCGGCGGCCTTCGCGGAAGCCTGGCCCACGCTGCTGCTGGCCCAGCACCATGATTGCTGGATTGTGCCTTACAACGGCAGCCGCAGCAACACCTGGGCGGACAAGGTGGTGACGTGGACCGGGAATACCGTGCAACGCAGTGATGACATACTCCAGCAATCCACCCGGGCGCTGGCGGGCGGGGCGGTCCCGGCGGTCCCGGCCCAAGTGCGCGTGTTTAACACGCTGGGCGTGGCCCGCACCGATCTGGCCCGCCTGCCGCTGCCGGCAAATTGGCAGGGTGCGCCGGTGGTGCGCGATGCGCGCGGACGCCCGTTGCCGGCCCAGGTGGTGGAGGTGGCAGACCAGCGCCGCGAACTGCTCTTTCCGGCGGCCGTGCCCGCGCTCGGCTATAATACGTTCCAGTTGGAAGCGGCGGCCCCGGCGGATCATCCCAAGCCTATGGCCCACGTGGCCAAGGACGGCTGCACGGTGGTCGATACCGATCTTTATCATCTGGTGTTGGATCCGGCCAAAGGCGGAACCGTTCGTGAGTTGGCGATGAAACGATGGTGGTGGAACCGGCAGTTCGTGGACGGGGCCAGCGAGCGGCGGTTCAATGAACTGCGCGGCTATTTTTATGAAGCCGGCAAATATTTTTCCACGGCCGACCAGCCGGCGAAAATTGAAATCCTGGAAAATGGCCCGGTGCGGGTTCGCCTGCGGATCAGCGGCCAAATTGCCTCCAATGCCGTGACGCAGGTAATCACCCTTGTCCAAGGGCAGCGGCGCATTGATTTTAACACCCGGATTGACTGGCAGGGCAAACCGCGCGTCGGGGCCGACTACAAGCAGGCGGGCGGCTTCAAGGCGGACGAGGATCACAAGGCATTTTATGACGATCGCTTCAAGCTGCTCGCCCAGTTCCCCCTGAACTTGAAACACCAGGTCATTTTCAAGGACGCGCCCTTCGACGTGACGACCAGCCGGCTGACGAACACGTTTTTCGATACTTGGTCCGGCATCAAAAACAACATCCTCTTGGATTGGGTGGACGTGCTGGACGCGCGCGGCGATGTGGGGCTGGCGCTGTTGACGGATCACACCACCAGCT
This sequence comes from uncultured Verrucomicrobia subdivision 3 bacterium, assembly GCA_903842235.1. Taxonomy (GTDB): domain Bacteria; phylum Verrucomicrobiota; class Verrucomicrobiia; order Limisphaerales; family UBA11358; genus UBA11358. The sequence goes on from CAIMLG010000025.1 coordinate 15,723, forward strand.
ACGCCCATGGCCCCGATCAGCCGCTGGGCCTGACGCTGCTCTATTCCGGCGTCGGCTTGTGGGGGCGCGACTATCGCGTTAATGGCCCCACCAAAGTGAATTACGCCCTCGTGCCGCATGCCGGGGACTGGGAATCGGCCGCGCTCTGGACGGAGAACGACGCGTGGAACGAGCCGTTGATAGCGCAACTGTGCCCAGCGGAAACGGGGCCGGCGGCCAAATCCCTGCTGACCATGGATCGCGGCGGCTGGGAAGTGCCGACCATGCGCCTGGAGAACGGCAAGGTCTCCATCCGGTTGTTCAATCCTTCAGCGCAGGCGGCCCAACGGCGGTTGGCCTATGACGGGCCGGCTTCCAAGGTGGAACTGGTGCAACTGAATGGCAAAGTGCTTCGGGAAATACCCGCGAAGAAAGACCCAGCGGGCCGGGCCAGCTTTGAAGTGACGCTCCCGCACTTCGGCGTCGGCACCTTGCGCATCACTCCCTGACGGTAAAACGCCAGGCGCCCAGTTGCCAACGACAGTTTTTCGCTGGCGAAAGCGGCGTGCCCAGTCTGACGCGCCTGACCTGGGAGAGCTTACGGCGGCGGCGGCGGCGGCGCGGCGTTGGTGCGCTGGTGCTGGAGCAGCCAGGTGTAGATTTCCGGGTTGTTGAAAGTTTCCGTCCAGCAATCGTGCAGGGCGTCCGGGTAAATGGTCAGCTTCGCCTCGCGGGCGCCGATGCCCTTCAGATAAGACACGGTGCGTTCCGATTCGGTGACGGGAACCACATTATCCTTGGCGCCGTGAAAGGCCCAAACTGCGAGGGTCTTCAAGGCTTCTGATTTATCCGGGTTGGCAAAGCGAATGTTCAGAAGTTCGCCTCCGCCGCAGATGGGAATCATCGCGGCAAATCGTTCGGGATAGGTCGTGCCCAGCTTCCAAGCGCCATAACCGCCCATGCTCAGCCCCGTTAGATAGACCCGCGTGTTGTCCACCCGGTAGGTTTTCTCCACGTGGTCCAGCAATTGAATCAGCGCTTCCGGATTGTTCCAAAATTCACCGTCGGGGCATTGCGGGGCGATGATGATAAAGGGGAATTCCTGGCCGTTGCGGGCCAGCTTGATGGGGCCATGGGCGAGCACCTTGCGGGCATCGTTGCCGCGCTCGCCGATGCCGTGCAGAAACAGCATCACCGGCCAGCGCTTGGCGCCCTGGGCGTCGTAGCCTTGGGGCAGGGAATACATGAATTTCAGGTCGCCGCTATGGGACGTGGACCAGTGCAGCGCATCGGCCTGCACGGTGGAGGTAGCGGTTTGGGCCAGGAGATTCAGGGCGGCCAGGCCCAGCAAGGCGAAGAGAAAGGTTTTCATGGATTAATAGTGGATGGCAATGATTGTTGTCGGCCGGCGGGAAATTTCAAGTTTCAAAAATGGCTAGACAAAAGGTTAAGCGGGTTGATGGTAGGTGTCGTAAAGACTGCGCACCGTAAGCGCCTTTTCAAAATCGGCGACGGACATGGGCTTCGCCGGGGTGACTTCGATGGCAACCATATCCCGGCCGTTGAGATGAACAAAGTTGTCAGAGTAGCGGGCATCGGTGTTCGCCAGGCTCAGCCAGGCCCACAGGGCCGGTGTTTCCGACGTAATCTCCACGCGGAAACCGGTTTTCGTCGGCGCGACGCGGGGGCTTAACTTGGGATCCAGCAGGTCGAGGTCTTTCGGACGGGCGAGCGTGACGAGGTTTTGCGACACCGGCTGCCCCGCCACGGTGAGCTTCAACCAGACCATGAGCTGGTTGCTGCCATGTTCCTTGGCCAGCGGCGTCAGATCGAGCGTCTTGAGGTTTCGGCTGGTTCGGGGCGGAATAGCGGCGGCGAGCTGACCGCTGAGGAGCAAGGCGCCCTGGAGGTTGGTAACCTGCCATTCGGCGGTGGCGGGACAAACCTCCAGCCGGTCGGAAGTGACAAATAAATCCACGGTCCTGGCTTTTGGATTTTCCAAGCCGGAAATCAGGACGGGCGCGTAGAAATGGCGGGCCGCGTAGTGCAGCGCCTTCCAGCGGCCGTAGTAATCCACCGAGGCCCAGCTCGCCCCCGGCCAGCAATCATTGTATTGCCAGAACAGGCAGCCCATGGATCCGGGCATGCGCTGGCGCCAGGATTCGGCCCCGATCTTGATGCCGTAGGCCTGCACCAGTTGGCTGATCCAGAGGGTGCTGTCGAAATCCCTGCCTTCGCGGAAATAATTGCCGGTCATGCTTTTGATCCGGTCGTTGCCCTGCGGACAGCGCTGGTGCCATTTCATCACGTCCGACAGGGTGGACGTGCGATCCTCGGCGCTCGTGTAGGAATGGGTTGTGCGCGGTTCGGGATAGGATTGAAAGCCAAATTCGCTCATGAAGCCGCCCACCTCGCGATACGCTTCAAAGGTGCGGGCGGCCCACCAGACCGCCCAATAATGCTCGTCACCGCAATCCGGGCTGCCGGATACGTAGCTGGTCTGCGGCGCGTAGGTTTTGACCGTGTCGCCCAGCACTTGCTTGAACAAATAGTCATAGCCTTCGCGCGCCATGGAAACCACCGACCAGCCGTCTTTGACGAGCAAGGAGACTTCATTGTTGCCGCACCAGATGGCGATGCACGGATGATGCCGGAGCCGCTGGAGATTGTCGCGGGCTTCGCTGCGGACGCTGTCCACGAATTTTTCATCAAAGGCTGGATAGCTGGCACAGGCGAACTTGAAATCCGCCCAGACGCAGAGGCCCAGTTCATCGCACGCATCGAACAGCGCATCCTCCTCGTAATAGCCGCCGCCCCAGAAGCGCAGCATGTTCATGTTCACCGCCACGGCGTCGGCCACATACTGGCGCAGGCGCTCGGGGGTGACGCGGTTGCTGAAGGCGTCCGACGGAATCCAGTTGGCGCCCTTGGCAAAAAACTCCACGCCGTTGACCACGAAGCGCAGCGGCTGCGTCTCCGTTTTTTCAAGCACGCTGAGCGTGCGCAGGCCAATGCGCTTGGTGGTGATGTCCAGCAACTGGCCGGCATCATCGAGCAATTCCACCTGCACCTGATAAAGGGGTTGTTCGCCCAGGCCGGCGGGCCACCAGAGCTGGGGATTTTTCAAGGTCAGGTCGCAGCGCCCTTGGTCCTTGGATAGTTTCACCGAAGTGGTGGCCAGCGTTTGCTGCTCGTGGAGCACGGTAACTTTGGCCTGCAGCGGCTGTTTGACCACGGCCAAGGCGGCGAGTTCGACGGTCAGGCCAACCTGATTTTTTGCGGAATGATCCTGGAGGATGAGCACGTCAGCGAGCCGGGCCACGTGGATGGCCTCCAGCGAAATACTTTTCCAGATGCCGCTGGTGACGAGCGTGGGCGCCCAGTCCCAGCCAAACTGGCAGGGCTGCTTGCGCAGCCAGGAACGGCCGGTCACCCCCGTGTTTTCCCGGCGCCGGCGGTCCAGTTCCTTGGTGAAGGCCACGGCGGATTGGATGAGGATTTCGATTTGATTCTCGCCGGCTTTGAGCAGCGGTTTGACGTCAAATTCCCAAGTCCGAAACATGTTGTCCGTCTGGCCCACGGGTTGTCCGTTGAGCTGGAGGGTGGCGAGCGTGTCCAAGCCTTCGCAGCGGAGCCGCACGGTTTGATGGGCGAGCGCAGCCTCGTCCACTTGGAACGTCCGCCGGAACCGCCAGTCGGTTTTGCCCACCCACTGCGCTGCCTTTTCCTGATCGCGATAAAAGGGGTCGGGAATTTTCCCGGCGGCGAGCAAATCCGTGTGGATGCAGCCCGGCACCGTGGCGGGAATCCACTCTTCCGTGCCGGCTGGCGCCACCTGCCAGGCGCCGTCCAGCGGGATGCGGCGGCGATTGGGGAGGGCCGCCCCGGCGGAGCGGGGAATCAGGGTGCCGCCCAGGCATAACGCAGCGGTGGCGGCGGCCGAAGTGGCGAGGAAATGCCGGCGGTTAACCGCGTTGGTGGCGGACGTGGATGAATTCATGCGGGGCGCTGTTCAGTTTCCACTAGTTTAGACCAATCAGCGCCGTTGTCGCTGGGCGCGCGTGCCAAAAGTGCGGGGCACGCGTGCCGTGGCGATGATCGCATAATGCCGAATGACCACGTGCCAGATGTTAGGGGGCCGGCTCGGGCGGCAATTCCGCTTGCTTCATGAACTCGCCCGGCAGAACCCCGAACTGTTCCTTGAAGACGGCGCGGAAGTATTTAGGATCGGAGAAGCCGACAGCATAGATGATTTCGGACACCGTCAGCTTGGAATCGCGGAGCAAGCTGGCGGCGCGTTTGAGGCGGATGTCGCGAATGAAGGCGTTGGGCGTGGTGTAGGCAATCGCCTTGAATTTTCGGAACAACTGGCGGCGGCTGACGGACAGTTTTAGGGCGAGGGTCTCGACATCAAACTCGTAGTCCGAAAGATTGGCCTGCACCACATCCACCACCCGTTGCAAAAAATGGCTGTCGGCCTGGTTGGTGGCGAGTTCGCGCGGTTGGAAGGTGCGGGCCTGGTGGAAAAAATCCTGCAGTTTGCGGCGGGACGCCAGGAGGTTTTCGATCCGGGCGCGCAGCAGGGGCGGCCGGCAGGACGGCGAAACGCAATCGTCCGCCCCGGCTTCGAAGGCCTGCAATTGACTGCGTTCCAAACCGTCGGCCAGCGCCATGATGATGGGCACGTGCCCGGTTATTTCATCGTGTTTGAGTTGTCCGCAAAGCCGGTATTCCCGGGTGCCCGGACCGGCGGGCTGCAGCAGGATCAAATCGGGCACCGACTCCCGCGCCTCTTGCAGCCCGGCGCTGGGCGGCTGGATGGCGATGCGAAATTTGTCGCTTAGCGGCTGCACCAAGGCGGCCAAGCCCGCTTCCGGATCGCCAATGCAAAGCAGCAATGGCAGATCGCGGTCCCAGTCCGCGTCTTCGCCGCTGGTGGCTGGCTCTGGCCGGGAAGCGCCGGCCGCGCGGTCGGCCTCGGTTTTTTGGAGGGCGAGGAGTTTCTGCGTGCGCTGGGCCACCAGCAATTCCATCTGCTCATTTTTCAGGGCGGCCTGCCGGGTGAGGAACCATTTTTCGACCAGTGCGCTGGCCATTTGCAGCACTTCCACATCGTGAAAGGGCTTCTTCAGCACCAGCAGCCGGTCCGTCTGGCCAAAGCGATTGGCGAGTTCCTCCCATTGATAATCCGAGTAAGCGGTGCAGATGACGGTTTGAATCTGCGCATCCAACTCCCAGATGCGCTGGATGGTTTCAATCCCGTCCATGCCGGGCATGCGCACGTCCACAAAGGCCAGTTGGTAAGGGCGTTTGGCGGCGAGGGCGGCGCGAACTTTTTTCACGCCCTCCAAGCCGCTGAGGGCATAATCGATATTATAATGGGGCTTGGCTGGGGCGGGGGTGTTTTTAAGATCGTAAAGCAGCGCCTCCGTGGCATCGAGCGCGGTCGCTTTGGCTTCCGGGGCAAAAATCCCCGCGAAGGCTTCATGAATGGCCTGGTTGTCGTCAATAATCAGCAACCGGGGGCCGATGGATTCAATGGGTGCGGTCATGTGGGAGGCTAGTTGGGAGTTAGTTTTTTGGGGTCCAGACCGGGGCTGGGGTGCGCCGCTGGCCGGGGCGGATGGAAGGGCAGGCGGAGGGTGAAAGCGGCCCCGCAGCCCGGCCCGGCGCTGTGTGCCATCAATGTGCCGCCCATGTCCTGAGCCATGAGAATGCTGCTGTGCAGGCCAAAGCCGTGGCCGTCCCGGCGCGTGGAAAAGCCCTGATCAAAAAGGCGGGGCAAATTTTCCGCCGGAATGCCCACGCCATTGTCCGCGACGCCCAGTTCAAACATTCCCCCATCCCGGGGGCGCAGGCTGACGGTGATCTGATGCGCGGCCGGGTCAGTTTGCAGGCAGGCGTGCTTCGCGTTTTCCAGCAGGTTAAACAGGATTTGCAGCACCTTGTGCCGGTCAATGGTCACGGGAGGCAGGGGCGAAAAGTCGCGCCCGACGGCGATGCGGTGCCGGGTCAGGCTCTCGCCGTGCATCCGCAGGGCATCCTCCACCAATTCCACCGGCGTGACTTTCTCCAGCAGCCCGCTGACGCTCGCGTAGTCCTGCTGCAGGGCGACGATTTCGTTGATATGATGAACGTTTTCGTTGAGGGCGCTGACTTTTTCCAGCAGGGAGGTTTGTTCCTGGGCGAGATGCCCGCCGAGGTCGCTGATGTAGGCGGGCAGCAATTTTCCCCGCTGATCCGCGGTGACAAAGTGTCCTAATTGCGCCTGGTTCTGGCGCAACAAGTCGCCCAAGCGCGTCAGGTTGGCCGCTTTGGAACGATGCACCTGTTTGACGATGGCGGAACTCAGCACGTTGACGCTGGTCATCACGTTGCCGACATTGTGGAGCACGCTCGTGGCCACCTCGGCCATGCCGGCCAGCCGGGAGGTGGCGAGCAATTGCCTGTGGCCTTTTTCAATTTCCTGCTCCATGCGGCGGCGCTCCTCGATCTCCCGCTCCAGCATGTGGGTTTTCAGCTCCAGCTGATGTTCGGTGCGCTTGTGATCCTCAATTTCCACCGTCAGCGCCAAAGTGCGCTGGGTGACGCGGCGGCGGAGCGCTTGAATCCAAGTTATGGCCAGCAGCAGGCCGGCGCCCAGAAGGGCGAGGGTCACCAGGGTGTGGCGGGTGCTCCACCAGGGCGGCCGGCGCACAATTCGGACATCGCCGGGGTTGTTGAGCAGCACTTCAAAACCGTCAATCTTCCGGCCCGCCACCCGGTCGCCGCCCAAGCCCACATAAACGCCGCGCAGGGTCAGCCGGCTGGCGGGGCGAAGTTCCGGCAAATACCCGTCGGTGTTTTGCAGCCGGGCCAGGAAAGTGCGGGCGCCGGTTTGCAGTTCGAGAATTTGCTCCACTTGGTTGTGGCGTTGGGAGAGCAGCTCCGCCTCAATTTGCACCCGGGTTGAATCGTGGCCGCTGTTTAATAATTCCTCGGGGGCAATGGGGATTGGAACCGGCAATGCCTCATGCGCGTGCCATTGCACCACCGCGTCGCGAAGCAGCGGGGTGGCGCCTTTCAGATCCGGGAAACCCACGATGTCCATGACGTCGCCCGGTGGCAGTTTCAAGGTGGCTTTGGGCACGAACCGGGCGCCATCGGGGCCATCTTGAAAAAAGAACTCCTGACCCCGCTGATGCAAAATTTGCCCGCGCACTTTGACCCGCTGCAGGGAGGTGCCTTGCGCGTCGAAAAGCCGCAAGTCCGGCACCGATCTGGCCGGCGTGGCGAAGATGTTTTTCGGGGCCGGCCGGAGAATGCCGAGCTGGGCGTTCACGAGGCCGAGTTCGCCGATGAGCACTTGCTGGGTGATGAATTCCCGGCCGGGGATCACGCAGCCGCGAATGCGCACCATGGCATTCAAGGTTTCTTCCAAGACGGCGGGCGGGAGGTTGGGCAGCTGAATGCGGATGCGCCCTTCGCTGGTCAGCAGCATCACCCGATCATCGGTGACGGCGGAGACCACGCCCTGAACTTCGATGTATTGCGTGTCCAAACTGCCGTCCATCAATTGAATCAGCGTGGGGTGGGCGGGGGCGGGCAGGGTGCCGGCGCCAATGCGGCGGGCTTTATCCGCCCGGACGTTCGGGGCGAATTCCGCGAAGGTGGCGCCTTCGACTTCCCAGTATTCCCCGACGCGGGGGACGGTGTCCAGGTTGGTGGCGCGCACATCAATCGACCAACTGGCATCTTGGAGGAAGAAGTCATTGCCCGTGGTGAAGTAGGTCACCACGCCGCGAGCCTTGACCGGATAACCGCGTTGCGCTTCCGCCCGGGTCAGCTTCTTGATTTCTTCGATACTGGTCAGCAAGGGCAGCGCCGGGCCGGCTTTCCCGTCAGCCATTAAATTTGGCCGCCAAGCCAGGGTGGACCATGATCGATCCGCCCCGCGGGTGCGCGCGACCAGCATTTCAACCGGTTGGCCATTGGCGGGCGGCGCGGTGCTCCCGAACAGGATGGGCATCTGGCCCGTGCCATCGGTGAGCTGCCATGGCTGGTTATCCGGCGGCTGGCGGAGCTGGCCGGCGAGCTTGAAAATGGGCGTGCGGTTGGTGGGCGAAATGGTTTTCAGCCCGGCAATAGTCTCGGCGGGGGTGGCGTTCCAGACGCGGTTGGGCAGATTTTGAATTTGCAGTGACTCGGCGGCGGGGGCCAGGAGCTGCCCCACGATTTCAAGGCCTTCCGGCGTGAGCGCGCGTTGCGCCAGGCCCGCCGCGCACAGGTGGCTGTCGTTGAGCAGTTGGGGGGTCAGCGGGGCTGGTTTCAGCACATGCACCAGCGTCCGGCCGCTGCTGCCCGTGAGCTCCACCTCCAAGTCGTCGTCCGTCTGGCGGGTGAAGGTGACCGTGCCGCTGACCAGTGCCGGGGCGACTTCATTGGTGGGGCTCCAAACCTGCCCGGCGGCCCAGGTCGGCGGCGGCGGCGCGGTCGAGCGGCCCAGCCCGGTGATTTCCGGGGCCGCCTCATCGACGAACAGCAGCGAGCCGTCATCGGAACTCAGGGTGAATTCATACCGTCCGGTGCGGGGAACCTCGATGAAGCCGGTGAATTCCAGGCCAAAGTTCGTCGTGGTCAGGGCCGGACTCAGGGTAAAGTTATCTACGGTTCCGGTGGCCAACGGGGTGAGCGAGGCAAAGTAATGTGGCAGCGAAGCGAGCGACGGCCAATCGCCCGCGAAGTAGCGATATTCCAAACCGGGGATCCAGTTTGTCTCCGTGGAATTCGTGCTTTGCCGCCACAAAGCGGTGGCCGGGATGCGCTGCCGTGGCAGGCCCGGGCCTTCGTAATCCACCGCCAGGCCGGACTCTCCTTTCCGATTGAAATAGAGCAGGCGAAGGGGATGGCGGCCGGCGGTGAGCACCGCCTGCCCCTGGCTGGCCAGCAAAGAATGCGTCCCGTCGTTGTTCACGGTGGTCCAGTGATCGGGCCGATCACTGTCGGGGCCGCTGAGCCAATTGCCCCGGTAACGGATGCGCTGGCCGGCCAACAAGGCGGCGCCGGCGCCGCGGGCATCAATCAGGCGAGCGGGCGGCAGGTTGTCGAACTCCACCACCGCGAGTTCATGGCCACCCACCAGCACGGTTCCGGTCAGGTCGGCCGTCCATTGGAAACGTTGATTGGGATCGTGCGATTGTGCGAGTTGGAGGCGGTTGGTCAGGGGGCTGAAATCTTCCGCCGGCTCGGGGGCCGCGTGCAGGAGTGAGGTCGCTTGGGGTGCTGCGATGAGGGTCAGCGCCAGCGCCATTTGAAGCGCGGCGGCCGCCCGCAGCGGCGGGCGCGTCGCGCGAGGTGGTTGCGGGCGGATTTGCACCAACGGGAACATCGGTAAAACAAACCCGCGTTCCGGTGTGATTGCGAGCAAAAACTTCAGCTGATTTGACAACGACAGCATGATACAGCTTGTTAAAATTGACGAAATGGTCAAGGACCGCAACCGAGCGGCACGGTTACCCCGCCGTTTTGGCGCATTCCGCCAGCGACAATTCAAACACTATAAACTATACTCGGAATGAATATTCACTATATTTTTTCACGTTAAACCCATGTCAACCCGCCGAACCGCTCATTTCGTATTGGGTGATTTTATTTTAGCATTGCCTGACTTATGAATCGAAGGTCGAACTTTGGACAAATTATCGCTTTATTTGCCGTTGGACTACATTTTCTACGGCTGGTTCCTGCTGCCGGGGCGGCGGATCGCACCTGGTCTGGCGGCGGGGCTAATAACGACTGGAGCACGGCGGCCAACTGGGGCGGCACCGCGCCCGGGAACGCGGACAACCTCATTTTCAATGGAATCAGCCGGCTGGACAACAATAATAATGTCAGCGGTTTAACCGCTGGCTGGCTGCGTTTTGACAGCGCCAATTTTGCGCTCAGCGGCAATGCCTTCACCCTGAGCCCCAGCGCCGCCACCGTGATCACCAGTGCGGCGGGCACGAACACCATCAGCAATGACCTCGTCATCAAGGAGGGCAAGTATTGGTCGGTGGCGGTTGGTTCGGAGGTGCGCCTGACCGGGGTGCTGACCAACGGCAGCGCCACCTCCTCGGTGGGCTGGATCAACCTGACCAATGGGGGAACCCTCCGCATTATGAACCAGGCCGGCAGCACGCGCGGCATGGATTTGTTCCAAGGCACCATGATTGTGGACGGCGGCACCGTGGAGGCCCGAAGCGACGGGGTTTGTTTCAAGCCGCCGACCGGTTCCACCGTGGTGGTAAGCCTGACCAACCACGGCATCCTCCGGATTGGCGGGGGGGGCAATTTCCGGATGGGCAACAACCGGACCGGCCTGGGGGCGGCGGCGGGCCCGGGTAGTCTCAGTGAGGTGGAGATGGATTCAGGCCTGGTGGAATTGTATGGCAGCGCCACCACGCTTTATCTGGGGGACAATGTCGCCAGTGCCAAGGCGGTCTTTAATCAGAATGGCGGCTTGGTGTGGGGGAGCGCCGGGAGCGGGAACGTGTTGGCGATCGGCAACGTCGCCGACGCGGACGGAACCTACAACCTCAACGGCGGCACCTTGTGGATTGCCCAGGTCATGCAGGCTAACGCGAGCGCCACCAATGTGGTGTTTAACTTCAATGGCGGCACCTTGAAGCCGACCGCCAGTTCCACGACCTTCATGGAGGGGTTGCAGTGGGCCAAAATTTTGGCGGGGGGAGCGGTCATTGACACGACCAACTGCGACCTCACGATCAATCAAAAACTGCGGGGGACCGGCGCGCTGACCAAGCTGGGTTCGGGCACGCTGACGCTGGGCGGGGTTAATCCTTACACCGGCGGCACCGTCATCAGCAACGGCACGCTGGCCATTTCGACCTCGGCTTTGACCGGTGGGGGCGGTCTCACCGTCGCCAATAATGCCGGGTTGAATGTGGCCTATGCCGGCAGTTCCTTGAATGCGGCGGCCTTCATCCTCGGCAATAGCGGCACGAATTTTTTGAATCTGGATCTCGGCCCGGACGGAAATCCTTATTACGCCCCGCTGGTGGTGACAGCGCTGACGGCCAACTGTCCCGTCGTCTTGAATCTCACCGGCCAGAACTTGTTTCCCGGCCAGTTTCCCCTCATTCAGTTTGCGAGCGCGACCGGTTTGAATAATTTCAAACTCGGCACCTTGCCGGCGGGCGTCACGGCCACCTTGGTGCCAACCGCGACTTCTTTGGATCTGCTGGTGCTAACCGCCACGGGCGGAATTATTCTGGGCAATGGCGGGTTTGAAAACAGCCTCAGCGGTTGGAGCACCAATCTGAATTCCGGCGGCAGCGCGACCTTTGTGGTGACGAACAGCTTCAAGCATTATGGCAAGCAAGCGTTGATGGTCTCGGTGGACTCCCCCGGCACGGGCACGAAGTCGGTGCAGTTGGTGCACTCGGCGTTTGCCGCCAGCCCGGATGATACCTATGTGCTGCGGTTCTGGGCGGCGGGCAATGAGGCGCAATACGCCAAGCTCGGGGTCAATTTGATCGGGGCCGACCCGGCATACCCGCAAATTCCCTTCCGGATTTCCACCAATGACAACAATGGGTTCATGGAATATCGCTATGCGTTTCGGGCGGCCGGCGACGTGCAGGTCAGCTTCAGCTTCCAGACCTTGAACACGTATTACCTGGATGACGTGGAGGTGCTGGATCTGAACCACCCCCATGGCTTTGACGTGCCGCTGACCTACCTCTGGCAATGGGGCCAGTGGGAGTATTCCAAAACGAATAGCAATGGCTGGACGGGCGGCGACAACAACAAATCGGTGGCCTTGCCGGACGGCAGCGTCCTTTGGCTCTTCAACGATTCCACAACGTCGGCGCTGAACTTCTATTCGAATATTCGCGGCGGTTCGGGCGGGCCGCGCAATGCGGCGGTGAAGCAGGTGGGGACGAATCTTTACCCGCTCATCCGGGGCGGGAGCGTGGGGAACAGCTTTTTTCCGCCGTCCACCAATGGCAATCTGTATTGGATTGGGGATGGCGTGGTGGAGAGCAACCAGGTGAAGGTGCTCATCACGGACTGCGATGCGTCGCTGCTGGCGCGGGTGGGGACGGGGATTGCGACGCTGGCGCTGCCGGATTGCACGCTGGCTGGCATTACCAAAGTGACTGCGCCGGGGGCCGATGATTACAACCAGATTTTGCCGGGCGACGACGGTTATTATTACATTTATTGGGGGGGCGCACATGGCCCGCACGCCGGTGGGAGCGCTGGACGACAGCGCCGCGTGGCGGTTCTGGGACGGCTCCACCTGGCAAACGGATCACACGCTGGCCGTCAAGAGTGCCACCCTGAGCTCGCCTTGGTCCATGACGCGCCTCGGCCCGGGCAATTTCGTATCGGTGTGTTTCCCGTCGCTGAATTTCACGACGATTCATGCGCAATTTGCGACGTCGCCCCAAGGGCCGTGGACCGACCAGCTCCCAGTCTTTAAAACCGAGAATGAAGCGGGCGAGATGAATTACATGGCCACCATCTGCGCCGGCACGGGCAAGGCGGGCGTCTATTCCATTGGCTATTCGGACAACGGTTATCCGGACTATCTGGGCAAGATCGGCAACGACAAAGGTTTTTACAATCCGCACCATGTCCAGGTGAACCTGCTGCAGTTGTCGCCCTACACGCCGTTTCCGGTGGGCGAAAGCTACCGGATGATTGGAACGCTGATTGGCACCACCGGCACCGCCACCGGCAGCAACACCCGCGACAAGGTGTTCGATGACAATTTGAGCACCTATTTTGATGCGCCGACCGCGTCCGACGCCTGGGTGGGTTACGACCTGGGCGCCGGAAATCAAAAGGTGGTTTCCGTGGTGCGCTTCGCGCCGCGCAGCAACAATGCCGGCCGGATGGTGGGCGGCCAGTTTCAAGGGGCCAACCGCGCGGACTTTAGCGATGCCGTCACGCTTTACCCGATTTCACTCCAACCGCTGGACGGTTTCTTTACGACCGTGAATCTACAGAATAACACCGCCTATCGCTACCTCCGCTATCTCGGCCCTCCGGGAGGTTTTTGTAACGTGGCGGAAATCCGGTTCTACGGGGCGCCGCTGCCGGGCATTCCGGGCGCGGTTACGGCGACTCCGGGAGACCAGCAGGCGACCGTGTCGTGGGGGGCGGTCGTGGGGGCGACCAGCTATAATGTGAAGCGGGCCACCAATCCGAACGGGCCGTTTTTCAACCTGGCCCAGAACGTGACCAACGCCAGTTGCTTAGATGCCCATCTGGCCAACGCCATTACTTACTACTATGTCGTTTCGGCGCTCACGCTCGCCGTGGAAAGCAGCAATTCCACCCTGGCCAGCGTGATTCCGTTGGGTCCGCCTGCTGCGCCGCAAAATGTTTTGGCGCTGGCCGGGACCAATCACGCGGTGACGTTGAGCTGGTCAACCGACCCTAACTCCGCCGGGTTTGTGGTCCAGCGCGCCCCCGTCAGCGGGGGACCTTATGTGCCCGTGGCGGTCAGTGGATCGGGTGCCTGCACGAATACGGGTTTGAACAATGGCGTCATATACTACTACGTCATCCAAGCGACGAATTCAGCGGGTGTCAGTTCAAATTCCGTCGAGGTGTTTGCCCGGCCGGGCGACTATGGCAGCTGGGTGCGGGCCAGCGGGCCGGCCGCCTATTGGCCGCTGGATGAGACCAGCGGCTTGATTGCGGGGGATGTGATGGGCGCCAACGACGGGACCCACAGTGCGAACGTGGGGCTGGGCGCGGCCGGGGCGGGGGGCGACGGCTTTGGTCCGGCGCACCGCGCGGCGCAATACAACGGCACGGACGCTTATTCGCAAATTCCCAATCTCCTTGGCGCAACCAATTTCACGATCACGCTCTGGGTAAAAACCACGAACAATGCCACCGGGGCCAATTGGTATAATGGCCTTGGTCTGGTGGATGGCGAAATGGCAGGCCCGGCCAATGATTTCGGGACGACCGTGCTCAGCAACCGGTTCGCCTTTGGAGTGGGGAATGCGGACATCACGCTGCTTTCGGCCCAGGTCATCAATGACGGCGGATGGCACTTCCTGGCGGCCACGCGGAATTCGGGATCGGGCGCCCTGACGGTTTATGTGGACGGGGCGCCGGACGGCACCCGGGCTGGTCCCGCCGGCGCCCGCACGGCGGCAACCAACTTGCGCATTGGCAGCCTGCAAACCGGTGTTGCCGGACGCTTTTTGAACGGCGCGATTTCCGATGTGGCGGTTTTCAACCAAGCCATGAGCCCGCCGCAGGTGAACCAGCTTTATCGCGCGGGCGCCGGGATTTTCTATGACCTCGCTTTGACCTATGCCATGAGCGGCACCAACGGGTCTTTGACGTGGCCGGGGGGCGGCCAGTTGATGTCAGCCACGAACGTGGCGGGTCCGTGGACGCTGGTGAATTCAGCGGCTTCGCCGTTTTCTGTGCCGCCGGGCGAAAAGCAAAAGTTCTTCCGGGTTCAGGTGGAATGAAAATTTAAACGGTTGAATATTTTTTTATTGTGAATATCGCTGATTGTTTTAGCCAAGTTCTCCTCCCCGCCATGCTGCTGGGGCTGACCGGTTCGGCCCTTGGGGCGGGGCCGGTGACGCAGCCGTTGACGAATGGGTGGAAGCTGGCGCGGACGCCCGACGTGGCCCAGACCGGCGCCCAGGTTTCGCTGGCCTCCTTCAATGCCAGTTCCTGGGTGGATGCCGTGGTGCCGGGGACGGTCCTGACGGCCTACGAGCGGGCGGGACTAATTCCGGATCCCTACTATTCCACCAACATGCAGGCCCTACAGCAGTCGAAATATTACGACACCAATTTTTGGTATCGGAATGCCTTCTCCGTGCCCGCCAGTTATGCCGGGCAAAAAATCTGGCTGAACTTCGATGCGGTAAACTGGTATTCGGACATCTACGTCAACGGCACCAAGCTGGGCAGCCTGAACGGGCCGTTCAAGCGGGGCAAATTCGACATCACCGCCCTCGTTACCACCGGGAGCACCAATTGCGTGGCCGTGCTGCTCTACTGGTGCAACGGCGACGTGCCGAACACGCCCACGTTCATCGCCGTCAACAGTTGGGATTTCATGCCGGCGATTCCCGGGCGGGATGTGGGGCTGTATCAGGACGTCTACCTCACCACCTCCGGTTCGGTTAAACTTGTGGATCCGTATCTGAAGACCGATTTACCGCTGCCCAACACTTCGCCGGCCAGCTTGACCTTGAGCGTGTCGTTGACGAATACCAGCGCGAGCGCCGTGAGCGGGACGCTCTCTGGCACCATCCATCCGGAAGGCATCGCGTTTCAGACCAACCTGACCGTCAAAGCCAATGCCTTGACCAATTTTACCTTCACCCCGGGTTCGCTGTCCCAGTTGGCAATTACCAATCCGGCTTTATGGTGGCCCAATGGCTATGGCCCGCAAAACCTGCACACGCTGACCTTGAGCTACCAGGTTGGCAGCACGGTTTCCGACACGCAGAGCTTCAATTTTGGCATCCGGGAATATTCGTATGACACCACCGGCAACCCGCTGCAGGTTTCCTGCAACGGCGTGAAAATCCTGTGCAAGGGCGGCAACTGGGGCATGCCGGATGCCATGCTGAAATACACCCCCGCGCAACTCGACACGGCCGTCCGGCTGCATCACGAAATGAACTTCACGATGATCCGGTGCTGGCATGGCACCGCCGACCTGGCCGGGTTTTACGACGCCTGTGACAAATACGGGATCATGGTTTGGGACGAGTTCTGGCTGAACGGGTCCAATTACGGCCTAGGGCCGACGAATGCGCCGCTGTTCAAGACCAACGTCATCGACAAGATCATCCGGTTGCGCAACCGCGCCTGCCTGGCGTTGTATTGCGGTGAGAACGAGGCCGATCCGGGCACTTCCCTCGATAACTTTTTCACCAATGCCATCGCCACGCTGGACGGCACCCGGCTGTTTTTCCCGGCTTCCAATGCCAAGCCCGTGCATGGCGGCGGGCCGTATGCGGTGCAAGATCCTTACTGGTATTACACTGTGAATTTCAATTCGGCGAACGGCTTCACTTCGGAGATCGGGCTGCCATCGATCCCCCCGTTGGAGAGCCTGCAGGCGATGATGCCGGCCAGCGCCCTCTGGCCGATCGGCAACGCCAACTGGCAGTTCCACGATTGGGATGCCGATATCGGCAACAAGGGGCTCGGTGATTACACCGGCGCCATCAACAGCCGTTACGGAACGGCGACGGACATCACCAACTTTTGCGAGAAGGCGCAATATTTGAACCAGGAGACCTACAAGGCGATCTTTGAATCGTGGAACGCGAAGCTGTGGAACGATTGCAGCGGGGTCTTGCTGTGGATGAGCCAGCCGGCATGGCCCTCGACGATCTGGCAGACGTATGACTGGTATTTTGAAACGGGCGGGGCGTATTACGGCAGCCGGAAAGGCTGTGAGCCGATCCACATCCAGTGGGATCACGACAACGGGTCGGTCAAGGTGGTCAACGCCACCCCGCAGGCGTTGACCAATCTGACGGCCACCCTTCAGGTTTACAATCTCAGCGGCCCGCTCAAGTTTTCGACCAACCTCACGGCGGTCAATGTGCCGGCGGACAGCGTGCTGACCTGCGGCGGGGTGTTTGCCGGGGCGAACCTGGCGCTGAACCGGCCCGTGGCGGCTTCCTCGGAACAGAACACCAATAACGTGGCCGCGAATGCGGTGGATGAGCTGTATGGGACGTTTGGGTTGAAGTCCACGCGGTGGGAGAGCCAATACAGCGATCCGCAATGGCTTTATGTGGATCTGGGCTCGCCGCAGAATATTGATTCGGTGGTCATCCTGTGGGAAGCCTACGGCAAATCCTACCAAATCCAGACCTCCTTGGACGCGACGAACTGGACCACAGTGTGGAGCACCACCACGGCGGACGGCGGGTATGAAGCCTCGCATTTCCCGCCCACCGACGCGCGTTATGTGCGCATGTATGGCACGCAGCGGGGCACCGGGTGGGGCTATTCGATTTATGAATTCAAGGTGTATCCGACCGGCGCCTTCGACAACGGCATCGCCAACCTGACCAAGGTTCACTTCCTCCAGCTCCAATTGAAGGACAGCGCCGGAACCGTGTTGTCGGACAACCGCTACTGGCGGGGGACGACGCCCTGCGATTATACCGCCCTGACCAATCTGGCCCCCGTGAGCTTGGCGGGCTATGCGACGGCCACCACCGACGGCCGCGATACCCAGGTCACGGTGGTGCTGACCAATGCCACCAGCAATGTGGCGTTTGGCAACCGGCTCAAGTTGCAGCGCACCACCACCGGGGAACGGGTGTTGCCGGCGTTTTACAGCGATAATTATTTCATGCTGTTCCCGCACGAAGCCAAGACGGTCACCATCGAGTTCGCCAATGCCGATCTGCGGGGCGATGCGCCGCGGCTGGTGCTGCAAGGGGGAAATCTGGCGCCCATGATTATGAGTGTGGTTGACCTGTCGGGCCCGCCCGCGGCCCCGCAGAATTTGGCGGCGTTGGCCGGAACCAATCACACGGTGGCGTTGAGCTGGTCGGCCGGCTTCAATGTCTCCGGCTATGTGGTTAAACGCGCCAGCGTCAGTGGTGGCCCTTACGCGCCCATGGCCTTAACTCCCGCGGCTGCTTATTTGGACGTCAGCCCGGTGAATGGCAGGGTTTACCACTACGTCGTTCAAGCGACCAATGAGCTGGGCGCGAGTGTTGATTCCAGCGAAGTATCCGCGCAGCCGGGCGGTTACCGCACCTGGGTGTTGGCGGCGGGGGCCCTTGGCTACTGGCCGCTCAATGAAACGAGCGGGTTGACGGCGGTGGATCTGCTGGGCGCCAACGATGGCGCCCACAGCGCCGCCGTGGTTTTAGGCGCCGCCGGGGCGACGGGCGACGGTTTTGGCCCCGTTCATTGGGCCGCCCAATACAACGGAAGCAATGCCTACACCCAAATTCCGCGATTGATTGGCGACACCAATTTCACCATCGCCCTCTGGGTCAAAACCACGGCCACGGGCGGGACGCCCAACTGGTATCAAGGGAGGGGGTTGGTGGACGGGGAAATGGCCGGCGTGACCGATGACTTCGGCATCTCGCTGGTGGGCGGGCAGCTGGCCTTGGGCATCGGCAATCCGGACACCACGCTGCTTTCGAGCAATGTGATCAATGACGGGGCCTGGCATTTTGTGGTGGCGACGCGGCATGCCGGGACGGGCGCGATGCAGTTGTATGTGGATGGCGCCTTGGCCGGAACGGCCACCGGGCCGGTCGGGCCGCGGACGGCGCCGGCGAATTTACGCATCGCCAGCATGCGGACCGGCGCGAGCGGGCGCTTCCTTGATGGCACCATTTCCGATGTGGCCGTGTTTGATCAGAGCCTGACTGCCCCACAAATCAGTCGTTTGCGTCAAGCCGGGGCCGGGCTCTTTTACGATGTGACCTTGTCTGCCAATGTCGCCGGGACGAATTGCATTTTAAGCTGGCCGGGCGGTGGTAAATTGTTGGAGGCCATCGATCTCGCCGGCCCCTGGGTGCTCAGCAGCGGGACGAATTCTCCGCAACGGATCACCCCCAGCGGAAAGCAAAAATTCTACCGCGTTCAGGTCGAATAAAATCGGAGCCGGCGCGGAACGGTTTGCGACTGAAATGGTTGATTTTCTTGACGATTTCTTCCGCGCGGGCGGTCATCATCGCTTCGGACGATGGACGAAAATCTTGGCCACGCTATTATAAATCAAACCCATGAAGGTCCACATGCAAAATATTAACACGAAGAACGAAACCCCGGTTCCAACCTCACTTTACGGCCGGTGCCGGGGGGCGTTTACCTTGATCGAACTGCTGGTGGTGATCGCGATCATCGCCATTTTGGCGGCGATGCTCTTGCCGGCGTTGGCCAAATCCAAAGAAACGGCCAAGCGCGCTGTTTGCAAATCAAACATGAAACAAATGTCCTTGGGGATCATTATGTTTGCGGATGACAATCAAGGTAGATTCCCTGATGCCCAAAATCATTTGGTCTGGGTGCCGATAAATATATTCGATTATTTTTTGAATACCATGCACATGGCGACCAACTCGTTGGAATGTCCGAACTATGTGAACTATACCGATCCGGGCGCTGCTTATCTTGGCAAGCCGGAAGTGATCCCGGACAACGGGGCCAACCCAAGTCGTGGTCGGCTGGGTTTTTATGCCTTATGGGGGGTGAATACGAAGGCCGATACGCGCACGCGGGGTGGCTACCTTCCCACCGGCACGCCGGCGCCTTGGGATTCCCCCATCACGACGTCCGACAAGGCTACGCCCTACATGGCGCTGCTGGCAGAATTGTCCGAGAAGGGCAGCGGCACGGGTGAGGCTTTTGCCCGGGCGCCGCACACCAAAACGGGACTTAGGATTTCCCCCATCCCGTCGGGTATGTCGCCCATTGACTTGGGGCTGGAGGGTGGCAACGTGGCCGGGGTTGATGGTTCGGTGATATGGAAGAAGGCCGCCAATATGCTGCCTCATTCGACCAAAGCATTTGCCAGCCCAGCCACCGCCGCCAATTTTACTGATACGACGGGTTTGGGATGGTGGTAGTCTGGAGCGGCCGCCGATGGATCTGAAATAACGGCGTTTTAGGAACCTGGGTTGATTCTGTCCGTTCCTGGCACCAACCGGATTGCGAGCTTAGACGCTTCGGCATTTGGAGCGCGTGGCTCCGGAAAAAACTAAGCGGATTTTGCAACGGGGTCGCTACGAATTAATGAGCATCTCCGCCTTCTCCTCCTCGGGGGTGAAGGCGTTTTTCCATTGGGATTGAGCTCGCCGCTGCGGGGGCTTTACCCGTCCACCCGCGAGCATATCCGAGGCGGTCAAGCGGCTTGGCCCTCGCTCCTCGAGTGGCGCCGGGGTAACGGGAAGACGCTAAAAAATTGATCGAGTGATGGTTTTTGAACGGTGGTGGAGTTCGGTTTGCCGCCCTTTGAAAGCCGAACCTTTGTGCCTCATTGCTTATGTCAAGAAACCTAAAATTCAAGGCCGCCGCTGCTGCGATATCGGGTGTCTTTTTGCTCAATTTCGTCATCGCTGACGCTTCGGCAGCCGACAAGACCTGGTTCGGCACGGCGGCGAGTGGCGATGCCAACTGGAATACCGGGGGCAACTGGAGTGGCGGCACGGCGCCCGCCAACGCCAACAACCTGATTTTCAGCGGGGCTAACCGTCAAAAAAATACCAACAATCTCAGCAGCCTTACGGTTGGCTGGCTCCAGTTCGCCAATGGCGGCTTCACGCTCCAAGGCAATGCCCTGACCGTGAGTCCGTCCACCAGCGGCCTGTTTACCAACGGGGCGGGGAACAACACGATTGCGGTGGACCTGAATCTGGTGCCGGCCAATAAGACTTGGAGCATTGCGGCTGGTTCCGAACTGCGGTTGGCGGGGGCGGTGACCAATGCTGCCACCTCGAATCCCCTGATCATCCTGGTCGGGGGCGGCACGTTACGGGTTACGAGCACCAATTTCCGAACCGGCCGGCTAATCACGGCCAACAGCGGGACGGTGATCGTGGATGGCGGTTGGTTGGACGGCTCGAACGACGGTTTCCGATTTATGCCCGGCAGCGGTCAGACGGTAACCTGCCAAATTACCAATAACGGAACGTTGCGGATTGGTGGCGGTGGTAATTTCCGGCTAGGTTATGCCGGCTCCGCGTCCGGTAGTTCCAGCCAGATGTTTCTCGCTTCGGGCACCTTGGATCTTTATGGCTCCGGCACGGGCGGCAATATTTATGTCGGGGAGACCGCCGGCGCGGGGTCGGCCTTCCATCAGAACGGTGGCTTGGTCTGGTGCAGCGGGACGGGCGGAAATACCGTGACCATTGGGGCGGTGGCCGGCGCGGAGGGCACCTACAACTTGAATGGGGGAATCCTGCGGGTCGGGCAAATCAAACCGGGCAGCGTCAGTGCGGCCACTGCGGTCTTCAATTTCAACGGAGGCACGCTGATGCCGATTGCCAGTTCAACCACCTTTTTCGAAGGCTTGCAGGCCGCCCATGTTCAGAACGGTGGGGCGGTGATTGATACGGCGAACTGGGACATCACGATCGGGCAGAATATGACGGCGGCGGGCAACGGTGGCTTGACCAAATTGGGCGCGGGCACGTTAACCTTGAGTGGCGATAACACCTATAGCGGCAATACGGTGGTTAGCAACGGAACCCTGGCCGTGACGGGCTTGCTTTCGGGCGGAGGTTTGGTGAATGTCGCCGGCGGGAAATTGGGAGGCGATGGCTGGATTGATGGTTCGGTCATGGTGCAGTCCACCGGGCTGTTGGCTCCGGCCACGGCAACCGTTAACACCCTGACCGTGACGGGTAATCTGACGCTCTCTGGCGGGGTGCTCCTGACCGTGGATAAGGCGCAAACGCCAACGAATGATTTCGTGTCGGTCGGCGGGGCGATCACTTGCCCGCAGCCGGTGACGGTAACGATCACCAACCTTGGACCGGCTTATGCCGTGGGCGATCGCTTCCAATTTTTCAACCAGGCGTTGTCGGGTGCCGGTGCGGTTTCCCTTTCGCCCGCCGCCCCCGGCGCGGGGATGGCTTGGACCAACCGGCTGGCGTTGGATGGTTCCGTGGGAATTATCGCGGCCCCCATCCTGCCGACGCCGGCGGATTTGATTGGTTTGACCTTAAGCGGTGGAACCCTGTTCCCGGCGTTTAATTCCAATGTGCTGAGTTATGTGGCCAGCGTGGCTTACCCCAATACCGCCATCACCTTGACCCCCACCGCAGCGAATCCCGGCGCCACGATTGAGGTGATTGGTAGCGGGGTGACGCAGGTTGTCGCCTCCGGCGCCGCCAGCCCTCCGGTGGCGCTCCGGCCCGGCCCCAACGTGATTGATGTGCGGGTCACTGCGCCGGACGGCTCGATCACCAAAGACTTCATCGTCAATCTGACGCGCACCCCGCCGAACGTCATTGTGATCCTGGCGGATGATCAGGGGTTTTCGGATTGGGGCTGTTACGGCAGTGAGATTCCCACGCCGAATCTCGATCGTTTGGCCGCCGGCGGCTTGCGGCTGCGCCAGTTTTACAATACCGCGCGCTGCAGCACCACGCGCTGCGCGCTGCTGACCGGCCTTTACACGCATCAAGTGGCGGATAATCCGGCGCAGTCGCTGCCCAATTTGCGGAATGACAACAATGTGACCATTGCCGAATTGCTGAAAGCCAACGGCTATCGCACCTACATGTCTGGCAAATGGCATTTGGGCAACGGGAATTTGCTGCCGGAATCGCGGGGCTTCGATCAGGTCTGGCGGTATGCGAATGGCACCTCGCACAGCGAAGATAATTGGACCCCCAGCGCCTACACCTTGGTTTCGTCGAACGGCGAGGTGACCAACCGGACCTACGGCGCCGGGCAATTTTATCAGACCGATGTCTTGGGCGATTACGCTGTGGATTTTGTGGATAACGACTTGGTGACCCATGCCGATGGCAAACCCTTCTTTCTCTACCTGGCTTTTGGCGCGGCGCATTTTCCGATTCAGGCGCCCAAGACTTGGGCGGATACCAATGTGCCGGTGTATGCCCGTGGGTGGGATTACCTCCGCAACTGGCGCTACACCAATATGCTGGCCCAAGGGGTGATCGATGCGCGCTATGGCTTGTCGCCTAATGAGGGCACGGCGCCCTGGAGCAGTGTTCCCGCGGAAGTAATTTTGCCATGGGATTCGCTGAGCGCCGCCCGCCAGGCGGACTTGGCCCGGCGCATGGCGATTTATGCGGCCATGGTGCAAAAGATGGATGGCAACATTGGTCGCGTGGTGGAACGGTTGCGCCAACTCGGCCAATTGGATAACACGCTGATGTTCGTCCTGTCCGACAACGGCGGCAATCATGAAGGCGGGGTCTATGGGTTGACGGGCAGCACCTCCAATGCGCAACCGCTCACGGGAACGGCGTTGGACAACATGGGCTTGAGCGGCCAAAGCACCATTTATCTGGGGGGCGGCTGGGCGCACGTCAGCAATACGCCATTCCGCCTGTATAAACATTACAATCACGGCGGCGGCCACCGCACGCCGCTTATCCTGCACTGGCCGCAGGGGCTGACGCGCACCAATCAATGGGATGACCAGACCGGGCATCTCATTGATATCATGGCCACCATCGTGGATGCGACCGGCGCGAGCTATCCCACCCAGTTCAATAACCATGTGGTGTTGCCGCTGGAAGGCCAAAGCCTCAAGCCCTTGTTCGCTAGCACCCCGACCAATGTCGCCCGCTCGTTGGGTTTCGAGCATGAAAGTAATCGGGCCTGGATCAGCGGCAGCTGGAAGTTCGTGACCAAGAGTTTCCCCCTCGTCACGGGCACTTCACCGACCGATGAATTGGAGCTTTACGATCTGAGCAAAGACCCTTCGGAAATGACCAATCTGGCCTCTCTCCAGCCCGGGCTCCTGAGCCAAACGATGACCCATTGGAACGCGTGGGCGGCCCGCGTGGGCGTGCCGTCCGCCCGGTTCCTTACGGTCAATACCAATGTGGCCGCGCTGGTGCCGGCGACGAATGCCAGCGATTTGTTCGTGGATACCTTTAACCGGCCCAACCAGGTAAAGCTCGATGCCAGCGCCGTCGGCCTGTGGGGCTCGCGGGTGCCGCCCATCGGGGTGAACGCGGCGTATTATGAGGGTTTTGAGGGGAGCGGTTCCTCCTCCAACCTCGAAGTGCTCAACCACACGCTTTATAAAGCCGTTGGCGGCATGATTGAGAGCGGCCTCATGCATAACTTCACCGGGCCGGACATTGCGGCGGCCGGCGGCTTCAGCGTTGAATTAACGGTGCAGGAAATCAACAGTGACACCACGGACTCCTCGAACCGGTATGCCGGTTTTGGCGTGGGCCTGGCCCAAACGGAAGCGGCGGCGGGGGGCGACATCAGTGATCCGTCCGGGATCATTTTCCGGGGCAAGCAAGGCAATAATGTCGGCGCGGCGGATTTTTTTGTCGAGCTGGACCTGGACGGCAACGTGAAGGTTTGGAACGATGGCGCGCTGCTTGAAATCATTTATGTCGGCCAGAATCGCGGGACTCTGACCGCCAGCTTTGCGTGTGCTGGGTTCACCACCAATGACCCGGTCGCAGTCACGGTGTTCTTCAACGGGCAGCCGCTGGACATCAACTCGGCCGACCCCAACTCCATCAGCCGGACTTTTCATTGGGATCGCGACGACAGCAACTACATCGGCTTCAGCGCCCGGGCCGCAAGCTATGTCCAAATGGATAATTTGGGCATCCGCAAGCTGCCGGTAACCGGCGATCTGGCCATCAATTATGCCCTGCGGCATGGCTTGTCGGGCGCGGATACGGATCCCGATGCCGATCCGGATGGCGACGGGATCAGCAATTTTGGGGAATGGGCTTTTGGCGCTGATCCGGTCGCTGCTGATCGGTCCACCGCCACCGTCAAGGGCACTTTGATGACGCCGGCGCATGATTTTCAATTTGATTTCCAGCGCCTGAGCCAGGCCGCAAGTTATGGCGTGCACTACCGCTACTTTGTGTCGGATGATTTGAAGACTTGGTTGGAAACCACGCCTGTCGAAGCCGATGTGGCATCGAATGAGGATAATCCGGGTTATGAAATCGTGACGCTGCAACTGCCGGCAGCCGCCCTCGTTGGAAAAACCCAATTATTTCTTCGCGTGCTCGCTGAGTAGTCCAGTGTTAAGCTTGTGGCGAACCTCACTCTTGCATTTATGAAAATCATCGCGCGTTCTTGCTTTTTCCTGCTGGCGGCCGGGCTTGGGTTGGCTCACGCCGCCCCGGCCGCGGTGCCATCCCCCAATGTGGTCTTCATTCTTTGCGACGATCTGGGCTATGGCGACGTGCATTATCTGAATCCTGAACGGGGCAAAATTCCGACGCCCAACATGGACCGGTTGGGCGCGGAAGGCGTGGCCTTTACCGATTGCCACACCAGCTCCTCGGTCTGCACGCCCTCCCGCTACAGCATTCTGACGGGCCGGTATAGCTGGCGTTCGCGCCTGCAAAAAGGCGTGCTGGGCGGAGCCGGGGAACCGTTGGTCGCCCCGGGCCGGTTGACGGTGGCCGCGCTGCTGAAACAGCACGGTTATCTGACGGCCGCCCTGGGCAAGTGGCACCTCGGCCTGCAATACAATCCCAAGGATTACACCCAGCCGATCACCGACGGCCCGCGGCAACACGGCTTTGATTATTTCTTTGGCATCTCGGCTTCGCTCGACATGGCCCCGTATGTGTTTATCGAAAACGATCATTTCACCGCGATTCCCAGTGCCACCAAGAAATTCGCCTCGTTCCTATACGGAATAAATCCCCGGCCCGGGCCCGGGCAGGCCGGCCCCGCCGCGCCGGATTTTGAGGCGGTGGACGTGCTGCCCAAGCTCACGGGCAAGGCCGTGGATTACATTAGCCAACGGGGCGCGGACAAAAAGCCCTTTTTCCTCTATGTGGCGCTGCCGTCGCCGCACACGCCGCTGGTGCCCACCAAGGAATGGCAGGGCAAAAGCGGCCTGGGAGTTTATGGCGATTATGTCATGGAAACGGATTGGGCCTTGGGCGAAGTGCTCCAAGCCCTCCGGCGCGCCGGGTTGGAGACCAACACGGTGGTCATGTTTACCAGCGACAATGGTTGTGCGCCTTATGCCGGGGTGACCGAGTTGGAAGCGCAAGGGCATTTTCCCAGCGCGCAATTCCGGGGTTACAAGGCGGACATCTGGGAGGGCGGTCATCGGGTTCCGTTTCTGGTGCGCTGGCCGGGCAAAATCCAGGCCGGCGGTCATAGCGCCCAACTGGCGTGCCTGAGCGACTTGCTGGCGACCAGTGCCGAACTCGTGGGCGAGAAGTTGCCCGACAACGCGGGGGAAGATTCGGTCAGTCTTTTGCCCGCCCTGTTGGGCACAGACCAAGCCCCGCTGCATGAAGCCTTGGTGCACCACAGCAACAACGGTCGCTTTGCCATCCGGCAGGGTAATTGGAAACTGGAGCTGTGTCCCGGCTCCGGTGGTTGGGCGGCGCCCACCGATCCCAATGCGCTCAAGCAAGGGCTCCCCGCCCTGCAGCTTTACAATATGCACGATGACATTGGCGAACGCGTCAACCTACAGGCCCAGGATGCCGAGCTCGTCACCCGTTTGACGAAGCTGCTGGAAAAAATTGTGGCCGACGGCCGCAGCACGCCGGGCGCCCCGCAAACGAACGATGTGCCGGTGGATATTTGGAAGGCGCAAGGGGATCCGAATGGAAAATCCGGCTAAAATCCCTGAATATCCAATCGTTATAGGTCCCATGCGCAACGCTTGTCTAAGGACTATATTTTTGTTTTTTCTCGCTGGAAATGACAACGCTTTATTAGCGAGAGGTATTGAAGTCGCTTCCAGCGAATCTCCAAACCAAACGGTTATCCAGACGGCCATTGAAAAAGCCTCGGACGGTGATGTCCTTCATATCCAGCGGGGGGTCTATCGCGAATGTATTGTCATCAATAAACGGGTGCAATTGGTGGGAGAAACGGGGGCGATCCTAGACCCGTCTCAACCTTTGCAACCGGTCTGGCGGCCGGCGCCGGAAGTGGGCGCGGGCGTATATCGGACGGCGGTTGACCGCAAGCCGATGGCGCTGTGCCTCGAGGGGAAAATTCTGGCCGAACTGAATGCTCCGCGCGCCATCAAGCCAGGAGCCTGGAACTGGAAAACGTTGATGGCGTCAGGGCCGCCGCTGGGGGGATTCCAGTATATCCGGGCCTTGTGGATTTATCAGGACCAGGCCGTTTATCTGCATCTGGCCGAGAATGCCGATCCGCAACCCTTGGCCTGGAGCGTCATTTGGACCCGGGACCCGGTGGTGACCTTCCGCAAGGTTTCCGGCGCGTCCATCAAGGGGTTGACGCTCGCGCACGGGTTTGAGGGGGTTTCCTTTTTGGAGCAGACCAAGCAATGCGCGGTTTCCGGCTGCACCATTGGCCCTTGGGAAAAAAACGGCGTTGCAATTACAGCCGGTGCGGCGGATTGCTTGGTGGATAGCAACCAGATCTTTCGCGGGGCTTACGAAGACTGGCGACCATTGGAAAACTCCAAAGCCCGTTACGAAGTCTGGCAGATCCACAAACAGGTCGGTTTTTATGACCGGGTTGGCGCTAATATCTTCCGGGCCGGAGCCAGCAATCGGGTTCACGCCAATCATATTTACGAAACCTTTGACGGCATTGATGTTGGGGATTACGCCGTCGAATCCCTGGACAAACCTTTGATCCGCCCCCAGGACGATGCAGGCACGGAAATTTCGGACAACCTCATCGAAGAAACCCGCGATTCCGGAATCGAACTGGGCGGAGGCTGCATCAACCTGCAGGTGCATCACAACACGCTACGCCATACGCACGGCGGCTTGCGCTACAAGCTGCCGCGCATCGGCCCAGTGTTTATCTATCGCAATCTCCTGGTGGACGGAGCGCCGTGGAATATCTGGTATAGCCTGGATGATTCGCCCGCCGAGGGATACGTCTATCACAACACGGTGGTGGGTCGGGCGGCGGCCCTGGCTTACAGCAGCTACGAAACCAGCCATGGAATTGGCGCGCCGCACTGGCATTACTACAACAATCTGCTGGCCACCAGCGGAGGATTTTTCAGTGATCACGGCACCAAAGCGCCGGTGAATTTCATTGCGGATTACAATCTCGTTACCGGCGGCGGCCAACCGTGGCCCCACGACCCCAGCCAGGAACCCCATGCCATTTATGTGAAGTCTTTTTCCTTTGGTCCGGATTATCATTTGCCACCAGACAGTCCGGCGATTGACAGCGGCAAGGATCTTTCGACGGCATTTCATGGCCAGCCCTTGCCGGGCTGTCCTCCGGGCTATTTTTCAGGCAGCGATCCTGACCTGGGCGCGTTTGAAACTGGCAAATAAAGTCGCGGTGGCGGATTCATTTTGGCAACCCGCAGCCAAACGGAAGATTTACCCCGCCAGTTTCAAGTTAAAACCTTCCTCGCCGACTATTTTGGAACAACTATGGATTAGTTTAAGCCTTGCCAAATTGCAAAACTGGGAATTCAATGCTGCTTTATGAAACCCGGTTCCATTGTTTTTACAATGCTCTACGCTCTGTCAGTTTTCGGGGTTTTGAGCCAGACGCAAACACCGGCACCCAATCCGAATTTTCATCTCTATCTTTTGATGGGTCAGTCCAATATGGCGGGCCGCGGAGCCGTGGATGCTGAAAGTAAAAACATGGATCCCCGCGTTCAAATGCTCACGAAGGAGCTCATCTGGAAAACGGCCGCCGATCCGGTGCATTTTGACAAACCGACGGCCGGGGTCGGCCCGGGCATGGCATTTGGCAAACGAATGGCCGAGGTCAATCCCCAGGTTCGCATCGGTCTGATTCCCTGTGCGGTTGGGGGAACTTCCATCCAAGTCTGGAGGCCGGGAGCGGAGGACCCGGTTACCAAGACCCATCCCTACGACGACATGCTCAAACGGGTCCACGAGGCCCAAAAAGCTGGCGTCCTGAAAGGCATTATCTGGCATCAGGGCGAGGCTGACCGCGGCGCAAGCGAAACCTACGGCCAAGCTTTGACTAGGCTGATCGAATTACTGCGCAAAGATCTCAATGCGCCGGAGGTGCCCTTCTTGGCCGGTGAGTTGTCGAGTTTTAATACCAACAACCAAGCCGCGACGGGAAAGTTTAATGGGGTGGTTCAAGGCTTGGCAAAGACGGTGAAAAACTACGCCTGCGCTTCGGTCGAGGGATTGGATCACAAAGGGGACCATTTGCACTACAATGCCGAATCTGCGCGCCGGCTCGGCAAACGGTATGCGGAAAAGATGATCGAGCTGCAAAATCGTTAAATCCGGGGATGGAAACCGACTGAATGGCCGAAGCCGTGTGAACGGGTTCTCTACTTTGTGGTTGGCAGGAATTTGCCATGGCCGGGTCAGGGCCCCGTGGCTGCGCCCGGGGACGGGCGCGCTCCGGATGCGGGCGGTGCCACCGAGCGACCACTGCCCACTCCGGCGTTCGGGTCTAATCCCAGCCCGCCGTGCGGCTGGGATCCCCGGCCCGAAACTGGGTTCGCTCCCGCGCCCGCCAGAAATGGCATGACAAAACCCGCCAAAATCTGGCCCCCAGCGAGCCGGAGGTGGTGAAACACTTGACGAAATTGGCGCTTGATTGGTGCCGGGCGTTGTCCTGAAATATCCCTTCAATGGCACCCTTCCGAAAAAACACCGAGCGACTTGTTTTCTCCGGGCGTCCGTCAAGCAAGGTGTTGGCTTGGAGCCGGGCCGCCGCCCTATTGCTGGGGCTGGCGCTTCAATTGGCAGCGTTTGGGGCTCCGACCAATACTTTTGTGAATCCGGTCGCAAGATCGGGAGCCGACCCATGGGTGACGCAACGGGATGGGCACTATTATTATTGCCAGTCGCGGGGCGGTTCCGGCGTCTGGGTCGCCCAGACCGACCGCTTGGTGGATCTTGGCCAAAGCAATTTCGTTCGGGTCTGGTCGCCGCCCGCAGGCACCAACTGGTCCAAACAACTCTGGGCGCCGGAACTGCACTACCTGCGCGGCAAATGGTATGTTTATGTGGCGGCCGACGATGGCGACAACGCCCACCACCGGATGTATGTGCTGGAGGGAACGTCGCAAGATCCGCAGGCGCCGTTTGTTTTTCGGGGCCAATTGGCCGCGACCACGGATCGCTGGGCCATTGATGGCACCGTGCTGAAAATGCCCGATGACAAGTTGTATTTTATCTGGTCCGGTTGGGCGGGCGCCGAAAACGTCGCCCAAAATCTTTACGTCGCCCCGATGGGCGATCCGCTGACCATCAGCGGCGAACGCATTTGTATCTCGCGGCCGGAACTGGATTGGGAATTGCGGGGCCGCCCGTTGGTCAACGAAGGCCCGGAAGCCCTGTGGCATGACGGCCGGCTGTTCATCATTTATTCGGCCAGCGGCAGCTGGGGGGATGATTATTGCCTTGGCCAGTTGGCGTGGACGGGCGGCGAGGTGCTGGATCCTAAATCTTGGGTGAAGAAACCCACGGCCGTATTTGCAGGCACCGGCCAAGTCATCAGTCCGGGCCATGCGTCGTTCGTGAAGTCGCGCGACGACACTGAGGACTGGATGGTTTATCACACGGCCAAACGGCGGGGCGCGGGCTGGAACCGGCAGGTGCAGATCCAGCGTTATTTTTGGAATCGGGATGGTTCGCCCAATTTTGGCGCGCCCGTGGCCGCCGGGGTGAAACTTCCGCTGCCCGGCGGCGAGGCTCCCAAGCCGTTAATAAAACAGCCCTGAAGTTCATTCAGGGCTTTGATGCACTGCGATTTCACCGCCGACTGCACCAGCCGGGGTGGCCTTAGGTCACAGCTTCCGCACACGGAAGAACTCTTCCGGCCGCGTCCGCTCCACGACGACGCTGCCCATAAAGACATCTCCCGCCGTGACCGTATGGGCCGGAACCCAATCCACCAAGTTGGTGGAGGTTTCGACCACGAACGAAGCGCCCGGCGTGGCGTTCCACGTGAGTTGCAACTGGTCGGGCGCGATCTGGGTGATGGTGTTTATGCGGTAGGCATTGGGAATCAATGGGTCCGTGCCTTGCGCGTAATGTTGCGCGAGGGTGATGCCTTGCTGCGATGGGTCGTCGCTGCCGCTAAACTGGTAGGTGAGCAATTCGCGGAACTCCCAGTCGTCGGGCAGGCCGTCGGAATCCGCATCGCCCAGCGCCCCCGTGGCGCCTTTGAGCACGAAGGCGCCATTGGTGGTGCCGGGATAAGTTGGATCCAGCGTGGGCATCTGGGCCCCCACCATCTTGAGGTAATCCCGCAAGCGCACCCAAAGCTGCCATTTGATGGCCAATTGAGTCGGGGACAAGTTGGTGGATTCGCCGATGTCGCTGTTCAAGTCGTAAAGTTCAATGGTGCCCGGCTCGTAGTTGGCCACCAGTTTGTAGTGACCGTCGTGGATGGTGGAACGTGGGCGCATGTCCTTGGCATTGAGCTGCCAGTCATTCGGCCACGGCGACGGCCCAACGTAGTGAGGCGAATGATGAACAAATTCGCCGCCGCGCACGATCGGGGTCGGCGCATTGGAACCCTGCGCGATGCTGCTGATGGTTGGCACTAAGCTGCCGCCATCCACCTCGGCGGGCAGGTTCGTGGTCGAGCCGGTTGCCCATTGCCAGATGGTGGGCAGAAAATCGATGCCGATCACGGGCACATCGCACTGCGAATTAGCCGGCACGCCCGGGCCGCGCACAAACACCGGCACCCGATCGCCCCCTTCCCAGACTTCCGGTTTATAGCCGCGCAAAGGAAAATTTTCCGACTGTGATTGCGGCGCGCCATTATCGCTTTCATACATCACATAGGTGCTGTTGCGGATGCCCAGCTGATCCAGTTTCTCCAGCAGGCGGCCGACGTTGATGTCGAGGTCCGTGGTCATGGCGGCATAGTAACGATCGGTGTGCCAGGTGCCGAGGGGGACCCCGGCGTAGGAGTCGTAAGCGGCTTGGCTGGTTTGGGTCGTCTCATGCACCGCATAGTGGGAGGCTTGCAGATAAAACGCGGTGCCATTCGTTACGCGGGAGTCCAAATAGGCCAGCGCCCGATCGGTCACGCTGTAAGCGCGCTTGGGATCGGGGTCGATCGGGAAGGTGCCCGTATTGCCTTGGGAATTATCCGTGGCGCCATCATTGGCGTCGGCGTCAAATCCATGGGCCACCGGTCCGCCGCCCGCGAGATGCCATTTGCCGAAATGGGCCGCCGAATACCCGGCGCCCGGAATTGATTTTAACAGCTCGGCAATGGTGGTCTTGCCGGCCTGGATCGAATCGACCGCTTTGGCGGGCGCAATCAATTTGAATTGGCCCGACACCGGCGTGGTGCTGCGGCCGATGATGTCGGTCATTTTCAACCGGGCGCAGGTTTGGCCCGTGAGAATGGCATAGCGGGACGGCGAACAATTGGGATGTGGCGAATATCCCATCGAGAAACGCATGCTTTGGGCGGCGAACTTTTCCATGTTGGGCGTGCGGAAATAGTCGCTCTTGGAGTTGGGGCGATTGGTGTCCATCGGCACGCTCAGGCCCGTCCAGCCCTGGTCGTCGGCAAGAATAAACACAAAGTTGGGATATTGCCGCACGTCCACCGTCGCGGTGGATTGGACATCGCCCTCGCTGTTGTGGGAAACGTAAGTAAAGCTGTCCGGTCCGAAATAACCAGCGTTGGGCGTATAAATTACGTTGGTCCCGCTGCTGCTCGTGGTGCCGTTGGTCGGCTGGGCGACCGAGACCAGCGTGGAGCCGGCAGGATCGTTGCGCAACACATCCAGCCGGTTGCTGCGGCTGTTCCGCAACACCTGATACTGATCGTAGTAATTGGGCGGGATGATGACCGTCACCGTCACGGTCAGCGCGGTCTGGGCGCTGAGACCATCCTGGTTGGTGTAGGTGAAGACATCGGTGCCGGCGAATCCAGCGGCGGGGGAATAAAGAATGTCAGTCCCGCTGATGACTGCCGTGCCGTGCAGCGGAGCCGTCACCCCGACCAGCGTCAAACCGCTCCCGGAATCATTTGTGAGCACCGGGAAAAGGTTGTTGGTGCTGTCCGCGTAAACGCTGTAGAAATCACTGCCCACCGGCGGTTGGATGATCGTCAACATGCCGTTGGTGCGATTGAAACTGCCCCACAAACCCGTGGCCGGCAGAATCGTGACGCTGCTAATGCCGCCGCTCCTGGTTCCGGATGCATTGAACAACTGGAAGGTATCTCCGGCCGCCAACGGAGTGGCGCTGATATTGGTGACCGTCAACGCGCCGCCGTAGCTGACATTGTTCAGGCCGGTCACCAGATCGCTGGCGGGTGTGCTCTTGTTGATTTCCATGAAGACGGCGCTGTTCGGGTCCAGAGTCAGATTGTTATTGATGGTCAAAGTGC
Source organism: uncultured Verrucomicrobia subdivision 3 bacterium (assembly GCA_903842235.1). Taxonomy (GTDB): domain Bacteria; phylum Verrucomicrobiota; class Verrucomicrobiia; order Limisphaerales; family UBA11358; genus UBA11358. The sequence continues at coordinate 48,702 of CAIMLG010000025.1, forward strand.
CAATGGCGTTCGTGGTGCCGCCCGGAACCAGCGTCGTTCCCGCAAGCAGGTGGACCGGACCGCTGAGGGTGCCGCTGCCGCCAAAATTCCCGTTGCTCACGACGGTGGTGCCCACGTAGGTGTTATTGCCGTTGAGGAGCAGGGTGCCGGCCCCGATCTTGTTGAGCCCGCCGCCGCCGTTAAGGAGGTTTTGATTGATGGTGATGGCAAAACCACCGTCATCAAGGTTCGCGCCGCCGGCCTGCACCAGGGTTTGTGACAGGCCCTCAAGAAAATTCGGATTATCGTTCCGGGCGCGCAGGATGCCGCCATTGAACTTGAACACCGTGGTGCCGGTGACCGCGCCATTAAGGGCAACGCTGCGGGCGGTGAAATCGCCCCCCGGCCAGAAGGTCATTTCCGAGTAAGCGGCATTGGCCTGCAAAGTGATGTTGCCATTGGCCGAATCCGCGTAAGGCAGGCTATAAAGCCCGGCCAGATCCACATAGTTGCTGCCCGTGGAAGCCACGCGCCCGGAACGGAGGTTGCCGACCGTCGTATTCACGGTCACCGTAGCGCCATTGGTGATGACTAGGCGGGCGATTCCGGCGACCGCGCCGGCATCCGCGATCAAGCGGTCTGAATCAACGACCGTGGCGCCGTCATAAATCAGTGTGCCGTTTTGCACATCCGATGCGCCCGAGTAATTGACGATACCTTTGATGGTGAGGGTGCCATTGCCCAGCTTGGAAGCTAAGATGCCATTGGTTGCGCCGTTGGCAAACATCACGTCACTACTGAAGGTCAGGGTGCGTCCGGCGCCGTTGAAGTCCACCGCTCCGTTGAGGGTCAGGGGGCCGTTGTCGGTCGGGTCGCCCAGGGTGGTGGCGATGGTAATCTTCACGGCATTGGTCAGCATCCGGGCCGAGGTATCCGCCGAAAGCGCCCCGCCGCTCAAGGTCACCAAACCGGTGCCCAGGACGTTGGCATTAGCGAGGCGGATGCGACCGGCGCCAATCGTGGTGCCGCCGGTATAATCATTGGTGGTGCTGATCGTGAGGCGGCCCGCGCCGGATTGCGCCAGCGAAGTGCCGCCGCTGATCCAGCCGCTGCCCATGAAAAGGTAGTTGGAGGCGGAGTTGATTGTGAGCGACGTGGGCACCACGCGCGTTTCCAAGTTCACCGTCGGATTATTGGATCCCGCCAGGCCAAACGTGACCACATCGCCATCTGTAAAACCCAGATCAGCCGTGCCATTGGCATCGCTATCCCAGACGATATTGCCAGCATTGGTGCTCCAGCGGTTGTTGGCCCCATCGCCAATCCAACTCAACGAGTTGAAGGGAATGGTGTAGGTCAAAATCAACCGGCCAGCCGCTCCAGCCCCACCAGCCCTATTTGCGCTTGCATTGTTCCCCCCCCCACCGCCACCACCGCCCGGGGCACCACCAGCAAAGCCCGCGCCAACACCCATCTGGCTAGCGCCACCAGTGCCACCGCCAGCCGGCGCAGCCGTCGTCACAATGCTGCCATTGGCCCCGGTATTTCCAGCACCGCCAGGTCCGGCACTGCTGCCACCAGCGCCACCCGCAGTAGAGGCACCATTGAGCATACCAGCACCCCCGCTCCCGCCCGCAAGGGCCGCATCAGCACCCAGGCTTAAAGTAGAGGCTGGGGCCGTCCCACCAGCGGCGGCAATGCCTGACGCAGCCCCGGCGCCACCGGGACCGCCTTTGGCCACAACGACAGTCGCGAGCGGGATGGCGTTGGAGAACCACGAGTCACCACCGGTGCCACCGGGACTGGATGACGATCCTACTCCACCCGCGCCGCCGGCACCCACTTGAAGGTAATAAGTGGTGCCAGCACTCACCGCGTAAGAATTGGTCCGGGCATACGCGCCGCCGGCACCACCGCCGCCAGCTGAGAAGGTTCCACCAAGACCTTTAGCACCGCCACCACCGCCGCCGGCGCCCCAACATTCCACCTGCACGGCAGTGACGCTGGCCGGACAGACCCACGTGTAACTACCGGCGGCGCTATTGGTTAATTTAATAGTGGCCGCCCGGGCAGGCTGGCCACCGGCCAGGAGCAGGGCACAGAGGAACAAGCCAGCCGGCACTAAACGGGTTGGGCGAACCACCGCCAGCAAGGAGGGAACGCGAAAGAAGGGGCGGGTTATCTTCATGGGGATTTGACGGGTTAGGTTGGTTGTATTGTTGTAAATTTTCTAGATCATGATTTTGCGCCTGGGGGTGCGCAACGCACCAGAAGGAGCTGAATCAGGAACTATTGAACTCTAAAATAGGGGGTAAACTTAGACAATCGTCCATAAGGATGATGCCGCGCGTTTTTTGCTTCCGCCCCGCCGGAGCGGCGCGGTAGCCACCCACCAAAACGCCGGAGAGGCATCTGCCTCTCCGGCGGGTCGAACTTGGCGCCGAAAGGCTACGGGGCCAGATAGAACATGCGGTAGAACACCGCGCCATTGGTCAGCACCGCCGGGAAGTTGGTGGCGGTGACGCTTTCGGTGCCCGGAATGGTAACCCAGTTGGTGCTCAGCCCCGTGCCGAGGCTGTTGGTCTGCGCTTGCAGGCTCCAGCCCAGATAATTGGTCGGCCAGCTCAAGTTCAGATTACCGCCCGACACGCTGAAGGTGAGGTTCGTCGGCGCCGTCGGAATGAGCGAATTAATCGTCAGGAGGCCCGTGGCCGGGTTGAAGGTGCCGTTGGTCGCGCCCGTGTTGGGCAGGATGACCACGGAGCTGAAGTTGCCGGTTTTGGAGCCCGTGGCGCTGAACAGCTGGAAGGTTTCGCCGCCCGCCAGCGGGCTCGCGCCGCTGTTGGTCACGGTCAAGGTGCCGGCGTAGGCGACGGCGGTCAGGCCGGCCACCGCGTCGTTGTTGGTGCTGGCAATGCCTTTGTTCAGCACCATGGCCACCTGGCCGCTCCCATTTAGCGTGAGGCTGTTGGAAATGGTGAGGGTGCCGATCACGCCCGGGACGGACGGGGCCAGGGTGGTGTTTGCCGCCAGGGTGACCGGACCGCTGAGGGCGCCGGTGCCGCCCAAGGTGCCCTGGCTGACCACCGTGGTGCCGGTATAGGTGTTCGTGCCGTTCAGCAGCAGGCTGCCGGAGCCGACTTTGGTCACATTGCCGCCGCCGTTGTCCTGCAGGCTGGAATTGATGTTGATGACAAAGCCGCCATCGTCGATTGTGGCGCCGCCGGCGCTGACATACACGGTGGTGCCGGCCAGGAACCCGGCGGCAAAACTATTCGTGTTGGCAGCCAACGTGCCGCCGTTGAGATACAGGAGGCCGGTGGAACCCGCGGTCGTCGTCACCCGCGGCGTGCTCAGGAGGCCGCCGTCCAGATGATACTCGCCGTAGGCCCCGCTGGTCGAACCAAACATGATGCCGGAATTGCCCGTGCCCGGCGCGGCGGTTTGCGAAATCACGCTGCCGCCCGTCTGATAGACCATACCCGTGGTGCCGAGTTTATCGCCGACGATAATGGCGCCCGCCGTGTTGGTCATCAGGAACAGGCCCGAGCTGATGCGGATCACGTTCGTGCCCGTCACGCTAGCGTCCTGGCCCAAACGCACGTTGGGCGAACCAGAAGACACCCCGACCACATAAACGGCGTTGTTGGTCAGATCCAGCTCCGTTACGCCGGCTCCGCCGGAAGAATGGAAGCGAATGCCGTCGTCGGTGTTGGTGGCGGATGCTCCGTCCAGAATCACCCGGCTGCCATTGTAGATATCCAACCCCGCCCCCGTGCTGATGAGCTGCAAGGAGGATTTGATCACCAGATTGCTGCCGCCGGTGACAAATAATTTCCCCCCGTTGCTCAAGACCACATTGCGCTGCAGCGTCAGACTGCCGTTGGTTACCCCAATGTTTAAATTTCCCCCCATGACGCTCGCCAGCACATTGCTCAGCGTGAAGGAGCCCCCCAGCGGGGCAATCATCACGCCCCCGCCCACGCCGATGGAACCCGTGCCCAGGGCCGAATCCGCCCCGACAAACAATGTTCCGTTGGTCACCGTGCCGCCGCCCGAGAACGTGTTGACCGTGCCCAGCGTCAGCGCATTAGTGCCGGACTTGGTCAGCGTCCCACTGCCGCCAATGCTGCCCGCCCCGCCGATGGTGTAAGCCAGGCTGTTGTTGTTGACGGTCACCGAGACTGGTGTTGCCACTATGCCAAGATTAATGGCGGTGGAACCGGGGGCGGTGTCATCGAACCGCACCTGATCGCCAATCCCGCCGGACTGGGTGTATATGGCTGGCGTGAGGCTGAACAAATTGGTCCAGTCCGTGGAACTGGTATTCCACTGGTTGTCCGCCGCGCCGGTCCAGACCAACTGCTGGATCGCGCTGGAGATATTCAAGGTGACCGGCGAGGCGCTCGTATCCAAGGTGGCGGAAACCCCGGCCGGCAAGGAGCCCAGTTGGAGATTGGCCGCGCTGCCGCTGGAAAACGCAATCAGCGGAATGCTGCCAGCCACCAACCCGCTGCCAGTGATATTGATCGTCACGGTGCCGTTGCCGGTCAGGGTGCCCGCGTTGATCGAGGCGACCGCCACGTTGCCGGCCGGGAAGTTGAAGTTTACCGTGCTCGCTCCGCTCACCCCCAGGGTCAGGGCCGAAGCCGCCAGCGTGCCGCTGTTGTTGTTTACCGTCAGCGCGGCCCCGTCTTTGACGATCAAACCGCCGCCGCCCGTGAGGCTGGTGGTTGCGACCACCAAGGTGCCGTTGCTGACCACCGTGCTGCCGGTGTAGGTGCTAATGCCGCTCAAGGTCAAGGCCCCCGTGCCCGACTTCGTCAAGCCGCCGCCGCCGTCCAGCAGGTTTTGGCCGATGGTGATGTTGAAATTCGAAGTGTCGATGAAGGCCCCGCCCGCCTGCACCGTCGCATTGGAGAGGACGTTGGCCGGAAAGAAGAACGGGGTGCTTAACCGCGCCCGCAGGATGCCGCCGTTAAAGTTGAGCCGAGTGTTGCCCGCGCCGCCCGTGGTGCCATTGGTCACCCCGTTGGCCGTGAAATCCGCGCCCGGCCACAACGTCATTTCCGAGTAGGCCGCACCGCCATACAGGGTGAGGCAGCCATCCGGTAAAACCGCATTGGGCAGGCTGTAGGCGCCAGCCAGATCCACATAGTTCGACCCCGTGGCGGCCCCCGCCCGGCCGGACCGCAAATTGCCATTGCTGGAGGTTGAAGTGACGCTCGAACCGTTGGTGATGATCAAGCGCGCGGCGTTGCCGGCCGTGGCATCCGGGATGATGCGGCCCTGACTGAGGACCGTGGCGCCATCGAAAACCATCGTGCCAGCGGTGACGTCCAGAGTAATATTTAGGTTGGTGTAATTAACCGATCCCTTCATGGTGAGAGTGCCGGGCCCCTGTTTGATGCTAACGGCACCATTGGTTCCGCCGCCGGCAAACAGGGTCTCGCTGTTGATCGTCAAGGTGCGGGCGGCCCCGTTGAAATCCACCAGGCTGGTAAAGGTGAGCAGCCCGGTGTCGGTCCCGTCGCCCAAGGTCGAGGTGGCGGTAACCTTGAGCCCATTGGTCAGCGTTCGGGCAGTGGCGCCGGACGATGACAGAGCCCCGCCGCTCAGGGTCACCAAGCCGGTGCCCAGAACATTGGTGTTAGCGAGCCGGATGCGACCGGTGTTGATCGTCGTGCCGCCGGAATAATCATTGGTGGAGTTGAGGGTGAGGACGCCCGCCCCCGATTTAATCAGCGCCATTGATCCGCTGAGCCAGCCGCTGCCTGCGAAGGTGTAATCGGAGGAAGCATTGACCGCGAGCGACGCCGGCGCCACCCGCGTTTCGAGATTTACTGTCGGACGAGCCGCTCCGGCCGCCCCAAAAGTGGTTGCGTTGCCATCAGCAAAGCCGAGATCCGCAATACCATCCGTGCCGCTATCCCAGCAAATGTTGCCCGTATTGGTGCTCCAGCGGTTGTTGACCCCATCGCCAACCCAATCCAAAACCAACGGCGGATTATAGGTCAGGATCACTTGGCCAGCCCAGCCCGTCCCACCGGTCCGAGAACTGGCCCCAGCCGAACAGCCGCCGCCGCCACCACCACCGGGGCCGCTCACCGGCGCATTCCCGTTGCCGGCCGTGGCACTCCGTGACGAACCACCGGGCCCCCCCCCCGTCACCGCCGCCGCCGAGCCGTTGTTTGAGCCGACATTGCCCACGGAGCCGGTGCCCGCGCTGCTGCCACCACCGCCGCCGTAGGCAGTCGTTGGCCCAACCGTGGTGCCGTTAAGCCCCGTGAGGCCGGCACCCCCCAAATAAGTCACATCCCCCGTGCTCCCGGCCGGGCAAGTTCCGCCCGTTCCTGCGGCACTCGAAGAGCCGCCGAGGCCGCCGCCACCCCCTTTGGCCGAAACGACCACCGCCGGGGTGGCGTTGGAAAACCACGAGGTCCCGCCCGCTCCCCCGGCGTTGTTTCCAGATGCGCCCGCCGTCCCCGCCGCCCCCACTTGAATGAAATAGGTGGTGGAAGGAGTGACCGTATAATAGTTTTTCCGACCATAGGCCCCACCGGAACCCCCACCGCCGGAACTGGTAGCAGAATCACCGCCGCCGCCGCCGCCGCCACCCCAACATTCCACTTTCAATAAGGTGACGTCAGCCGGACAGACCCAGGTAAAACTGCCAGAAGCCGTATAATTTGTATCCGCTTGAGCATTCAGGCTCCCGGCCAGGAGCCCGGCGAAGAGCGCCAGCCGCCAGCCAGCCGGCACTCGTGAAAGGCCGGTCGGCAACGGCAGGGTGGAAAACGCAACGCGCAGGGAGGGGAGGGTTAGCTTCATAGGGATTTGTCGGGTTAGGTTTGAGGAATTGGGGGCGGATTTAAATTAAATTAACAAGTTATTTATAAACGGAAACGGGTTTCGGCCGATGGCGCCAGACACAGGGAATAAACGCTCAGGCATCAAACCGGTTGATTAGGCTGGGGCCGATAAGCCCAAGCCGCAAGGCCCTTTTGGTAGTCATTAGCGTATTAATGCTTGAGCAAAATTAAATTTCAGGCTGCAGTTGTCTGGATTACGCTAAACATACAGTTTTCTTGGACGCCAAACAATCGTCCAAAGCGATGATGCACCCTTTTTGACCCACGCTCACCACAGAGTCATGGCACATTGGGAAAACCCTAAATTACAGCAATTTGACGGCAAATTAGGCAGATGACCGGTTTCTTCGGAAAGCAAGCGAACGGAAAAGAGGATTGCTAAACCTCAGTGCGCCTGAGTGAAGCTGGGTTGCCCGGGAGCAACGACTAGTCAATGGAGCCACGGCTGGGCTGCCTGCATCGCGAGGCAGGGGGAACCACCACGTCACGAAAAAGCCGGCAGTGAAAGATTTTTAATGGGATCGTCCGTTCAGCTCGCGCGGCCATGGCCCGGCATCCGCCGGACCCATTTCCAACCCGCCACCGACACGAGCATCAGCGCAAACGCCCCCAGCGCCAGGGTCACCGGTTCCGGCACCACCGTCAGTTCCAAGCTCCAGCCGTTCAGCACGCTCGGCCCCGTCCCTCCGCCCGCCCCCAGGTCCGCGAAGAACAGCGTCCAAGTCCCGTTCGCCACGCTTACGCCCCCCGGCCCGCTGTTGTTAAAATTCGCCAGCGTCCCCGCCGCGTTGTAGTTGCCGCTCAGG